>JAUXFF010000070.1 GCA_030620155.1 Candidatus Cloacimonadota bacterium | reverse complement strand
TCCGTCAGGATAGATCATTATGTCAAAGAGAGGTATAGGGATTCCCTTATATACTGTTAAACCGTAAGTGTTATATACGATATTGTCTTTGCGGTATTTGAAGAAGAAAATTCCCTGAACCAACAGAATAATAATACCCAAACTTATGAATATAATTCTGGGAATTTTATACTGGGAGAAATGTAAAATAAGAAAGAAGACAATAAATATCCCCAGTGTGATTACTACAGCTAATTTCAAGAATATGATATCCGTAAGTACGGAACTCACTAAAAGCAGTATATAAGCAAATATAATTTCCAGGAAAAGGATAGAGAAGGGATTCTTCAAATAACCGGAAATTCGTGGTTGCCTGATTTTCCATCCATTACGGATGATTTTCCCTTTTTCCAAAATAAAGAAGATAAAGATAATTCCCACAGTTGTACCCCATACATCCTTAGCTATGTCGCAAATATCGAATATACGGTTGGAAATAAAAACCTGGATTCCTTCATCAAAGGTGGAAAGGGCTAAAGCTGAAATAAATGTGTATAAGATGATTCGTTCTGCAGGTTTTCCTTTGAATTTGAGCAATCTGTAGGCTAAATAGGAGTACAAACCATAAGCCAGGTAATGCCAGTTATGTTGAAGATCGTAAAATCTATGGCTGAAATAGTAATCAGTGGAATGTTGTCCCAAAATTATCAAAAGGATTACAGCGAAACCAGCAATGATACGAAAACGGGTAAATCTGGGACGTAATAGTACAAGGGAAAAAACAACAAAAACTATAACTATTACTAAAATATATGGTATTTCCAATTTTCCGATGTAGAAGGAAAATCTGGACGCTGTTCCGATAGCAGTTTGAAGATAGTTTTGCAACATTAAAAAAGGTGTGAAAACAAGAAGTAAAGCATACAAAATGATCTGCGATTTAGGAGAATAATACCATTTAATATTTTCTTTCATAAATTATACTTTCTTTGGAAATTTTTTATATACACCTTTTAACTTTTTGAACAATAAAATTCTTATTTATCGATGTCAATTAAATTATAATTTTTATTTCCAAGACCAAGTTTATAAGCATATTCGATTTGATTTTTTCCACTTACATAATTTACTTTAAGAAAAGTATCATCACATTGATATGCTTCATCCACAAGGTTATGGCTGGCATTTTCGATTGCCACGATATCAGTTGAAGCTAAAATTCCGATATCTTCCATAAATGGGGTGTTGTTAGGACGGCTTGAGCAGTCACAGTGTCTTGAAATATTAGCTAACACATTTATATAAATCATGTTCCTGTTTTCTGTAATACCTTTAGCATATTCCACAAGACGTTCTAAAAAAATACTTCTCTCAGTGCTTCTCCAGGGCACCTGAAATGCCTGGACCGGGCAAACCCCAATACATGTACCGCAGCCGATACATTTTTCAGTATCGATCACCAGGGGATTAATTGTTATCGCATTCCCGGGACATTCGAGTACACATATACCGCATTGAGTACAGATATCCGGATTGTATTGAGGGATTGAAGAGGCATGAATAGCCATTTTGCCGGCAATTGAAGCTAAACCCATGGAAACATTTTTAATAGCTCCCCCAAAACCGGTCATACTATGACCTTTAAAATGAGAATATATCAAAAAAGTATCATAATCATCAATATTGCTTCCAACCTTGACTTCTTTATAGTGATGTAAATCAACCGGAATGATTTTCTCACCTTCGGAATCTAAAATATCAATTGGTGCAAAATCAAATCCATGATCTTTTGCCAGTTGAATATGACTTTCGGTATATCGTCTTCTACTTACATAGAGAACATTTGTCTCAACTAAAGTTGCTTCTAATTTTTCAATTAGATCCCGAATAAGGTTAGGATTGAGATAATTTGTGTTTCCATCTTCACCGAAATGAACCTTAATAGCGATTTTACCCGTAGTGTGATTTGCAATTTTTTCATAAATTTTTAATACTCCTTCTGCGGAGACGTCTCTTGTAAAAAAAACATCTGATTTTTCTTCAGATTTTGGTTCTGCCAGAAGTATTATTAATAAAATAAAGATTGAAACTGTAATTAATATTTTTTTCATATTAATTCTTACCTTATAGTCTTACTCTCACATATAGTAATTCCCTTCGGGACGGTGGGGTTACAGTACCACCATTGTCCCAATGGTTTTTTTCCCATCGGGACCGTGGGATTACAGTACCACCATTGTCCCAATGGTTCTTTTTCTTCCCACCGGGACGGTGGGGTTACTAATTTTTTTTCAGAAAGAGAAGAGTACAATTTCATGAATTATGTTTTTTTTTGAATAAGTTAAATATTATACTCAATCCCCAGATAACAAGAAGGATTGGGATAAGAGGAACATCAATTCCTAATAAATCTCCAAGCCCGAAAGCTAATGCCAGAATTCCCAGGAAAATCGTAGCTCCATATGATCTAAGTCCGGAAAGATGTTTAACAAGACTCATCCCAAGCAAAATTACACCAACACCTATAAGAAAAGTACCATCAGGGATTAGCTCATCCGGGACCAACCAGATGATTCCTATCATAACAATAAATAATCCCCAACCTATGTTATTGAAACGTTCGGATATTTTAATTTTCTCTTGTTTTTCAATATCCCTTTCATTTTCCTGTGTCATAAAACCTCCTTTAAAATCTAATCGATTCTTTCAATTTTAAAAATGACCGGTCTGAAACCATCGGTACAACAAGTTAGTGCAGAACCTTCCTTACTCATCCAGTCTAAATTCCCACCTGACATAACAGTCACTAATTCTCTATGAATATCAACCCATGCCCAGGCACAAAATTTGTCAGGCATAACATTAGGATCATCGACAATAAACTCCTGTCCATCTTTGAAATGTTCACAAAATTCAAATCCATCTTTTTTAAATTCTTCACTTAAGTAAACATCGATTAAGTCTTGATTCAAGGTTCTCTTTACTACGGTTATTTTACATTTTTTCATTTTAAAGTAATCACCTTCTTAGTTCTAATAATGTTTTAATAAACTGGTCTCTTTCTAAAATTCCGAAATATCCTTTCTCAGTAGTTTTTTCATTGTATTGCCTTACTTGATCAGGAATAATATCAGGATTATAAATTATAAAAGGGACTGGATCGTGAGTGTGAGTCCTTACATCACAGGGCGTGGCGTGATCCGGAAGAACTGCAATTGACACTTTTTCTTTCATTTCAGAAGTTCTTTCCATAATATATTTTACTACTCTCCTGTCTAAATATTCCAGGGCTTTTATCTTAAGTTCAACATCTCCTGCATGTCCAGCTTCATCAGTGGCTTCAACATGCAAGTAAACAAAGTCATGGTCATGTAAAGCTTTGACTGCAGCTTCAGCTTTACCTTCGTAATTTGTATCTGTTAAACCGGTAGCACCTTCAATTTTAATGACATCCAGACCGGCATAAACTCCAAGCCCCTTTATAATATCAACTGCGGATATTACTGCACCTGTCATCCCGTATAATTCTTTAAATGTTTTCATCCTGGGTTTATAGCCTGATGACCAGAACCAGACTGAATTTGCCGGGTCTTTTCCTTCGTCTGTTCTTTTCAGATTAACCGGGTGATCCTTCAAAATATCCTGAGATCTTAAAATTAAATCGTTTAACAGAGCAGCAGTTTCCTTACCTTTTTCACTGGTTGGTTTTATCATTACTTCTTTGAAAGGAGTTCCGGGAACATTATGAGGAGGTATGCATTCTATATCGTTTATCCCGTTTTTTAAAACTAAAATATGACGAAAACTGAAGCCAGGATAAAATCTGAATTTCTCGGATTTGAGTTTCTCATTCAGAGCTTTTATTAATATATGAGATTCTTCGGAAGAAATATGACCTGCGGAATGATTCTTAATTTTTCCTTCTTCTATACATAAAAGGTTGCACCTCATAGCCAGATCGGTCGGTTCTAATTCAATACCCAAACTTGCACCTTCCAGAACTCCTCTTCCTTGATATACTTTGTGAACATCGTATCCCAGAACTGCCAGGTTGGCAACTTCACTTCCCGGAGGCATATCATCAGGAACAGTTTGAAACTTACCCGTTCTGCCTTTAGCACAGAGATTATCAATATTATGAATATTCGCAACCATTAAGGGAGTTTTGTTCTCCAACTTTTTTATGGGTCTATCCGACATTCCATCACCAAGAATTATTATGTATTTCACAAGTTCCTCTTAATAATGTTTTTTTAAGTATTCTTTGAAAACTTTATAGTTATTTTCAAGTTTTATAAATGATTCTTCTTTATCCTCAATACCTTCCAGGCTTGGAGGAAGTTCAGGATCAAAACTGAGAATTTCTCTGATCTGTTCAGGGAATTTCGCTGGATGAGCTGTTTCAAGGGATATACAAAGCTGCAGGGGAGAATCATCCTTTTTATTTTTTTGTAAATAGCTCATTAATCCAGCCCAACCTACCGAACCATGTGGTTCCAATAGAAGTTTATGGTCATTAAAGGCGTCAAAGATCATTTTTTTAGTTTCCACGTCGTTAATACTTACTGAATATATTTCTTTTCGGATAAGTTCCATATCAGGAGTTTTGTGAATAAATCCGGTCTCATCCATAATACCATCATAAAGAGCGATTAGACGTGCAATATTACTGGGATGGCCAACATTCATTGCACTGGATATACAATTTTTTGATGGAACGATTATCTCATACTTCCCGGTTTTTACGAATTTTGGGAATTCATCATTTTCATTAGTCGCTATTACGAATTTTTTGACCGGGAGTCCCATTCTTTTTGCAAGGAGACCGCCCATCATATCACCAAAATTCCCGGAGGGAACCGAGAATATAACATTGTCGTTTTTACTTCCCTTTCTTAATTTAGCGAATGAATAGAAATAATACATGATCTGAGGGATAAGTCTTCCGATATTTATTGAATTTGCTGATGAGAGCTTAAGATAGTCAAGTTTAGGATCAGCGAACGCCTGTTTTACCAGTGTCTGGCAATCATCAAATTTAGCATCAATAGCAATAATTTGAACATTCTTGCCCAAAGTGGTCATCTGTTTTCTCTGACGTGCAGTTACCTCTGTTTCAGGGAATAATACTACAACTTTAATATTATCAAGTCCATAGAATGCATTAGCTATTGCACTTCCGGTATCACCTGAAGTAGCAGTTAAAATTAGAAGTTCCCTGTGTTCCTTATCCAGATAGTATTGCATTAACCTTCCCATCATTCGAGCAGCAAAATCTTTAAAGGATGCGGTAGGTCCCTGATCAAGTCTCATTACATATTTATTTTCATAAACATGCTCAAGAGGGACATTATAGTTGTATGCATCAATAGTGATATTTCGTAAGTCATCATCAGGGATTTGATCATGCAAAAATTTTTTCCCTATAGAATATGCGATTTCATGGTAGTTCATTTGAGAAAAGCTCAGAATCTCATCAGAAGATAAAGTCGGGATTTCCTCAGGCATGAATAATCCTCCATCAGGTGCGATCCCTTTGAGCAGAGCTTCCCTGAATGTGACAGGGATTGTTTTGAGATTTGTGGAATAAAATAATTTTTTTTTTGCCATATTTACCTCATTTATATAAATTAAAGTTTAGAATAATGATTTTATATATCCACCATCAACCTGTAATGCTACACCTGTAATATAACCTGCTCCTTCAGATGCAAGAAAAGTCACGGCATTGGCGAGTTCCCCGGGAGTTCCCAACCTGTTCATGGGGATGGTTTTTTTTATGGAATCATAAAAGTCTTGAATAGTTCCTTTCCCGCTTTTTTCATAATATTTTGCCAGGTTTTCTACTCTTTGAGTTTTTGTATATCCGGGGCAGACAGAATTTACTGTAATCCCGAATGGGGCTACCTGATTGGATAAAGATTTTGAAAAACCGATTACTCCTGTCCTGGAAGTATTGGATAATATTAAATTATCAATAGGCTGTTTTACTGAAACAGAAGTTAAATTTATTATCCTGCCCCATTGTTTTTTCTTCATATAAGGAACAACTTTATTACAAAGATTGATAGTACTTAAAAGATTCAATTCCAGGGCATTTCTATAATCATCAACATTAAAGTCAACCGCCATTCCAGCTGGTGGTCCACCTGCATTACAAACCAGAATATCAATAGCTCCAAATTCTTTTATGATATCTTCAATCATCCTGGTTACCTGGTTAAAGTTTGTAACATCACATTCAAGAGCTTTGACTATATTTTTCGTTTTTGATTCCATTTCTTTTTGAGTTTCCAGGAGCTTATCTTTATTCCTGGCACAAATTATTACTTTTGCACCTTCAAGGGAAAGGCGTTCGGCAACTGCTTTACCAAGTCCTTTACTGGATGCAGTAACTAATGCAACTTTATTCTTAATTCCCAGGTCCATATAAAATCTCCTTTAAAGTTGGGCTTTTATACACTGAGAAAGCCTTTTTACAGCTTCAGCTAATTGTTCTTTCGTGGCAAATGAAAAATTAATTCTCATATGATTTTTACTGGGATTTTCACCATAAAAAACTTCACCCGGAACAAAGGCAACTTTGAATTTTATGGCTTCATAAAAAAGCTCTTGTGTATCAATATGTTCAGGAACATTTACCCAGAGAAAAAGACCACCTTCCGGTTTTGTCCAGGTTACTCCCATTTCATCAGGGAAATATTTTTCCATAGTTTGTAAAAAAATATTAAGTTTCTCATGATAGTAGTTTCTGCATTTTTTTATGTGAGAATCAAAATTCATTTCAGTTAAAAAAGCTGCACATAAGTCCTGATTATATTTGGGAGTGTTGAGAAGATTCCCTCCTTTAATATTTGACATTTTCATAATAACTTCTTTTGGACCAATATTAAAACCCACTCTGATTCCGGGGCAGAATATTTTTGAGAAAGTATATAATCCTATTACATGGTTACCTTTTCTCTGCTGGTCTAAAGAGTAAATTGATGGAATTGTTTCACCAGTATATCGTAAATCCCGGTAAGGACTATCCTCGACAATCGGGATATTATATTGATAACTCAAATCTAATAAAGCTTCACGTTTTTTCAAGCTGATAGTAATCCCGGTAGGATTCTGAAAATCCGGTACAACATACATGAATTTTGGTGTGATATCCTGTTTTTTCAGTTGTTCGATTTTTTTACGGTAGGATTCCACATCAGGT
Source organism: Candidatus Cloacimonadota bacterium (assembly GCA_030620155.1). Taxonomy (GTDB): domain Bacteria; phylum Cloacimonadota; class Cloacimonadia; order Cloacimonadales; family TCS61; genus JAUXFF01. The sequence continues at coordinate 5,243 of JAUXFF010000070.1, read as the reverse complement.
CCATCTTCTTGAATATCCACACCTACAATTTTGGGGCATTGCATTTGAAAAGCCACTATTGCACCGGCAAATGTAGGTCTATCAATGATAATCGTATCTTCAGGATCCAGGAAAAGACGTCCCACCAAATCCAATCCATGCTGACCTGATGAAGTAATGAGAATATTCTCATCTTTTACATTTATGTTATCTTTTTCCAGAAAATAAATAATTGCATCAATAAGGTTTTTTTCACCCGGCACAGAAGTATATTGAAATATCTTTTCTAAATTTTCATCCAAAAGTTTTTTTGAAATTGTTCTCATCTCATCTTTTAAAAACATATCCGGAGAAGGTAATCCACCGGCTAAAGAAATTATTTCGGGATTATTCAAATATTTGAAAATTTTACCAATAGAATAACCTTCAAAATCCTTCATATTTTCCGAAAATAGTGAGTACCAGTTTTTAATCATAATTTATACCTCATTTAGTTTTTTTATTTTTAGGGTTCTGCAAAATCAAGGAAAATTTCAGAAACCATTGAAATGGTTGAAATTTTCTTTTGGTTATGGTTTTGTGACCCACAACTGAAGTTGTGGGCTTCTTTATGTCCATTAATCATTCGTTGGAGAAGGAGCCCACGATTTTAATCGTGGGAAATTGGGAATAACACAACACAATAACCATTTTAATGGTTTCCCGAAACAATCATATTATGGTTTTTTAATAATAACTCCCATTCTTCTTGAAAAGACATCTTTCTATGATGTTCTTTTTGGTTTTTAATATATTTTTCAACTTTTTTCATAAGTGATTCACTAACTGAAAAAGCACCATAACCTACCTGCCAGGAGAATTTTACCTTATAAAAATTATTTTGATTTATCCAATGAGAACATTCCCCTTTGATATTTTTCATTATATCTTTTATGGATTTATTTGGATTTAAAAGAAATAATGCGTGTAAGTGATCTTCTGTACCATTAATAATCCTAACACCACATTCTGATTCTTCTAATTTTGTTTTTAAATGATCAATAATTTTTTTTCTTTTTTTACTTTCCAAGAAATGGAATCTATCTTTTGTACTCCAGACTGCATGTATCCAGATCTTTGTAAGAGAATGTGACATAATGAATTCTCCTTAAAAACCGTTAAAACGGTTATAATTTTTTTTATCTCATCTATTTTCCCACAACTGATCCGTCTAAGCCGGAGTAAACAGTTGTGGGCTTCTTAAATCTTTCAAAACCATTAAAATGGTTATGGTTTTTATCTAATCTATTTCTCATTTAGTTTATCTATATCTTTCTGGATTGCTAAGATGGTTTTCATATTATCTCTGGCTTCAATAAAATTCGGCCATATCTGTAGAGCCTTTTTAATGTGTAATTGGGCCTTTTCCAGATCGTTTTTCTTGAAATATGCAGTTCCTATAAAATTATGAGCTTTTGCCAGTTCTCTATCTTTTTTTAAACTCGTTTCAAAAACACTGAAGTCATAACGTTTTAGATCATCCTTTGATATACCCTGATCCAAGGCAGTTTGTATAGCATTCCTTTTTTTTGAATCATCTGAATAATTGGGAATTGCTTTTTCCAACATACCTTCATATAACTGGCTCATATCCCGCCTGTTGTCCAGAGACTGCTGGAGATAATCAATGGCGAGATCCAATGAGTCCTGCTTTATATATAGAAATCCTGCTTTGCTGAGAGCGTAGGAGGGGAATGGAGCAGTCTTAGCACAGAGCACATAGTTTTTAGTAGCTTTTTCTATTTGATCAGTTTTCTCGTATATTTCAGCTATGTTGTGGTATGATGTGTAAGAGCGTTCTGGATTATGTTTCAAAAGATACTTGAAAGTGGAAATAGCTTTATTATAGTACCCCATCTTTGAATAGACGATTCCCAGGTTTCCTCGTGCGGAATACATATCCGGTTTAATTTTCAACGCTTGTTTATAAGCGCTTGCGGCCAGAGAGTATTTTTTATTTCTTAAGAATTGATCGCCGGTGCGTTTTATAGTTAAAACTTCTACATTTTTGCCCGGCTCTGAGATTTTTACAAGCCAATCCGGTTTTGAAATAGAGATAAGACCGAAGAGCAAAAGAATTCCCCAAAATCCGAATATAATAAAGGCAAAAATTTTAGCTTCCGTGGTTACGGTTTCAGCCTTTCTGTTCTTTTTTTTCTGTTTATCTTTTTTAGCAGGTATTGTGGATGATAAAAAGAACATTTTTACCCTCATTTCTAAGTTTGTTAAATACTTCACACGCTTTTGGGGTCTTTAATATGATAATCTGCAGACCCTGCTCTGTATTCTCATTGAAGATGAACTGTACTTTCGTTTCCTCCGGGTAACCTCGACCTCCTAACCCCTCGCTGCCACTTCCAATGAGCAAGATATCTTTTGCCAGCCCATTAATCATTATCTGGTCACGATTGGTGAAAAAATGTTTTTTATCCACAAGCCTGAAAGTTTCGTCTGGATAAATCATTATATCAAAAAAAGGTATAGGAATTCCCTTGTATACTGTTAACCCGTATGTATTGTATATGATATTTTTTTCGCGATATTTGAAAAAGAAAAATCCCTGGACTATGATTATAATAACGGCTGCGATTATAAAAATAGTGCGGAAAAGAAACCGTTGGGATAAATGCAGGATAGTAAAAAAAATAAGGAATAATACCAGTGTTAAAGCTATTGTAAGCAGCCAATAGCTATTATTTGTAAGAATTGAACTTATCAGGAGAAATATTAAGCCAAATACTATTTCCATGAAAAGTACTGTAACAGGATGCTTTAAATAACTTGAAATCCTGGCATGTCTGATTTTCCATCCTGAACTTGTTATCTCACCTTTTTTCAATATAAAGAATGTAAAAATAATTCCTGCAATAGTTCCCCATCCATCCTTGGCAATATCACAAATATCAAAAATACGACCTGAAATGAATACCTGAGCACCCTCATCAAATGTAGAGAGGGCTAAAGCTGATAGAAAAGTAAAAAGGATTATTTTTTCAGGAGGGAATTCCTTATATTTAAAAAATCTATAGGCTAAATAAGAAAAAAAGGCATAAGCAAAATAATGCCAGTTTTGTTGCAGATCATAAAATTTGTGGTTGAAGTAATAATCAGTGGAATTTTGTCCTATTATTATAAAAGAAATTACAACGATACTGACAATTATCCGATAGGGAGTAATTTCCCGACGTACAAGTATAATTAAAAAAATGAAAAAAATTCCGGCTATAGCCAGTACGTAAGGTATTTCTAATTTTTCAATAGAGAAAGAAAATCTGGAAGCCATTCCAATTGCTGATTGTAAAAAGTTCTGTAAAATTAAAAAAGGTGTAAATATAAGAAGTAAACCATAAAGGATGATTTGCGTTTTTGGAGTATAGTAGGATTTGATTTTTTCTTTCATATATTTATAGATCTCTTAACAAAATTAAGCTGTTCGTGTTGCATGACGGACAAACACTATTAATAAGAACTCCTTCCAAATAAAACCCTGATTCCTTTCTTCATCATATTTCTTCCATCTTTAGAAGCTTGAAGTGCTTTATAGAATATTACATCACCTATTTTTTCCGCATTAGCGTTTCGTTCATCTTCAGGAAGGAAATAAGTTCCCATTGTATCCATTTCTCGAGCTGTACCGTCACTTTCGTATTTAAAGGTTAAATTTGTTCCACTTTCCAGAACTTCATGCATATTATCTGTCCAGTTGAAATTGGCAATACCAAGGTCGGGGTTAATATAAATATGAGCAGCGAGACTTACACCTTTGATACCGCTCTCTTTTAGCTCATTAGCACATTGAATGAAATTCTCCGGGCTTACACCATTTCCAATGTTGATTTCATAAAGTGGAGAAGTTTTATCATCACGAAGGTATTCACTCATAATATTGAGCAACATTCTGAACTGCATAAGATTCTGAGTTGCCAGAAGCATGGAAATTTTAATATGAAGATTGGGGATATCTCTACCGTAATAGCAAATAGCGACAATTGTACTCCAACTTGGATTAAGGAAGAAATCCGCACCTGTAGCGAGCGCAGTTCTGGTTATTCCGTCAAGATAGATAAGATGATTATCATTCGCAACCTCAATTCCACCAAAATTGCCGAAGAAAGTTCCCTGGTTTTTCAATATCAATTGAGATAATCCGTTTCCAGCATCAGTTCTTTCAAATATTTTACCAGTGATTTTTTCAAGTTCCACAAATCTATCTTCCGGTTGAGGAATACCGATCAAATTCGTACTGCAGAATTTTGATGCTTTCATGATATTTTCTGCCATAGTCAAGGTTGCCATTAAATAGCCATTATAAACATAATTATCAGTAAGAGCGACAACTGAAATAAACTCTGAGGGAACGAAACAAGGTTCACTTGTTTTCGCACTTTCTGCTATTCTTTTCATAGCATGATGAGTAACTTTTGCACCCTGCCAACCTGAAACCTGAGCAGTGGCCACACCGAAATTATTATTAAAGGAAATATTATTTTCTTTTTCGTAATCTCCGGCTTTAGCAAATTTTTTCACTAATTCTTCAGCTTCTTCAATCATTTGCCCGAAGCCTTTTTCAGAAAGGATTTTCTTCCTGGTTTCAAAAACCCTCATACTTTTGATTGTTTCACTGATTTTTTGAGCACCACCATGAAACTCCTTTAAAGCATCGATAGCCTGTAAATCTGCATTTGACAACAACTTGAATTTCATTTAACCTCCCATATTTGTTATTATTGAATAATTTTGTTGCAAATCAATATTTTAATTTAAATGAGTCAAGCTTAAATGATTTTTTGGAAAATATAAGAATTAATAGAACACCCCGTTAAATACAGCTTCGCTGTTCCTGCTTTGCAGGATTTCACGGGGTAAACGGATAGAACGGATGTTCACGGATTTTTTTGCCACTGACTTACACAGACTATCACTGACTTCTATTATAATTATTTTCATATTTATGATTATGGATATTCACGTATTTCTTGTCTCGGCGTAATGAAATGAAGCTGAATTTATTTTGGAGAACACGGAAGAAACTTTATAATAATTGGAAAACCGGTTTTTGTGATTGGGATTTGTTATTTGTGATTTATTTGTTTTTTGTTATTTGTTATTTGTAATTTATTTGTAATTTGCCTGCCCCGTAAGGAACGCAGTGACTGTACGGAGGATATTTGTGTATTGGGATTTATAGAACACAGATGACACCTCGTTAAATACAGCTTCGCTGT
>JAUXFF010000093.1 GCA_030620155.1 Candidatus Cloacimonadota bacterium | reverse complement strand
GCAAGTTCCTGGAAATCCTGACTTAGGATAATTTTCTGGAAATCCTGGCCAAATATATTTTGGAAATCCTGGCTTAAAAGAACGAGTTCCATCTTTTCCTTCATAGATGATTCTTGAAAATCCTGGGATAATATAGATTTCTGAAAATCCTGAGAACATAGAATTTTCTGGAAATCCTGGCTGTAAATAGATTTGAATTTATCGCTATCAATAAATTTCTGAAAATCCTGATTATAGATTGATTTTAAATCATCACTTTGTATAAAATTTTGAAAGTCTTGCATGGTAAGATCAAATTTCTGTATATCGAGATTAAGGATAAATATCTTTTGAAAATCCTGAGACAAAACAATCTTCACGAAGTCTTCGTTTTTCAAAAGATTCTGAAATTCCGCACTTTGACTGAATTTCACAAAATCTTGGTTTTCAATTAAAACATCTTCATCACCCAATTGTTCTCCACGGAATTTTTCAGCTTTTTCTACCCCTCCTATAGTTCCAGCAACTTCTTCTTTAAAAGGTTCCGGATAGAAAAATGCAAAATAGACTACCACAGCAACTACAATAATTACACCAATAATTAAAAATGATGATTTTTCTTTCATAAATATCCTCCTTGTTTTAATAAGTTTTTCAATATAAATATCTAATTTCATTATTTTTTATTTACATTCTTTAGTCAATTAAGTTTTTTGCATCAATAAAAATTATTTAGGAATTAATGAGTTATGAGATATGAGTTAATTTTATTTGATATAGATGGCACCCTTTTTGATTATCAAAAAGCAGAATCAGTTGCCTTTATGAAAACTTTTCAGAATCTCGGTTTTAATAATAATTTAGAAGAAGTTTATCGAATGTACAAAATCATTAACAGTAAAATCTGGCGGGATTTTGAAAAAGGTAAAATTACTGCAAAAGAACTGCGAGTAGAAAGGTTTAGAAAATTATTAAATTCAATAGATTTTGAATTAACACAATATAAATTAAATCCTGAAGAACTAAGTTCCACTTATATTATGAGATTATCTGAATGCTCTTTTTTATTGGATGGAGCAAAAGAGATCTCCTCCTATTTCGCAGATAAATGTAAAATTGTTATAGTTTCCAATGGCTTATCAGATGTTCAACACTCTCGTATTAAAAATTCTGAAATTGCTCCCTATTTTAAGGATATCTTTATTTCAGAAGACGTTGGCTATCCTAAACCTGATAAAAGGTTTCTTGAATTTGTTTTCAATAAGTTAGAATGTGAAAATAAGGCATCAACTTTAATTGTGGGTGATAATTTAATTTCTGACATTAAAGGTGGAAATGATTTTGACATTGACACATGTTGGTTCAATCCAAATTTATTACTCAATGAATCGGGAATTGAGCCGACTTATGAAATAAAAGAGATTTATGAATTAAAAAAAATAATTGAAATTTAGGAGATAACATGAAATTATTAAGATTTATCTTATTAATTACACTTTTATTCGCAATTGGATGTGTCAAAGAAGCAGAACTTGGCTCTAAAAAAAATCCCATTAAAATGTATTTTGTACCATCGATGGAAGCAGGAAAGATAGTTACAAGCGGACAGGAAATTGCAGATTATTTAACAAAAGAAACCGGATACTATTTTAAAGTTGCAGTGCCAACAAGTTATGCTGCTGTTATTGAAGCTCTGGGTACAAATGAAACCGATATAGCCTGGCTGGCAACGTTTGCTTATATTCTGGCTAATGAGAAATTTGGAGCTGAAGTTGCACTTACTACAGTGAGAAAGGGATTGGATAAATACCGTGGTCAGTTTATTGTTAGAAGTAATAGTGATATTAATAGTCTGGAAGATATTAATGGCAAAATAATTGCCTACACTGATGCTGCTTCTGCTTCAGGATTTATTTATCCTTCAGCACTTCTGGCACAAAAGAAAATAATTCCCAAAAACAGCCTTTTTGCCGGTGGACATCCTCAGGCTATTTTAGCAGTATATCAGGGAAGAGCCGATGTTGGTTGTACTTTCTGGTCTCCACCGGGTGAAGATGGGGAAATAAATGATGCGCGCAGAGCAGTTATTGATACATACCCGGATGTTGTAGAAAAAATAAAAATCATTGGTTATACTGACTGGTTGCCAAATGACACTGTTACTTTTAGAAAAGATTTTCCATCAGAAATGAGAGAAAAGATAGTTCAAACCCTTTTGGATTATGCTAATACAGAAATAGGTTCACAAACATTAGATGATCTTTTGGATATTGATAATTTTATTAGAGCTAAAGATTCAGATTATGATATTGTAAGAAATACACTGAAAGCTTTAGAAACCGAAGCGTCGGAATTCATAAAATGAAAAATATCCTAGAAATCAAAAACTTACATAAGATTTATCTGGGTGGAATCCACGCCATTAAAGGAATAGATCTCTCAGTAAAAGAAGGAGAATTTTTAATCCTGCTGGGTTTATCCGGTTCAGGAAAATCCACCTTTCTGAGATGTCTAAACAGACTTATCGAGCCCACTTCCGGGGAGATAATTTTTAGTGGTCAAAACGTGGAAAGAGCTGGTGGAAAATCCTTACGGAATATTCGCAGACAGATCGGGATGATTTTTCAGCAGTTCAATTTGATAAAAAATATTTCTGCTCTTACAAATGTACTGACCGGGAAACTTGGATATGTTTCACTGATTCATTCTCTTGGGTTCTCTCGAATTAAAAATGATGTAAATTTAGCAGAACAAAACCTGAAAAGAGTTGGATTAATCGATTTTAAAATGAAGAAAATCAGGAATCTCAGTGGCGGTCAACAGCAAAGAGTAGCAATTGCTAGAGCATTGATGCAAAATCCAAGACTTATCTTAGCTGATGAACCTGTTGCCAGCCTTGATCCTGCAACTGCGGATTCTGTAATGAGATATCTCGGTGAACTCAACAAAAAAGATAATATTACTGTCATCTGTTCTCTGCATTTTTTAAGTTTGGCAAGAAAATACGGTTCCAGGGTGATTGCCCTGAAAGATGGTGAAATAGTATTTGACGGTTCTCCAAGAGAAATCGATGAAAAGAAGTTCAAGGATATATACGGTCAAGAAGCTGAAGAGGTGGAAATTCGATGAAAAAGAAAAATAATGTAAAATCTATTATCCAAGCCTTAATTGTTGATTTGTTATTTTGGGTTTATATTCTGGGATGTTTATCTTATCTTTCCAATAATTGGTTTGAATTTAAAGTTGAATATAGATATATTGCCTTGATTGCCTTGGTTTTAACATTGTTATTTTTTCTTTTAGGTGACTCGATAGGTAGAAAAATTTTCTATAAATCTAAAAAGACATTTAAAAAATGGTTTAAAAGTATCTGGGGTTGGTTAATTGTAATTAGTTTAGTAATTACTTTTGTAGTAGGTTGGAATCTTGTTGAAGTTAATCCATATAAATTTTTTACTAAATTTAAGAATGCTGGTGGTATAACTTCCGGAATTTTTAATCCCAGCATAGTTGGATATAAATTGACTGAAAATTCTTTTGAGGAATTGAGAGAAAATGATGTTCCTTTAATAATTTTGGAAAAATTAGAATATATAAAAAATAAATCATATACAACTAAAAAAGTATTCTTAAAAGACCTTGAGAAAAAATTGAATGAAAACGAACTTATAAATTACAAATCTTCTATATTGAAGTATGCTCAGAAAAATTCTAATATGCTTAATAAAGCCCTAAATGCTTTGGCAGAAACTATCTTTTTGGCTCTTTTAGCAACGATTTTTGCTATACCTTTTGCTTTTATACTGAGTTTTTTTGCAGCTAGAAATTTAATGCCAAAGACCTTTATTGGGAATAGTGTATATCTTGTTATCAGAACGATAGCGACTATATTCAGGTCGATTGAAGCAATTGTGTGGGCTATTATCTTCAGTGTTTGGGTAGGTATAGGTCCATTTGCGGGTATGTTGGCTCTCATGATTCATTCAATTGCAGCATTAACAAAATTATATTCAGAACAGATAGAAAACATTGATCCCGGTCCGGTTGAAGCAATAAAAGCTACTGGAGCAAGTACATTGCAGACCTGGGTCTTTGCAGTTGTCCCGCAAATAATTTCTCCTTATTTGGCTTTTACAATATATCGCTGGGATATTAATGTGCGAATGGCAACTATTGTCGGTTTTGTAGGCGGTGGTGGAATTGGTCTGCTACTTTTACAACAACAACAACTTTTAAGATGGCATAATGTCGGTTTGATTATCTGGCTCATTGCTGCGGTTGTATGGACAATGGATATGGTTAGTGCTAAAGTGCGAGCAAAATTAGCGGAAATGTAATGCATATAAAAGCTGTAATATTCGATTTGGATGGGACACTTATAGATTCCATGCAGGTCTGGCTCAGAGTTGATAAAGAATACTTAGGTAAACGTAATATCTCTGTTCCGGATAATTTATTTTCACAAGTAGAAGGTGGTAATAACTTTATTGAAATAGCACATTTTTTTAAAGAAAAATTCGATTTATCTGAATCTATAGATGAAATTATGAGTGAATGGACCGAGATGGTGGCTTATCATTATGAACATGATGTTAAATTGAAACCCGGAGCTAAACAATTACTGGAATATTTACGTAAGAATAATGTAAAAATGGGAATAGGAACCAGCAATAGCCTTCCTTTAGCTAAAATTGTTTTAAAAGCTAATGAAGTTCTGGAATTTTTTGATTCGATTGTTGCTGGATGTGAAGAAGTTAGAGGTAAACCTTTTCCCGACATTTTTAAAACAGTAGCAAACCATCTGGATGTAAAACCTGAAGAATGTGTTGTAATTGAGGATGTTCTTGCTGGGGTTCAGGCTGCAAAGAATGCCAATATGAAAGTTTATGGCATTTATGATAAAAATTCTGAACATGAAAAAGGACAAATAAAAAAGCAAGTTGATTTTTATGCTGAGAATTTTAGAGAGTTACTGGGAAAAATTAAAACTATAGTTGAGTAAGATTGTTTAAATAATTCCCGGCTTTTATAATATTTACCGATTGATTAATTCAAAAGTTACTACTTATAAATCTTAAACAGATTCATTCTCTATTCAGGGTTCAAGCTTAATTCCATTTTCATTAATTTTCATAATTCCTAATACTTTTTTTTAAGTATTGGAAAATTTTATTGCCAATATTTCATAATTTTGCTTTTTCATTTAACGTGAAATTTTGTAAATCTATTTATAAAAAACAGGTGGTATATATGAGAAACTTTGAATTACTTTTTCTAATTTTTTCTGTGATTTTAATCGTAACAAATTGTGCAACTACTTCTAAAAATGGGAATAAACAAAATTTGGCAGGGATTGATGACATATATGAAAAATGGACTGATGATCTTGAAGCTGCTCAAGATGATTCAATTACACTTCAACAAACCAAAGAAGAAATAGGGTTTGAAATTGAATATCTAAACTCGTTTAAAAAAGACCCTGAAAAGCTTTATACAGCTTACCTTGGATATCAACTTCTCGGTGAATTACAAGATAGTATAAAAGCAAATGATATATCAAAGCTGATCAGGAAAAAATTTCCTGAATCCGAACAAACTTATAACCTGGCAAATGAAGAATTCTATGATCGGATTTATCCTGTGTGGCGAGATGACTCCCTGAAGGTAATAATTATTTCAGAGCTTCTGAAAAAGTATCCAAAAACCAATTGGCGTAGAACAATGTATCAGTATCTTACTTATTCACTCAATAATCTGAAAAAGATAAAAAAACTTAAAAAGACCCTGAAAAATTTTAGAAAAGCTTTTCCTGATGATTATATTCCTTATATTCAAACTACCAGGTATTATAATCATAACGATATTGAACCTGAAAAAGCTCTGGAATATGCAGAAGAAGCTTATTATTTATCCAGGGATTACCCTAAAATCGATTTTATCCCCGATATGGAATGGAATCTTGAAAAACGGTCTGCTTCAGTAAAAACAGTTGCAATTTTTGCAGATATTTTGAACAAAAAGGAAAAATACATGAAGGCAGAAGAGGTTCTAATGAAAGTGATAAATACAAATGATCTTTCTATCGATGATGAAGTTACTTTAAGTAGATGTTATTACTATCTAGGGATATCTTATAGAGGACAGGCAGAAAATGAACTGGCTATTAATGCCTTAATCCAATCAATTACTCTGGGGGATTCTCGAAATTTTTATACACCTGAAGCTGATTCTCTCTTGAGAGAATTATTAGTTGAAAAGGATTTATCTGAAAAGGAATTACTATCATTTGTTAGAAACCATACTAATTATAATGATATAATTTTCACTGATGTTACTGAGGAATGCAATCTTCAAAATATTTCAGCAGGAAGAGTTGCCTGGGGTGACTTTAATTCTGATGGTTTTCAGGATCTTCTATTAGATGGAAGAAAATTATTTGAGAATATCGATGGTAAAATATTTACAGATATAACTTCGGAAACTTTTCCAGATACAATTCGTGGGAATGGAGGATTGTGGGGAGATCTTGATAATGATGGAGACCTGGACATTGTGACTAAAGACCCTGAGTCTGTCTGGTTAAATGAAAATGGTATTTTTTATGAATTCAAAGAAGAAAATTCTTTAAATGACAATAATATTTCAACGGAAGGAATGGGTTTGGGTGATGTTAATAATGATGGGTTTTTAGATTTATATTTAGCAAATTATGAAGTTTGGAAGGTAACCGGTTCTTTGCCTGAACAGGATCAATTTTTTTATGGAGATAGTACAGGTGCTTTTTTTGAGGTAACTGAAGAAGCGGGATTATTACCGGAAGATGGGAAGAAACGAGCTGGAAGAGGTGTAAATTTTGGTGATTTTGATAACGATACTGATCTTGATATTTTTGTTTCCAATTATCGATTACAGGAAAATTTTCTCTGGGTAAATGATGGTTCAGGTTTTTTTGAAAATCAAGCACGGGAATTGGGAGTAAGTGGGGTAGAGGTTGACGGTTGGTGGGGACATACAATCGGTTCTGAATGGGCAGATATTGATAACGATGGAGATTTGGATCTTATCACAGCCAACCTTGCTCATCCACGTTATATTGATTTTTCTAATAAAACAATGCTGTATTTGAATTCAGGTTCTCCTGAATGGAAATTTGAAGATGTTCGCAGGACAACAGGAATAAAATTTGAAGAAACTCACTCCGAACCAGCTTGGGGAGACCTTAATAATGACGGTTATTATGACCTCTATATAAACGATGTTTATGAAGGCAGAAGATCCTTTTTGTATATGAACAACCAGGATAATACCTTTAGGGAAGTGACATATTTAGCAGGTGTAAGACACTATAACGGGTGGGGCATAGCTTTTGCTGATATTGATAATGATGGAGACCTTGATATCCTTGCTGCAGGAGGTAAAATACAACTTCTTAGAAATGATACTCCAGATATTGGAAATTGGTTGGAAGTTGAAATTGTTGGCAAAGACCATTCAGATGCAATAGGAACAAGATTGTCTCTTTATAATGAGAATATACTTTTAACTCGTGAAATTCAGGGCGGGAAAGGTACAACTAATCAGCACTCTCTGATCCAGCATTTTGGACTAGGTGAAAATGATCCTCCATTCACTTTGAAAATCAGATATCCATCTGGAAAGGAAGAATCTACAGTTATCTGGGAGATTAACAGAATAATTAAAATTAAAGAATGATTTAAAGTATTTGTATAGTGCCTTAAATAATATCGTTATTTAATTGTGAAAAAATTAATTAAATAGTTTCTTTTTTGCTTTCAAAACTTCAGATATTGTAAATAAAGAACCTGATATAATAACTATATCATCTTTCTTTGCATCTTGTAATGCCTTTTTAACAGCCTTCACCACATCGTATATAGCTTCATATTCCACTTTATTTTTTTTAACATATTTAACTTGATCTTCAATTTCTGCAGCTCTGGTTGATTTATTTTTTGAGATATAAACTTTATAACTTATGCTGCAAATACATTTGATAATTTCTCTTAAATTCTTATCTCTTAAAATTGCCAGTACAAAAAGGATTCTTTTATCAGGGAAAAGTGCTGTTAAATTATGAGTTAGAGACTTTACTCCTTCTACATTATGAGCTCCATCAATTATTACTAATGGATTTTCGGAAAGTATCTGCATTCTGCCCTGCCACTGTACTTTGTTTAGAGCTTTTTTGATTTTGCTAATATCAATATTCCTATTTGTTTTTTTAAAGAATTCAAGAAATGATGCAATTGCTACAGCCGCATTATAAGCCTGATGTTTTCCCGGAAGATTCGTTTTGATTTTTTTTATTACTAAATCGTTTGAAAAATAATCGAACGTAGTACCGGAAATATCTAAATTAATATTTGAGATTGTAAAATCTTTACCATATTCATAAATTTGTGAATCATTATCCTGAGCGATTTGTTTCAGGATATTCCTTGCTTTGTAACTCATTTTTCCAATTATTAAAGGTGTATTTTTTTTTATTATTCCTGCTTTTTCCCGGGCTATCTGCTCAATTGATTCACCCAAACTTTTAGTATGATCATAAGAAATAGATGTGATTGCAGTAACAGTTGCTTTGAAAGGGTTTGTACCGTCTAATCTACCTCCTAAACCAACTTCAAAAATAGCGTTATCAACCTGTTTGCTCACAAAATGATAAAAAGCCATTGATGTAGTGATTTCAAAGAATGAAGCTTCATTTTCTTCAAAGACGGATTGCCATTTTTGATAAATTTTCATTAACTCATTTAGTTTAATATTCTTTCCATTAATTCTGATTCTTTCTCTATAATCAACAAGATGTGGAGAAGTGTTTAAACCGGTTTTTATATTGTGAGTTAATGACATTGCTTCACACATTGCTGCAGTTGAGCCTTTACCATTGGTTCCGGCAATGTGAATTCCATTTAATTTTCCGTTGGGATTTCCCATCTTCTTTAGGATTTTCAGCATTCTATCTAATCCTAATTTTACGTTTCCAGAGTGGCGCTGATAAATATATTCTAGGAATTCTTTATAATTCATAATTATTGATATAAAAAAAACCTCCAAGATATTTTGAAGGTTTAAGTAGTAAAAAATATTTTATTCAATTAAACTTTCGGGTAATTTGTGATCTTTGAACTTTTCTTCATGAGGACATCGTACTATTATTTCTCCAGTTATAAAATCACCATTCATAAAGTACTTATCCCCAACTCCATTCTCCGGGCATTCATAAGATTTTTTCAAGTAACCTGTTCGTACTAAATCCTGGGTTGAACCTGTAAAATCCTCTTCATGTTCCATCATATAATTTTCAATAGCATCATAAATGATTTTCATGTTTCTAATACATTCTTCTGTTTTTTGTTTTTTATTAACATTGAATTTTTGTGGGATAACAAGTATAAAAACTAAAATTATGAATGCAATAATACTAATGATTTTGTAGATACTCACATTTCTCATTCTATCTCCTTGAAAAAAAATATTTTTTCGATAAACTTTGAGTTGATATTTCTCGTCAAGTTTTTTTGTTTTATTCACAAACTAGCGTGATATTACTTGACCAAAAAATGACTAATTTCTTTATATGCAAAAAAAAAAATGGAGGGAATTATGTCAAAAAAGGTTCTTGTAGCTACAGTAAAACCCTTTGCACAGAAGGCAGTTGAGGAAATATCTGTAATCTGCAAAGAAGCTGGTTATACTATGGTTTTATTAGAAAAATATGCTGAACAGGCTGAATTTGTACAAAAAGTGAAGGATGTAGATGCCCTTATTGTAAGAAGTGATAAAGTTACTAGAGAAGTTATTAATAATGCACAAAATTTAAAGGTTGTTGTTCGAGCTGGATCTGGATATGATAATATAGATTTGGAAGCTGCTACAGAAAAGAATATAGTTGCAATGAATACTCCAGGTCAAAATTCTAATGCTGTTGCTGAATTAGCTTTTGGTATGATGATTTATATGGCTCGTGGGCAATTTAATGGTAAACCAGGGACAGAATTAAAAGGTAAAAAACTAGGAATTCATGCTTTTGGTAATGTGGG
>JAUXFF010000119.1 GCA_030620155.1 Candidatus Cloacimonadota bacterium | reverse complement strand
TTTTACAAGGTCATTCCAGCTTATTATTTCCTGTTCATTCAAGGCTAAAATTCTATCGTTAACCTGTAGGTTATACGAAATATTCGTATTGATCTTACCTATGACAGGCAAATGGTCATCATAACTTCTTCCTATTGTGAATGAAACAATAAAAATAAACAGTGCGAATAGGAAATTTGCAAAAGGACCGGCAAAAGCTATAATTGCACGCTGCCACCATTTTTTTGACTTGAATGAACCTTCCGTATCAGTTTCTTCATCTGGATTTTCACCTTTCATTTTTAAATATCCACCCAGCGGAATTAAAGATATTCGGAAATTTGTTTTCCCTTTTGTAAATGAAATAAGAGGTGGTCCGAACCCTATAGAGAATTTCTCAGCTTCCACACCAAAAATCCGGGCTGCTATAAAATGCCCCAGTTCATGCACTGTTATAAGAATTCCTAATGCGAATATTGCACCAATAATATTTAACATTTATTTCCCTTTAATAAATTTATCCTGATATTACAAAACCTTATTTTCAGTACTTTAGGTCAAGTTTTTTGCGAATTGAAAATGTAACTCGACCCAAGGCATGTCGCCATGGCATGCTTCCAAGGTCGAGGAAAATAACCATTCAGTATGTTAAGGATTGGGAAGATTAGCGACCAAGCTGGTCGCTTTACTATGTACCTCGTGCTACATAACTCGACCCGGGCATGCCACGTCATACCGACATGGTGTGATCGCCATGGCATGCTTCCAAGGTCGAGGAAAAAGCTAAGACTCTGCTGGAAGGTTATCATTCAATTCAAGTCCAGAATCACCATTCGCTGCCGGAGATGACTCACAAAAATACCTTGAAAAGGTTTGTTAATTGAAGTTGTCTTATAAATATTTTCAAGGTTGAATTCGAATTTCATTTGACAATATTTCATTTCCTAAGAAAAAAGCTAAAAAATTTATCAGGATTAAATTGGTGAAAAAATATATCTTGTTTATCTTATGCTCGTTTGTTTTATTCTCTTGTGGAAATGTACAGGATAAAAAAGCACAGGAACCTGACCCATTCATTTACAAATCCGGTTCATTGGAAAAAGGTGAAACTCTCGCAAAAGCAATGTTAAAAGAAGACCTTGATAATGTGATGGTCTATAAACTGGTTAATAAATTAGATTCGATTTACAATCTGCGTCGTTCCCATCCGGGAGATAGTTTCCTTGTAAAGATCGACACTCTGGATGTAATACATGAGCTTGTTTACATTCCTAATAAAATCAATAAATACCGGGTAATAAAAGATACTAGTGATGTTTATTATACTCAGATCGACACTTTAAAACTTACAAAAGTAACTCAACATTGTAATGGTGAAATAACAACTTCTTTATACCAGGCAATGATAGATGCAGGAGAAGGTGGTGCATTACCTGTGATGTTCACCCAGATTTTTCAATGGGATATAGACTTTTTCATAGACCCTCAAAAAGGTGACAGATTCAATTTAATATACGAACAATATATGGATGGAGACAAATTCGTTAAATATGGAGAAATACGTTCAGCTCAATATAAGAGTAAGAATTACAGTAAAATAGCTTATTTTTATACAAATAAAAAAGGAATTTCAAAGTATTATGACGAAAAAGGAGTATCCTTCCAGAAGGCTTTCCTGAAATCTCCCCTTAATTATAAAAGAATTACTTCATATTTTGGCAACAGGACGCATCCTATAACCAGAAAAGTTCGTTTACATAATGGAGTTGATTATGCTGCAGCTTATGGAACTCCTGTAGAAGCTTCTGCAGATGGAACGATTATTCATAGAGGTTGGAAGGGTGGTCATCCCACAATTAATGGAAGAACAGGTGGTTATGGTAAAACCATTATGATTCGACATACAAATGGATATAAAACTCTTTACGGTCATCTTAGTAAATATGGAAAATATAAAGTTGGTACCAGGGTTGAACAACATGATATTATTGGATATGTGGGATCAACAGGTCTTTCAACAGGGAATCATTTGCATTATACCATCTATTATCATGATAAAGCTATAAATCCTTTAAAATTAAATAACGTTTCAGGTCCTCCGGTTCCCAAAAATGAAATGAAAGAATTCAAAACCGAAGTTGAAAGGTTAAGAACTCTTCTATTGAGCGACACAACTTATACTACTCAAAAAAAAGAAGTTACGGAAATAGAAAGTGAAGTAATTCTCTCAGATACAACTAGTACATTAAATGATAGCAAAGATAAATCTAACAGGATAGTATTCTATCTGATATTGATAATTATGATTCTCGCCCTTGTTATTATAAGACTTATTATAAAGATTAATAGATTAAAGAAGGAAAAAATTCAGTTGAAGTAGATTTATTAAAACCCGAAATACGACCTGTCTAAATTCAAATCATTTATAATAATATTTATGTTTTTTTGCAATCCTGTATTTATCGGAATCCCGTTTTTTCTTATTTGAATTTCATTCAGATATTCTTTTTCTCCTGCCACATAAATTCTATTTTGACCTGGAGCTTTTTCTGAATTTTGAAGGCTGCGAATTATGTCACCTGTTATTTTTTTGAATTCAGAGATATCAATGAAAAAATCGATATTCATAGCCATAAAAAAATGACCGATCCTGTAAGGAACTCTTTTATCGTTTTCTAACCCGTTCAATTCATGCATAAAGCTGCCTGCCTGCAAAGCTGCAGACATTATTTCGACCATTGCTGCCAGCCCATAACCTTTATGTCCGCCCGTGAGTTCTGTTGTTCCACCAAGTGCTACAAATGAAACTTTCTGAGCAAGAAGGTCTCTGAGTATCTGTTTTGTATCAGTCTGATAATTACCCTGATTATCAATTACCCATCCTTCCGGAGTGGGTTCATTTTTTCTTTCAAGAACTTCCAGTTTCCCTCTTTGGGTAATAGAAGTTGCAGCATCATAAAGAAAGGGGAATTCACAATCGGATGGTGCTCCAAAAGCAATAGGATTGGTTCCCAACATTGGTTTAGAACCAAAAATAGGCGCAATTACCGGACGGGCATTAGTAAATGTTAAACCGATCATATCCTGTTCTGCTGCCATTTTTGGATAAAATCCTGCTACCCCATAATGAGTGGAATTTCGAACAGCAACACTTCCCATACCATATTTTTTTGCCTTATCTATCGCGGTCTGCATTGCCTTATAAGATATCACATGACCCATTCCATGATTTCCATCCCAAACTGCAATCGATTTATTATCTCTAACTATATCTATTTCAGTAACTATGTTTTGAACTCCGGCTTTGATTCGTTCATAATAATAATATAATCGACCAATTCCATGTGACTCGATTCCGCTTAAATCTGCAAAGATAAGAACATCTGCACAGATCTTTGCATCATTTTCAGGAGCTCCAAGTTTTAAGAATACATCTTTAATAAATTCGTAAATTTTTTGTACCGGAATTTGTTTTGTTTCCGGCATTTTAATCCTTAAATTTAAAAATCAAATAATTTTTCTTTCTCATAGTATATATTAAAATAATTCTGAGATAATACTTTATTTTTTGGATTCTCTAAATTAAAATCTTCATCAATTATATCAAATGCAAGAACTCGAGCTTGCTTCAGCAAATCCTGATCTCGTACTATGTTCGCATGTCTAAAATTTGGCATACCAGACTGCTCGGTTCCAAAAAATTCACCGGGTCCACGTAGCTCTAGGTCTTTCTCAGCTATTTTGAAACCGTCATTTGTTTCCACCATAATGCTTAATCGCTCTCTGGCTTCTTTGCTTATTGGCGGATATCCGATAAAATAACAATATGATTTATCTGTTCCTCTACCCACACGTCCCCTTAACTGGTGAAGCTGACAGAGACCAAAACGCTCAGCATGTTCAATGATCATTACAGTTGCATTGGGAACATCAATACCAACTTCTATAACAGTGGTGGATACAAGTATTGATATCTTCCCATTCTGAAAGTCTTCCATAATTGCATCTTTTTCAGATGTTTTAATTCTTCCGTGTAATAAGGCACTTTTGAATTCAGGGAAGATTTTGGTCCGAACCCGTTCATAAAGGCTTTCCGCATCAATAAGGTCAACTTTTTCTGATTCCTCGATCAAAGGGCAAACAATATAAACCTGTCTACCTTGCGAAAGTTGTTCTAATACATCCTCATATACCAGGTCAATTTTTTGGGAATTCCACCATAATGATTTAATAGATTTGCGATTTGGAGGAAGTTCATCAATAATACTGATATCCAGATCTCCATATACTGTTAAAGCAAGGGAACGGGGAATAGGAGTGGCGGAAAGATACATCAGGTCAGGATGTTTATTTTTCCTGGAGAGAAAAGCACGCTGTTCCACACCAAATCGGTGTTGTTCGTCAATAGCTACAAACCCGACATTATAATATTCCACATCTTTTTGAATTAATGCATGTGTTCCGATTATGATATTGATCTCACCTTTAGCGATTTTTTCTTTGGTTTCTTTCTTACCTTTGTAATTCCCACCTTTCAGAAGAGTTATTTTAATTTCAGGCTGGTTTTCCAGTAATTTCTTAATACTGCGAAAATGCTGCTCTGCCAGAATTTCAGTTGGTGTCATTAGAATGGATTGATATCCGTTTTCTATAGCCAGAAGCATTGCAAATAATGTAACTATTGTTTTTCCGGAACCGACATCACCCTGTAATAATCTATTCATTTGATGGGAAGAAGTCATATCGGACACAATTTCACGGATAACTTTTTTCTGGGCATCTGTAAGTCCAAAAGGCAGGGAGTTTTTCAATTTTGTAGTAAATGTTTTTTTTAATTCGAATTGATAACCCTTCAATTTTCTTTTGTGATTATATTTGCTTCGAGCAAGCATAAGCTGGTTGTAGAAAAGTTCTTCAAAAGCAAAACGTTTTTTCAAAGATTCTATTTCATAAAGATTTTTTGAGAAATGTATTTTCTGTAATGCTTTTTTCCTGGGTTCAAACTTATATTTCTTCAAAATGTATTCCGGTAAGGTCTCTTCTATTTCATCATGATAAAGGTCAAATGCTTTATAGACCAGTTTTCGCATTGTATTCATTGTGATTCTTTCTGTAAGAGGATAAACAGGTAGAACAGAACGAGAATGCCAGAAACTTTCTTTTGATTCTTCATCTTCGAGTATTTCAATTTCAGGATGAATTAATTGAGGACTCCCGGAAAATTCTGAAACTATTCCGCTTACCCATATTTTTTTCCCAATCTCAAACTGCTTCAAGAACCAATTCCCAAACCTGAACCAGGTGCATAAGAGACAGTCTTTACCATCTGAAATTGTTACATTCAATTGTGATTTCTTATTGCCATAGTTTCTCTTTTCAATAGAAACTATCTCTCCAACAATCGAACTACGCTCTTCCAGTTCCAGGTTCCTGATTTTTGTTTTGGATTTCCTGTTAATATAATCTCTCGGGAAGTGTTCGAGCAAATCACGAATCTTATAAATATGCATTTTGTTAAGAAACTTAGCTCGATGCTCACCTACTCCCTTGAGAAATTTGATTTCAAAATCTAATGGATTATAAGACCTGTTCATATATTACCTCTTTGAATATTTTTATTGAATCTCGTCAAGAAAAATGAATTCTGGGCATAAAGATAATTAATTCACGAAGAAGAGGGAGGATGCATAATAAATTTATTTTTATAAAGTTATAACACAAATTCAATCCACAATAGAAATAACGGTCAAGAAAAAAAGTAAATAATATGATATTCCACATAGGAGACTGTTCATCCACAAAGACACCCCGATACGGTTTACCCCGCCTGCCCCGTTAAACTTTCTTCTATTTAACTGGGGTTGGATTTTTACCAACTGGGGTCATACTTTCCTACGGGGCAGGCAAAGAAAAAAAGGATACTAAAAAGGATATATACATTTATCTGAATATTATTAGTGCAGAAGTCAAATTTAAAGAATTATTTATTTCTAAGAAATGAAAAAAAATCTGTTAATTCTAGAATTATTTACGAATTTCTTACATATATTCTTTTCTTGTTTGATTTCAATCCGCCATGGCGGACAAGTTTTCTTTTGTATATAAATCCTTTATCAGTGACTATCTGTGTTTATCAGTGGTTTAAACAGTATCCCACAGTGGGAAATGGAAATCTTTTCCATGGATCTGGTTTGTGAAAAATTATATCCATCCAATAAAATCTTTGACAGAAATATGTTAAACTATTTATAAATTTCTAAAATACTTGCCGTCAAAGGAGCTTATTTTGAAAAAAATGGTGATTGCCCTGATTATGGGGTATGTTTTTATGAACTTATTTTGTACGGAAACCGGGTATAAACTTCCTGCTGAAGATATGATCAGGATTTATAATACTCCCGCTTTTCCCTTTATTTCGTTTGTACCATTTGATGAGATCGGGCTGGAAATGACCTATCAAGCCCATCAAACCCTCGAACAACTGGCTGATCCCAGAGAAGAACTGGCTGGAGAAGTGTTCTCAAAAAAACTTAATGCACCTATGAGACACTATCCGAGAACCTCATTGAAAATCCGTCATTTTAAGACCGGGAAAGTGATCCTTGTAGACCTTCCTCAAAATTTAAAGATCAGGGATTATAAGATTTCGTATGATAATAAAAAAGTTGCTCTCTCTTATGAAACTGAGAACGGGATAAAATTGATTGCAGTTGATATTGATAATGGTAATTTTAAAGAATTCAGCGAAGTTATGGTTAATGATGTTCTGGACGATTCCGGTTTCTGGTGGATGAATGATGGTGAAACTCTGTTAGTGAAAACCATTCCGAAGGAAAGAAAAGAAATTCCGGAAAAACCGATTATTCCTGAAAGTCCTATGATTGATGAAACAGTTGGGAAATTCAGTACGAATCCAACATATCAATATTTATTAAAAAACGATTATGATAAGAAACTATTCGATTACTATTTTACTTCCCAGCTAATTTTATTAAATACCGGGGATGGAAAGAGCAAAAAGATCGGAGAACCTGCTGTTTTTGATGATATTGATCCTTCTCCGGACAATGATTATATCCTGGTTGAGCGTATTGAAAAACCTTATTCCTGTGAAGTTCCATATTACAGGTTCCCCAAGTCCATTGAGGTTTGGGATGTGAAAGAAAATTTGATAAAAGTACTTTATAAAAGACCGTTGCAGGATGAAATTCCAATTGGAGGAACTTATAAAGGACCCAGATATTTTCAATGGCAATCTCTGAAAAAAGCAACTTTGGTCTGGATTGAAGCACTTGATGAAGGAAATCCTAAAAATAAAGTAGAGTTCAGAGATAAGATTAAACAACTGGACGCTCCTTTTGATGGGGAAGCAAGAGAAATATTTAAAACCGAGCACCGATTTTCTTACATAATCTGGTCTGAGGATGAAGATGAACTCATCTATTCCGAATATGACAGGGATCGCCTCTGGAGAAAGACATGGCTTTATACAATAGGTGATTCCACAGCAGAGCTTTTACTTGATCAAAGTGTTAATGACAGGTATAATTATCCTGGAAAGATTGTGAAAAGGACCACAGAATATGGGGAACTCGTTTTTGTTAAGAATTTTGATTTTGTGTATTTTAATAACACTTCCGGAGCAACTCCTGAGGGGAATTATCCCAACCTGTCAAAATTTAATTTAAAGACTAAAGAAAACGAGATATTATTTAAATGTTTGGAAGGTCACTATGAAAAAGTATATAATTTTGTGGGGAGCGATTTCAAAAAGATCGTAATTGGCAGCGAGACACCAGCGACTCCGAGAAATTATTTTTTTGTGGATTTAAAAACAGGTGAGAGAGAAAGAATAACTGATCATCAAAACCCCTATCCTGAAATAACTGAGCTAAAAAAGGAATTAATAACTTATTCACGAGAAGATAGCATTCTTCTTTCTGGAACTCTTTATTTACCAAGGGGATATAGGC
>JAUXFF010000137.1 GCA_030620155.1 Candidatus Cloacimonadota bacterium | reverse complement strand
CTTGCAATTTAAATTCGGAAGTGTTATTTGCTTAAAAGTCCACACCACCAGAAAATCATCTTCATGAAGTTGAGGAAAACCACCTGTACCATTAGCTAAACCATTAAATACATTATTTACACTTGCTATGTTTGCTGGAAAATCTGTTATAGGAGATAACTCAGGATATAAAATATGTGGAGAATAACGTTCATCCCACCAAGAGGGACAATTTGCGTCTGGATCAATTTGATAATCAACACCACCAGCGAACAATATAAATATATTTTCATTTTCATAGCCTTTTTTAAATACCATCATTTCCCAAATCAGGAAAGTGTCGTTCCAGAATTTCTGCATCGGTCTTCGATCTCTGTCAAGACCATTTGTAATAGCCCAACTTCCATTATAGTTAACTTTAGCACTATCATTATAATCTCCTGTTATCAAAACTGCGTATTTTTCTGCTCCAAGAAGCATACTATTTATTAAAATAAGCCCTATTAAAATCATCATTTTATAACTCATCTTAATCTCCTTTTTAGTATGTTGAAGTTGACTTTTTTTATTATTTTTCTAATTTGGCAACAGAGGATTTGTAGAGTAAGTAGAGTCGATAATTCGCACCTCTTTGCCGGTTCTCATCCGTTGAAAACTGTCTGACTCTTTCTCCTTTGGTGTTAAAAATTTCAATTGAGAAAAAAAACAAATAAACATTGCTAATATAATCAAATTTGCTTTTATTTTTATAATTCCATCCATTTTTTCATCACAGTATAGTACTTACTAAGCCGGTTTATTTTAGCAACAAACATCTCTTGGTTTTAGTAAATTTACCTGCTTTAATTTGATAAAAGTAAATTCCGGAACTGACATTCTTTTCATTCTGATCCTTTCCATTCCAAATAACTGTATAATGGCCTGCATCGAGACGATCTTCTTTCAGGGTTTTAACAAGCTGCCCTTTTATATTATAGATCTTCAGTTTTGTATCCATTTCATAAGGTAATGAGAATTGGATTTTTGTATCGGGATTAAAAGGATTCGGGAAATTATTGTAAAGTTTGAAATTCTTAGGAAAACTAACTACATCATCTACTTCTACTTGAGGACCATGGTTATAATTGGTTTCAGTATAACTGATAATAGCATTTTGCGTAAATGAACTTGTTCGAATTTGAAGATAATAGTAATCATTGGGATTTATAAAGTTTTCGGAATAATCAACATCCTGCCATTCTTCCCACTGGATAATACCAATATTGTCAAACCAGGAAAAAGCTTCACCATCAGCAGGACAGTCACTACTTGCACGAATATCAAAGTAATTGCCATTGTAAGGAACATCGAGTTCTTTATGGAAATATGTCCAGTCCGTATCCCCGGTAATATGTACACCGATATCTTCTGAACCAACGGGATTAGTAGCCCATCTTGAATTGTAATACCTTATTTCTATAGTTACATCCGAACCGTTTTGGGTTTTGATATATCCGTGGAGAGAATGATTAGCAGCTTCATAATTTTTTATGCGTTTTTCCAGATTCGTCACTATATTATCCCCAGAATAGGGGAAACGGCGATGCCGAAGGGAATATACTCCTTCATAAGCTTCTGTGTCATCATACCATTCATCATCACTATTCACATTCCAGAGTGTACAACCCTCATCTTCGAAATTCCCGAACCAGATTATTTCTCTTCCCAACCTATACTCCCAGTCGCTTGACGGGACAATTAGATCGATTGAAGAAATACTACCGTTTCTTGGCAGATGTAATGGGTCTGAGATGGATATTTCTCCGTCAAAATTTATTGGAATGAATTCATCATTGTGATTTTCAAATATTTCCATATTCAATGTATCCATAATCACTGATGCAGTGTTATTATCAGGATCCACATGCAGATAAGTTCCCATTTCTTTGGATCTTCTGGATATATAGTCTAAAATATGAAGACCAAATTCTCCGGTTGCCTCCACTGGTATCAAATCATCAATGTAAACAGGTGTTATGGAAAATTCATAAAAGCCGGTTTCATTGATTTTAGTATTAAGGATCATGGTTGGCATAGTTTCCGCATATGAAAGATCGAAAATGTAATTTCCCAGGGAATGAACTATCAATTTACCATTATAAAGTTCAAGACCTTGAATTATATGAGGATGATGTACAATAACCAGATCAGCTCCTGAATCAACAGCATGATGCCTGATTGCAATATCCCACATATGAGGGATATCAGCCAGGGGATTATATTCTTCATCAACGTAGGGATTGGCAGGGTCATAGGAATCATAACCACTTCCCGGTCCGGTTGAGTACTCACTACCAGCATGCATTTCTATGACTACAAGGTCTGCATTATCTCTAACTTCGTCTATCTGCTTTGAAATATAATAAGGGGTCATATAGGCAAAACCGGGTTTATTAAAACTTGCATTTAAATAGGGTTGATAATTATTATACTGACCTGTTCTGTCACTGGAAGCCAGGAAAGCAATGTTAACTCCTGACCGGTTATAGAATATCGGGAGATAGGCCTCATAGGAATCTATACCTGCCCCGGAATGTAAAATTCCACTTTCATTCAGTACTTCCTGGGTTTCCAAAAGACCCGGGTAATTGTAATCCAGGATATGATTATTCGCTAATGTAACGATATCTATGCCACCGTAGACCAGACCTGCAACATTGTCCGGATGACCCTTGAAGTAAATTGTCTTTGTAGGATGATGTATATTATAAGTTGTTAGGGGGCACTCCAGGTTGACAACTGTAATATCTGCAGCATCACCCAGAATGGATAAAGTCGGCTCAAATATGGCTTCAACTCCTTGTGTTTCAATTATCCCGCCAGCTTGTTCATAACCTCTTGCCAGCATAATATCACCTGCAAAATTCATAGTTATGGGAAAAGTTGTCTCACCGGGATCAATATCTATTTGACAGGTTCCCTGACCCCAACAACCGGATTCATCCTCGACTTCCAATAAAATTGTATAGGGATGATCATCCTCAACAATAAAAGAATGGAATGGATCTTGTTCAACACTGGTAGAATCATCTCCGAAATTCCAGTAAAAGGAAAATTCTTCACTGTCAGGATCTGTTATTTCCGCATAAAATTGTACATCTACACTACGTAAACCTGACGATGATCTGTATACTTCTCCGATTACATAGTTGATTTCTACTATAGGAGGGACTGGCAGGTCTTCAGTAATATTACTTATTTTGTCAAAATATACAACACCGGAACCTGTATCGTTATCATTAATAAATATTAGATCGGTTATTACAGGATAATATTCATACCAGGCAAACCAATCATCAGCAACAGGTAATTGAAATATTGCCCACTCATCGTCTTCAAAAGCTCCTTGATAAACAGGTACCCATTCCTCGATATCTAGCATCTGAGAACCATATAAAGAATAGCGAAGCTCATTCTCACCATCTGTAACTCCAAAAGCCTGAATTTCTCCCAGGTTAGAGACATATACAGCTACCTGCCAGACATCTCCTGTGTCTACAATTACAGGTTCTATGGTTTCCATTTTCCAGGTGTTACCAAAAAGTTTTAAAGAATATGGGGAACCTTCGAATGTTATTTCAGTATCGAGAGACCAGTCATCAGGGTCCTCGTCTTCTTCAGGATAAGAATAGAGTTCAACTTCGCCATCGTCAAAATCTTCAATAATAATTTCTCTATAAAGTCCTTGAGAGGCTTGATTCGGGTTGTCAGCAGAAAGAGAAAAATGAATAAGCAGGAAAAAAATTAAAAGATAAAAAAACAAAATATTAATTTTAAGCATAGTAACTCCTTTGTTCTAATGAACAAAAAACATTAAATAAACTGCAAATTTTATTCCAGAATTTTCAATATCCCCTGAGTTATATATTTCTATAAATTTGACAAGGAATTTCCTTAACTGATTAGGAATGGAGATAATACATTATGTTTAGCCCGGTTTCTTTTCACGATTTGCTGGTTATAATTAGCATAACAATATAAACAGTTATGTGAGCAGGTATTATAAGTCCCAATATCCGTACTGACCACACATTTACAATCTTTCCGCTGATTTTTATCCTTTTTGGATTCAATTTTTTCTCCTCTAAGTTCTGAAATCAATTCTGAATCAATACATTTTCCATGTTTAATTCCAAGTGAAGAAAAATCTAATTTTTCAGCACAAATTTGTAATTTAATATTAAATGAAGAAGATATATCGTTCAGGTTTTTTACTATTTCAAATTTCGTCTTATCAGAGATTGGTTTTAAATTTAAATTTTTTGTATTCTTCTGAGTTTTCCTGTAAAGATCAATAAAACTTATTATACATTTTCCAGTATAATTATGTAAATGTTTAGCTAAGTTCCGGAACTGATTGATATGATAAGACATATCTATGATGTCAGTTAACAAAATCGGGTCGTATCTCCATATTATTCTTTTTGTTCCAATCTTTTTTGAAAGTATTTGGAAGGTTGAGATAATATCCTCTTTATTTCTTAAATTTCTTTCAATATCTTTACTGTAAGGATTTAATGTGAATAAAAAGTAATAATGGAATTCTTTCAAATATTCCAATTTATCCATCATATTTACAGGATCTTTTGTCCAGAAAACAAAACAATCAACATCTTCCTTTTTTAAACTGATCTTTTTAATATGTTTGGGATTGAAAGGATTTCTAACGTTTACAGATTCTGATCTGATGCGGTTTATTAGCCATTTGGAATAAAAAGCAGGGATATCTGTTCTTCTACTTGCACTAATGATCATCGTTTTCAATTAATAGGGGAGACCCACGTACGGATTTCCTTTTTTTTCCCTTCCTATAGTAGTGTAAGGTCCGTGACCGGGTAATACTATTGTATCATCAGGTAATTTAAATAATTTTTCCTGAATAGATTTAACCAGGGTATTATAATCTCCACCTGGTATGTCATCTCTTCCAATCGCTCCTGCAAAAAGTGTATCTCCGCTGAATAAAAGGTTCTTGATCAAAATACTGATCCCACCTTCTGAATGTCCCGGTGTATGAATAACTGTTAATTCTTTGTTTCCTAACTTGAATTTTTCTCCACCTTTTAACTTGATATCAGCAGAAGGTGAAATGATACCATCTCCCCAGAAAGTACTTAAGTTTTTATGCGGGTCAGTGATTGTTTCAGCATCATCTTCATGGATAAGTAATTGGATATCGAAATTTTCTTTGATAGATTTATTCCCACCAATATGGTCACCATGCCCATGAGTATTGATAAGGAATTTCAGTTTCAGATTTAATGATTTAATTTCATTAATTATTTCCTTTGAAGGTGCAGCTACATCTATCAACATTGCTTCCATTGAATCTTCATCCCATACAAGATATGTATTTGTATCAAAAGATGGTAAAAGATTATATTTTATATACTTCATACAATTCCTCACTTGCTCCTTATTTATAGCCGAGAAGAAAATTTTCTACAGAATATATTTTTCAACTTGTTCCGGCTGCATTTTGTATGCTCTGATTTTATTATCAAGTTGGAATTTCTTACCATAAGCCACCTCAGCAGAATTTTCTACTTTATTGTTATATCGCAGTAAAATGGAAGCAATCAAATCCAGTTCTTCAAGAGTTGGATTCCTTTTTGAATTTATTACACCGAGAGGTCCGGGATAATCGACAGCTTGCAGTATCAATTCATTTTCAACAAGTTGACTTATCAAATTATTATCTGCATTATTTCTTCCGATAATAATTTTAATATCATCATTCAAACGAAAATGTCTTCCAACCTTGAGAAAAGCAACGAAATTCAATTCAAGCATATCGTGTTCTACCAGGTCTTTTAATCTCCTGGAAAAACCTGCATCAGTTAGAAGACAACCACCTCCGGGATTCTGGTAAAAAGTAATACCAAATTCTTCAGCCATTTCTATCTGGCGCTGCCTTCCCCTTCCCTGGATATCGAGCATATCTTCCTTTTTTACCCATCCTTCGTGGATTGGAAGTGTATCCTTAATCAGCTTCTGACATAAAGGACGTACAATAAGATCTTTCACTTCACTTAATTTTCTAACCGAATTCAGTGCATCTATGCGTTGAGACATGGGACGTTGTCCCAGCACTTCTCCGGAAATCAGGAAATCAACATTGTATTCTTCCATTAACAAGCCGGCCTCTCTGAACATTAATTCGTGGCAAACAATGCAGGGATTCATATTTTTTCCAAAACCATACCTTGGGTTTCTGAGCATTTCCAGATGCTGTTTTGAAACATCGTGAACAATAAGCTCTACACTAATATTTTCCGCTGCTTTAAGGGCATTTTCCGGTCCAAAGAAAGGTGTTTTTAAAAAAATAGGAAGAACGTCGTATCCAAGTTTTTTCATAAAAATAACGCTCAGTATGCTGTCCAGTCCACCTGAAAACAAAGCAAAACATCTATATTTTTTTTTCATAATACTAAAACCTTCCGAATTCCGGCAGCGTTCTTTCCGGCTCATGACGGATGCAGGATTCGCAATGATTATTAATCATTCAACTTTAATCATACTATAAATTAATTGTTTTTTGTCAAATGGATTGTGTTTTTAAGAATAATTATAGACAAAAAGTAGGATTGTTTTCATAAATTTGAAAGATACCAAGTGACATAGTGGAATCTTACATTTTAGAAAAAAGGGAAAGAGGGATTCAAAAAGACTGAATTAAATTCAAAAAGAAATTCGGATATAAATTTGGTAAGGCAATAAAATAAGGAAAATTTATATATGAAATATGATCTCTATTAAAAAATAAAAATATATTAAAAGTGGGATCAATGAAAATAATCGGAGGCTCATTAGATAATGAT
>JAUXFF010000103.1 GCA_030620155.1 Candidatus Cloacimonadota bacterium | reverse complement strand
ACAATAAGCCTGTTTCAAGTGGATTGTATTTCTATACACTTTCAGCAGATAAATGT
This sequence comes from Candidatus Cloacimonadota bacterium, assembly GCA_030620155.1. GTDB lineage: Bacteria > Cloacimonadota > Cloacimonadia > Cloacimonadales > TCS61 > JAUXFF01. The sequence goes on along the minus strand of JAUXFF010000103.1, from coordinate 8,776 downwards.
AAAACAACGAAGAAAATGATTCTTTTAAGATAGATTAATAAATTTCGATCATCTTTTAGGTTGAGATAATCCGGCTTCGTCCGGCAGCTGCCGGACTACGCCGTGACAGGTCCGGCTTCGTCAATACTACGCCGGGACAGTCCGGCTTCGTATAACTACGCCGGGACAAGGGAGGGGAAATGAAGATATTATGCTCTACTTTTATGGTTGTCCTTTGTGTTGCGAGCTTATTTCCAAACGATATTCCGCAACCTGCTCAAAAAGCAAAAGATTTTAAATATCAGGGATATATCAAATCAAAAAGGTCCACACTCATTCGCGAACAAGACCCACCACCAAATTACTCATTTATTTTAAATGGTGCAGGATTAGCAACAACTTATCTATACGATTCATATTATGATTACATGCCTTATAGTTACAATGGACAAAATGTCCGTCTTCAACCTGAAATATCATTACCTTTTGGTTACGCTGCTGACGGAATTTATATAAGTTATCATTGCTCAGAAACAACAGCAATTGCTGCAGATAGAAGAGCATGGAATAGCTATCTTAATCCTGATGCAACTTTAGTTCTCAGTTCTGGAACCAATTATAATTCTATTGAAAGAGAAGGATTTACATCAGTAGACATTGATCCTTATACAGGTGACCCATTATTTGTATGGCATTCAAGAATAGAAGCAGATGAAAGTTATGACTGTTCCATGACTTATGATAATTTCCATCTAACAGGAAGCACTGGCTATTGGAAAGAACCATTTATTGTAATAGATAATCCTGAAGTGGGCGAACCGTTTACAGGTCATGCTGATGATGAATTCACCTGGCCTATTGTAATGATAGGTGATTCACCTTTAGCGGATCATAGAAGAGTTCATATATATGGTAACAATGGGACAAGCAACCCGGGAGGTGGCTGGGGTTATAACTCTTTATATGGATATGCGGATTTTAGTGCTGATAGTTTGCTGTTTGAATCGGAATTTGATTGGACTTATAGAACTTTTCTTTTCATGGATCATCTGAATTATGAAGATATTGATCGTGTTAATAAGGATATGATCGTGAATGATAATGGACAGGTAGCTTTTTTCGGCAGTTTTGGAGATTCACTTTTCTGCTTGTATAGCGATGATTGGGGAGAAAACTTCACTTTGTTTAAGCAGGAATGGCTATATTATTTATACTATTATGAGCAAGTGGGTCCGTGGAATGCTCACGTTTTCGAAGGATATCTCACATTAAGCAATGATGGTACTCATTATAATGGAGTCTTTTCTGAGGACAATTCAAAAATATTATGGATGACCGGAACGAATATGAACTCTTTGGAAAATATTGAGCAAGGTTACTATTTCCCGGCATTTTTTTATCCGAAAATTTTTAGTTTTGATATTGAAACAGGCATTTTTGATTTTTATGATATGGATATCCAGGGGGTTGATCCTGCAGACGATCAACCTATGATACCATTGGACCTTGATGAAGATGGCGAAGTTGATGATTGGGATTATATACCTTTAAGCATGTGTAGCTGGTTTTTTAATTCAGATCAGGATTACAGGGATGCTTTCTATCATGAGAATAATTTTAAGATGTCAGCAAATAATAACTGGATAGTAGCAGCCTGGCATGATTGTAAAAAACTTCGTCATGCTTATTTTGAAGAAGAAGGCTTTGAAGGTTGGTATCAACAACCAGAAATAGCTATTTCCATTTCCGATGATTGCGGGGAAACATGGTCTGAGATAAGATATATCAATGCTAATTCCAATGATGATGTAATTGATGAAGAAAACCATTATGACGGAAACTATGCTCCTGAATTTGAAGATATGTTACCTGTTAATATCACTTTAGGTGAAAAGCTTGAAATATTAAGTAACGAACCCGGAAATTATCATGCTCAGCTTCATTTTGCTTTCTTTGATGACAACGATTATGGTAGTGCTGCCGGTCCTTGTGGTAATTCTGGGCAACTCAATGGCGGTAAGCTGAGATATGCTGCTCTGGATATCGAGTTCCAGGAGCCATGGCAGGAAGTATGGAATTATTCTGATGATAATACAGTTGCACCGGGCATTGCTCATTTAGAACAGAATTTTCCAAATCCATTCAATCCGTCATGCGCCGGACGCAGTCACGAAACAACGATCAGTTTTTCTGTAACACAAACGTCCTCGTTTGTGACAATTGAAATCTACAATATAAAAGGTCAGAAAGTGAAAACACTAGTTAATGAACATAAAAAAGCAGGTGATCATTTTGTAAGATGGGACGGGAAGGACATAAACAATAAGCCTGTTTCAAGTGGATTGTATTTCTATACACTTTCAGCAGATAAATGTAAAACAACGAAGAAAATGATTCTTTTAAGATAGATTAATAATAAATTTCGGTCATCTTTTAGGTTGAGACAATCCGGCTTCGTCCGGCAGCTGCCGGACTACGCCGGGACAAGGGAGGGGAAATGAAGATATCATGTTCTATTTTTATGGTTGTCCTTTGTGTTGCGAACTTATTTCCAAACGATATTCTTCAACCTGCTCAGAAATCGAAAGATTTTAAATATCAGGGATATATCAAATCAAAAATATCGACACTCATTCGAGAAAAAGACCCACCACCCAATTACTCATTCATTTTTAATGGAAATGGTGAACCAACTACTTTTCTAATAGATTCATACTACGATTACATGCCTTATGGCTATCATGGACACAGTATCCGCCTTCAACCAGAGATTTCATTCCCCCACGGATATCCGGCAGAAGGGATTTATATCGTTTATTATTGTTCAGAAACACAAAATATTTTTACTAACAGGAGAGGCTTTTATAGCTATATTAATCCAGACGGAACGCTTCTAATTAGTTCAGTTATAGCTAATTATACTGTTGAGGGAGCAGGTTTACCAACAGTAGATATCGATCCTGTAACAGCTGATCCTTTATTCACCTGGTATGCAGCAATAGAAGCAGATGAAAGTTATGATTGTATAATGACTTATGATATATTTCATCTAGCAGGAATCACTGGCTATTGGAAAGCACCATTTATTGTAATAGATAATCCTGAGGTGGGAGAGATGCTTACTGGTCATTATGATGACGAATTCATCTTTCCAATTGTTTGGATTGGTGATTCACCTGTTGATGAACATAGAAGAGCTCATATTTATGCAAGTAATATTACTTCTAATTCTGTCGGAAATCACAATTATAACACTTTGCATGCTTTTGCTGATTTTAATGCTGATAGTTTGCTATTTGAATCAGAATTAAGTTGGACGTATCAAACTTTTCCTTACATGGATCATCTGCATTATGATGATATTGATCGTGTTACCAAAGATATGGTCGTGAATGATAATGGACAAATAGCTTTTTTTGGTAGTTATGGGGATACACTTTTCTGCTTGTATAGCGATGACTGGGGAGAAAACTTCACCTGGTTTAAACAGGAATGGTTATATCCAGTAGAAAATCCTCTTTGGGAAGATGGCGAAACCTACCAATTTTACGATAATGATGAAATTACACCATCAGTTTTATTTTTTACCCTGAGTTATGATGGTACACATTATAATGGAGTATTTTCTGAAGATAATTCAAAAATACTATGGATGACTGGAATCAATTTAAATACAGATGAAAATATTGAGAGTGAATGTTATATGCCTGCTCTTTTTTGGCCAAAAATATTTACTTTTGATATTGAAACAGGTGAGTTCACTTTTTATGATATGGATATCCAGGGAGCAGATCCTGCTGATGATCAACCTGCTATTCCATGGGACCTTGATGAAGATGGCGAAGTTGATGAGTTTTATGATGATGGTAGTGTTTATATTCCATTAAGTATGTGTAGCTGGTTCTATAATTCTGATCAGGGTTACCAGGATGCTTTCTATCATGAGAATAATTTCAAGATGACGGCATATAATAACTGGATAGTAGCGGCTTGGCACGATTGTAAAAAACTTTATCATGCTTATTTTGAAGAAGAAGGATATGAGGGCTGGTTTCAACAGCCGGAAATAGCTATTTCCATTTCCGATGATTGCGGGGAAACATGGTCTGAGATAAGATATATCAATGCTAATCCCAATGATGCAGTAATTGATTTGGTTAACCATTATGAAGGTAACTATGCTCCTGAATTTGAAGATATGTTACCTGTTAATATCACCTTAGGCGAAAAGCTGGAAATATTAAGTAACGAACCCGGAAATTACCATGCTAAACTTCATTTTGCTTTCTTTGATGATAACGATTATGGAAGTGCTGTTGGTCCTTGTGAAGATGCTGGTCAACTCAATGGCGGTAAGCTGAGATATGCTGCTCTGGATATCGAGTTCCAGGAGCCATGGCAGGAAGTATGGAATTATTCTGAGGATAATACAATTGCACCTGGTATTGCTCATTTAGGACAGAATTATCCAAATCCATTCAATCCGGCAGTAGCCGGACGCAGTCCATTCACAACAATTTTTTTCTTCACCGCAGAGAACACTGAGAATGCAGAGATAAGTATTTACAATATAAAAGGTCAGAAAGTGAAACAGCTTTTCAGCAATTCAGCATCTCAGCTTTCAGCAGGACAACATTCAGTCACATGGAATGGAACCGATGATAACAATAAGCCTGTTTCAAGTGGTTTATATTTCTACAAACTGAAAGTTGGAGAAATTGAAATTTCTAAAAAGATGCTGCTTATAAAGTAATGGAATTTCAATAAGTTTTCTAATCTATCTTGATTGAGTAAGAAACAGACATGATTGATTGTGATACAATCTTAATAAAACTTCTGTTATTTTAAAGCGTAATTCACTACTGCTGCTGCATGGATGAGAGTTGTATTAAAAATCGGGATTTTCACATCCTGTTCATTGATCAATAAAGGGATTTCAGTACAACCCAGAATTATACCGTCTGCTCCCCTATTATGGAGGTTATTGATTATTTCAATAAACACTTTTTTTGACTTTATTGAGAAAATCCCTTTGCAAAGTTCATTATAAATTATCTTATTGATCAGTTCTCTTTCATTTTTATCTGGAATGATAGAATCAATATTGAAATTTTGTAATCTATCCTTATAGAAATCTTCTTCCATCGTATATTTAGTGCCAAGCAATCCGACTTTTCTAATATCTGTTTTCAGTATTTCTTTTGCAGTTACGTCTGTGATATGAAGAATCGGAGTTGGGATTTTTTCTTTAACCGAATCATAAACTTTGTGCATTGTATTTGCACATATCAGGATAATTTCAGCTCCCGCAGTTTGCAGTGTTTCAGCAGCTTCAATGAATTTTTCAGAAATACTTTCCCAACCTGAATGTTGTTGAAATTCTAACAATTCAGCAAAATTAAATGAATAAAGTAGTAATTTTGCAGAATATAAGTCTCCTAATTTGAGTTTAACAGCTTCATTGATAATTCTGTAGTATTCCAGTGTGGATTCCCAGGTTATACCACCTATCAGTCCAATAGTTTTCATTGTCTGGTTTTATTCTGTATCGTCAGTTTTGCTGAGGAGTTTGTTTAAAAGATTTGATAACAAATGACGTTCTTTAATTCTGCGTTTTCCAACCATATATATCCAGATGAATAGAATACCTGCTAAGAAACCTGGTAAGATTGTCCATATAACTGTATCTGAAAGTTTAAGAAGGGTCATGTAAATAGAAATTATAATGATCACACCTCCTAAAAACAACATCAGATTATTTAAAAATACTTCACCTGCTCTTTTATGTGTGTTCCAATACAAAAGGTCCTTAACATATTTTAATTCTGCTCTGTCTAATCTCGCCATTTTCTTCCATCCTTCTTTATGAATAATGTGTTTTAGAAATTACGCGTTGAAATATAAAACATTCCATTATCATAAATAATTTTGTCAATTTGAATACCCTTTAATCTGTCAGTTAAAAAATCCTGATTTTTTAAATATCCTCGTGAATTCTTTTTGTAAAATAAATTATATCTATATGACTTTTGTAACCTGATTTCTTAAAAAATTTCATGGAAGACGTGTTCCAATCTTCTATTAAACAGGCTATAATCCCTATACCTGCATTAATTAATTTATTTTCAGCTTCTTTAATCAATTTTGTGGCAAACCCTGATTTTCTGTATTCCGGAAGAATAGCCAACCGGTTTATCCAACCCTTTCTTCCATCATGAGTGGCTAATATGGAACCTATTAATTCTCCTTCCAATTCCAATAATAAGAAGAAAGACCTTTTTTGTTTGATCTCTTTAGTTATGTTTTCCTTTTTATCACGACCTTTTGGTTTATAAGGAAGTTCTGAAAGATTCCATAATCTAATTAATGAATCATAATCTTCTATTGAATATTCTCTGATAATCAAGTTTTTCATCTCTATTATTAACCTTAATTGGATAGTTTGTCAACTGCTTCTTTGATAGTTAGAACTTCTAATTCATTGTAATGAATAAACTCCAGAATTTGTCTGAAATCAATTGGAGTACAATTAGCTGGATAACCAGTATTTTCTTCTTGAAATTGATGAAAACCGAGGATTATTAATGCTTCTTTATTTTCCACGCCACGTATTATTCTTGAAATAGCATCCTGAGCATTATATTCACTATCATAAAAAAAATAACCCAGGTATGTTCGGTTTATTGGATAAAAATGTTTCAGGTCTCTGCTTGTACGTATATTTTTATAATAATTCAGAATGATCTCAAATTGTTCCTCTGTTGCGTGCCCACTCGGTAATGCAAAAGTGTCATGACTTAACCCATGGTTTTGTAAATTCAGCCAATCCTGGTATATTTCATATTCTGCTTCTTCATTATTGATTTCAGGAAGAACAACATGATGAAGAGTATGCCCTGCAGTTTCCCAGCCATAAACAAATTCAAGCTCTTCAACCTGTTGCCAATTAAGATGACCCTCATTTCCGATCTGTGCGGTATTAATTACATTAGTAGCTGTAAAACCAAATTCCTGCATTAAAGGTAAAGCGTTATCATAAATGCTTAAATCCTGATCATCAAATGTTATGCAAATGTAAGTATCATTGTTTATTTCAATATTACTTTCACAGCTTATGATGAGAATTATTATAATTAGACTAATCAGTTTCATAATTGATTCTACCCTGTAATCCGAATTGATAATATTCGTCATAGAAATTGGGGTGATAATAGCTGAAATTTGTTCCAATTGATATGATTTCAGATAAATTGAAAATACTCAATAAATTTATTTCGCGGTCAATCTTGGTTTCTACAAAATTATCCATATGATTATATCGGAAAGAAATAAGATTGGAGAATTTACCGATATCCATCTGCAGGAATGATTGTGATTGCCAGGTTTTATCTTCTTCCCAATTATAAATTGAATATAGATAATTTGAGCCTACCCGGATATCTTGGGTTGGATAACAAATTAGTTCAGCAAGGAATAAAATTCTATCCCAGTCAATTTCGTATAATAATTGGTAACTTCCTGTGCCATAAAAAGATATTAACCCGAAATTGTGATATGTTTCCAGACCAAAGGAATGTGTTTTTTCATTCATATCTTTACTTCGGGCGGAATAAAGATGAAATAGCTGGAAATTATGCTCTTTTTCTTTGTTTTGCAGAGATGTTTTTATTAGTGTAGTATTATAACTATTTCCTCCAATTTGTGTTGACAAAGAATAATTGTTAAAGTCGAAAGAAACATCCAGACCGTCAAAACGATACTCCTCTATTACAGGTTTGTCAAAATGTATATCTTTAACATTCTGATTGAAGATATAAGATTTTTTCCCGATTTCAATTCTATCCAGTTTATATTGTATTTCCCACTTACCTGTTTGATAGGAAAAACCTGTCTTGTGAATAATTACTCTTTTATCAAAAAGATCATTTTCATATGAAAATTCTATCCACACTTTTGAATTGTCTTCAATTTCGAATATCCAGCCTGCGTTAAGTATGTGTTTATCAAAATATCCAAATTCATGGTTACTGCGATCAGGAAAATAGTCAGAACCAACAAAAGAATTCAGTCTATAGTAAAATTTGCTTGAATCCAGATAATCGAGGATATTTGTAGAAAAACAATTAATATAAATAAATAATAAAATAACTAATATCCAAAATCGTTTCACAATGTTCTCCAAAAATTTTATTTAAAAATCATCAATATCTATTTCTTTTGATTTGTTAAAAGTGACAAGTTTTTTTTCGAACTTCACCTAGATTGGAATTCATATACCTACGAAGCAAGCTTCGGAAAGTGCTTTCATCTTCCGAAGCTTTCTTCTTGCTTTTCTCTAATAATAAGATTCGGAAGGTTAGAATGAAAAAATATTATGAAAGCAAGTTAAGCTAAAACTTTCCGAATCTTAGTTGGGAGAGTTCCTTTGCATGAAGCTTCGGAAAGTAAGTAACATGAAATTCTTCTTGCTTTTCTACGTTTCCCTTTCGTTGAAAGGGAATCGCAAGGGATTCCACAGAATTTCTTTATTTTTATTCCAACCTTAATGTTGTTTCAGGAATTGTAGAAGAAGATAATTCAAGTATTTTCTATGTGATGAATGTTATGTAGAGAATCCCTGCTAACCTGCACCGCCGAAGCTGGCGAAGGCGTGTCCCTTTTATCAAAAGGGATCATAAGATGCCGTAGAAAGAAGTTTCTTCCTGCTTTTCTGCGTTTCCCTTTCCTTGAAAGGGAATCGCACTTGTCTGGGCGTAGTCCGGCAGCTGCCGGACGAAGACTGAAGGGATTCTTTTTT
>JAUXFF010000162.1 GCA_030620155.1 Candidatus Cloacimonadota bacterium | reverse complement strand
TTCTGCGACTTCTAAACTATTTCTAAAATATTCTAAAGCTTTATCATATTTTTTCAACATTAAATATACGCTGGCAATGTTGTTTAAAGATGCTGCATAACCTTTTCTATTACCAATTTCTTTGAACGTTTTTAAAGCAAGGTCATGATATTCGAGGGATTTATCGAAATCCTCAAGATTCTCATACACTACACCAATGTTATTCATAGAGTTGGCTATTCCGTTCTTAAAGCCGATTTTCTCATTTATTTCCAATGACTGAATATAATACTCCAATGCTTTATCGTATTGTCCCTGGTTATCATAGATGATTCCAATATTATTCAGGGAACTTGCAACTCCTACATCATCACCTATTTCTTCCTCTATCTCCATTGATTTGAGATAATATTCGATTGCTTTATCATAATTGTTTAAATTTTCGTAAATTATCCCGATATTATCTAATGAATTTGCTATTCCATTTTTATCATTAATCTCCTCACTAATCTTAAGCGATTTTAAATGATACTCTAGTGATTTATCATAATTACTTAAATCCTTAAAAACTATACCAATATTTCCAAGAGTGCTGGCAATACCGATTCTATCATTAATTTCTTCATATATTTTCAATGCTCTTAATAAATATTCGAGCGACTTATTATAATTACTTAAACTTTCATATACTACACCGATATTATGTAATGTGGTCGCTATCCCGTAAACATCTTTTAACTCTTCAAATATTTCCAGAGAACGTTTGTAATAATATAAAGCTTGTTCAAAATCGTTAAAGTCATCGAAGATAATACCTATATTGTTCAAGGAAGCAACTATCTCTTTTTTGTCACCCAATTCTTCTCTGATTTTTAAGGAATTCAGAAAGTATTCCAATGCTTTATCATAATCACCCAGAAAATAATACCCAACCCCAATATTATTAAGTGACTGTGCTTCTCCTTTTCTATAAGTTAATTTCCGGGATAATTCCAAAGCCTGTTTGCTGTACTCTAATGTCTTTTCAGATGATATTCCCCAGTACATTTTACCCAGCTCATTAAGTATATGAACCCTATCTTGTTCAGGAACATTATCTAATTGATTTATAAGGCTATCTATTTTTGCTTCATTTGAATATAAAAAAGATACCATAATACACATTACTAATATCAATAATATTTTTCTTTTTCGTACCATTTTTATCTCCAATAAACACTTAAATCATCATAAAATAGAGTATGTATGAAAAAATCCATTTATTTTTATACTGATGATTAATAATTGTAAAGGAATATTATAACAATTTTCCATACATCTTTTGATAATAATTCACATACTCTCCGGTAGTTATCTCGTCGAGCCATTCACGATTATTCAAATACCAGTTAATGGTTCTTTCTAAACCCATTTTCAAAGTAGTTTTTGGTTCCCAGCCTAACTCTTTTTTTATTTTTGAAAAATCAATTGCATATCTTCTATCATGAGCTTTTCTATCTTTAACATACTTTATCAAGGATTTCGGCTTATTTAATTTTTCTAATAATAACTCCACAATTTCTATATTCTCTTTTTCGCTATTTCCTCCAAGATTGTATATTTCCCCAACAATCCCTTTTTCCAATACACTTAAAATTCCCTCACAATGATCTTCCACATATATCCAGTCTCTAACATTTTTCCCGTCTCCATATACAGGAAGAAATTTATTTTTAAGAACATTGCTAATCATAAGTGGAATAAGTTTTTCCGGGAATTGATAAGGTCCATAATTATTAGAGCATCTAGTTATAACCACAGGAAGACCATAAGTTTTATGATAAGCCAGAGTTATTAAATCTGCAGAAGCTTTAGATGCAGCATATGGAGAACTTGGATTAAGAGGACTAGTTTCAGTAAAGAAACCAGTTGACCCAAGAGAACCATAAACTTCGTCAGTTGAGATTTGGATAAATTTCGTAATATTCTTTTCTAATGCCAGATTTAATAAATTTTGTGTACCTACTATATTTGTTAGGATAAACTGATTGGGAGAATCTATGCTTCTATCTACGTGAGATTCAGCAGCGAAATTAACTATAAAATCGAAATTCATTTCCTTAATTTTCTCGATATCGACAAGATATGTTATATCGCCTTTAAGAAATTTATAGTGCTTATTTTGGGAAATTTTTTCCAGATTTTGTAAATTTCCAGCATAAGTCAAGGCATCAAAATTAATAACTGAATAATCTGTATTTTGGATAAGATAATGGATAAAATTACTCCCAATAAATCCTGCACCACCTGTTACTAAAATTACTTGCATATTAATTTCCTGTTTTGAAATAATATTCAGATCTCATCTAAAAGAGAAAAATCAGTTAAATGAGTCAATGATTTTATAATTTGTGTATACTGAAATAGAAGAAAAAAGCCACTGAAATTGGTCAGTGGCTTCCTTTAAAGATAACTGATTCCCCATTTTATTTGAACCAGTCTTTTGTTTTAGAATAGTTCATAAGAGAAACCAACTTTTTTAAAAAAATTCTTATCTCATAAGAATCATCTTCTTTGAAGTGGAAAAACCTTCAACTTCCAATTTGTAGAAATATAATCCGCTTGTTACACTTTCTCCATTTTCGTTCTTGCCATCCCAGTATACGGAATTCATGGTACGGATCTCGGATTGCAGAATATGGAATGCTTTGATTTTTTGGCCCTTTATATTATAAATTAGCAACTTAACATTCTTTGCGTTCTTGGCGAGAGAAAATGAAATACTTGTTCCAGAACTGCGTCCGGCAGCTGCCGGATTAAACGGATTGGGATAATTCCCGAATAATTCGGTTTTATCAGGAACAATCTGGTCATCAGTATCCGTATGTTCTACTGTTACAACATTCGATGGTGAAGATTCGTATTCACCGTACAATGCTGTTATATAATATTCATAAATTCCTGATGGAACATTAATATCAATATACCAGGTTCCTGTTATTTCTGCTAAAATTTCACTATTCCTGTAAATATTATAACCTGTAACATCCCGTCCCTGGGAAGGTGGAGTCCAACTAAGAATAATATTAGGATTAGGATCGGTTAAAGTTACAATTAAATCAGTAGGAGGAGGTAAAATTATTTGTACTGTTTCTATATTACTCGGGTCAGATTCTCCTTCATCGTAAACAGCAATTACATAATAGGAATATTCTCCTTCCCCAAGGTAAGAATCCGTATAGGAAGTTACCAGGAAGGGTAAACTTATTTCATGAATTAATTCATCATCACGATACACTCTATATCCTATTAAGGAACGATCAGGAGCTTCCCATTGGAGGAGTATATCATTAAAATTCACGATAGCTGCTATTAAATTCTGCGGTGGATTCAATCCGGTTATAACATCTGTTGTTAATCCTTTTATGCAGAAATTCCCCGAATTATTAAATCCGGAAGGATCATCATAATAATAGAAATCATCCCATGTAGATCCATTAAGATAATAACTCTCTCCGGGATTTGCAGATGATTCAACTATTGTTCTGTATTGAGCCCCTAAAAGTACAGGCACTTCGGAAGTTCTATCATATGGAATACCTCCGTTAGAAAGATATAAATAAATATAAAACTCATCTCCTTCCGATAAGCTTACCGGTATATCAAGATTTATAGTATGAAAACCTGTATATTCAACAAAACCTGATTTTGTGGCAAGTTGACCGGAAAGCTCTCCTTCTTCAAAAGTATCATAGATTATTACTGTGTAATCTACACTATCTGTTGCAATAAAAAAACTGACAGCTTTTAGTAGTTCATTACTGTTTGCTGTAAAAGCATTAAATGCTTCCGAACAATCTGTCTTTGTATCACGCCAACCATGATAATCGTGATAATAAAAATTTTCATATTGGAGTGGTTCTACATTCTGGAAAGAGATTGCTCCCATTTCCGGTTCCTGGCAGCAATGTTTATCATAATAGGAAATCCAGAAATATCCATCAAGACCCCAGCCAGCTCCCCAACTATTTTTTATCAACCATGCTCCCGGTCCCGGAGCATCAGTAATTTTGTTATCATCCCAGCCAACGATCGCAACTGCATGATTGGGAGGCAAATCACTTCCGGGTGGTTGATAGTGTGTATAATTTGAATAGTTCATAAATGCACCTGAACTGCACAAACATGTCCCCAGAACACCATAGGTCATAATTTTATTCTTTATTGTATTAATATTGCTTAAATCTTCTTCAGCAACAAACCACTCAATATCTCGAGCATAATAATGGTGATAGCTTGGATCATTTCTATCCGGTGGATTTGCTAGGTTTGAATAGGGAGCATCAAGTTCGCGAACAGCACCTTCGCCACGAGTAAGATAAGCTGATGTAACACGATAATCTCCGCCATTATGGACTTCAAGACCATTTCCGGTTGGCGGATCGATATCATCGTTATTATGCTGGTTAAATCCATTCCACCAATCAAGATGAGCTTCTGAGAGATCTGGTTCTTCAATTTCTTCTGCATTAGCCCACACTTCCGTAATTAAAAGATTTCCTTCCATGGCAGCCATTGCCCCGTGACACCAGCATGTCCCGTATGGTCCCTGATTTCTCACTCCAGTTACATAATTTTCACCACTCACATCTCTCAAATCAAAGGTCTCGGGGGGATCTTGCGCTGATATACTTAAAGCTATCAACAGCATGGATATACTAATTATAATTACACGTCTAACAAATACTACACTAGTCATTTATCCTCCTAAAAAGTGTTTTAGATTTGCATCCTAAAGAAATAAATGTTTGTTTGAAGTCAAGGTCTTTATAATCAATCTGTCTACCTTAAAAAATATGAGGTAAATTCATAATTCATTTTTAATATAACCCTTATCAAACCAGTCTCGATTTCATAAATACTCTTATATTTTCTTTCTCATTATAATATCAAGCAGGTGACAATGGTCATTGTCACCTGCGGATTTTCGATTATTTCAACAACATTTATAAGCCCTGCTTGCAGCAGGCAAGCTTAGGCTTACAAGTCCTGTTTGCCATGTTGAATAACATGGTGAAGTGCCTGCTCCATAGGGAAGTTTACCCTGTGAAATGCTTGTCCCGTAGGGAATTATGACCGTATCGGGACGAAGTAATATTTAACAGGGAATGACCCCAGTTGGTAAAAATCCAACCCCAGTTAAATAGA
>JAUXFF010000206.1 GCA_030620155.1 Candidatus Cloacimonadota bacterium | reverse complement strand
TCTTTTCGGTGGGAATGGCTTGTACAATTTCTCTGCTCGGCTTCATAACTATCAAATCACGCCACCTGATCTCTCGGATATCCATAAAGAATAAACAGAAAGCTCAGGTCATGCAGAAAGTATTCGGTATACTAACATCACTTCTAATTATCATCATCGGATTGAACCTGATCTTCACAAAGCTATAAGATATTCTTTCTGAAATTCGATTGAATGAAATATTTTTTTGGAGATAAGAACTTTGAATAAACCTGTATTCTTTATTATTCTGATAATTTCATTTTCTTTATTACTATTTGGAAATATTGAAATTGACCAATCACCGAGCGACACCCTAACCGCAGAAGCTAAATTAGATAAAGAATTTGACAAAGGTTCAAATTTTGAATTGAACAATGTCAACCAACAACAAACAGAAAACCTATTTAAACTCTGTAAAATATGGGGGTACGTAAAATATAATCACCCTGAGATAGCTAAGGGAAATATCAATTGGGACTATGAGCTTTTCAGAATTTTACCAGCCATTTATATGGATTATTTTGACTCTAAGGTTTATACTTGGATAAAGTCCATTGGAAAATTAAATAAAGAAAATAAGAGAAAAGAGAAGCAAGATAATGTCAAACTCTATCCAAGTACTGAATGGCTAACTAATGAAAATTTCCTGTCCAAAGAAATAAGTCAGGAGCTCAATAAAATTCAAAATTCTATTAAGGACAAATCAAATTACTATATAGATTTTGTGCAGAATATTGGACATCCCGTTTTTAAAAATGAAAATCCTTATCCAAATATGAAATGGGCTGATAGCGGGTATAAACTATTGGCTCTCTTTCGATATTGGAATATGATTGAATATTTCTTTCCTTACAAACATTTAATTGACGAAGATTGGGATAATGTATTAAAAAATTTCATACCAAAAGTTATTGAATGTCAAGATGAATTATCTTATAAACTGACCATGCTTGAACTCATCGGTAAAATTCAAGATACTCATGCCAATATCTGGCAAAAAGATGATGTTTTATCTCAATTCCACGGAAGAAAAATAGCTCCACTTGAAATTAATTTTATTGAAAACAAAGTAGTGATTGTTCGAAAATTTGAACAACTCGAAAATACCTCAAAAATTAAAATCGGAGATATTATCACAGAAATAAACGGAGTGAAAACAGATGAACTTGTTGAGGAGAAAACCAAATATTGTCCAGCTTCAAACTATCCTACACAATTAAGAGATGTTGCAAGAAGATTATTAAGAACTAATGAAGATTTTTTACAAATAACAATTGGAAATGGGAATTCAATTCTTCATGAAAGAATATCCACAGTAAAAGTAAGTGAGATTAATTTTAGGGCAGAAAAAGTGCAATCTCACAAAGAACTGGCTGGGGACATAGGATACATCTACCCTGGAACTCTAAAAAAGGGAGAAATAGATAAAATAATGGAATCTTTTATCCATAAAAAAGGACTAATTATTGATTTAAGATGTTACCCCTATGATTTTATTGTTTTTAGTTTAGGTAAATATCTAATGCCAAAACCAACCGAGTTTGTAAAATTCACTTCAGGTAGCATCGAAAACCCAGGTCAATTTTCTTTTGGAGAGACCTTAGAAGTAGGAGAAAACAACAATGATTATTTTAAAGGTAAAGTAATCATTCTTATAAATGAAACAACTTGGAGCCTATCCGAATATTCCACAATGGCATGGAGAGTTGCCCCTAAAGCAACAGTTTTAGGAAGTACAACAGCGGGCTCTGACGGAGATTATTCGACAATAATTTTACCCGGAAATATAAGAACCGGGATTTCTGGTATAGGAGTTTATTATCCGGATGGAACTGAAACACAGCAAGTTGGTATTATCCCAGACATTGAATTAAAACCAACCATAGAAGGAGTAAGAAACGGACGAGATGAATTATTAGATAAGGCAATTGAACTGATTAACGAATAAGAAACATCATAACCTTGTAAACCGTTGAAACGGTTAATGCTTTTTTCTGTTCTATGGTTATCAAATGCATAATGATATATGTACCCTGAGCTTGTGTCACCCTGAGCTTGTGTCATCCTGAGCGTAGTCGAAGGACGAAGGACGAAGGGCTTAACACACTAATAATTAGACAATTATGGTTCGACTAAGCCTATCCTGCGGATTTCACCCCGATTTAATAAAGGAAAGAATTAAATGGGGTAAATTGGGCAGGCAAGTTAAAAAGCCAGTGGTTAATGAGATACTTTGAAAACGTTCAGTTTCGTGATCCTTGGCGTTTCTTCGCCTGCCTTGCCATAGTTTTAACGCCCGTTCTCCGTAGTTCCGAAGCATTCGGAACGAAGGATGAAAAGGCAGGTGGCTTTCCAGTATTTTTCTTGACGATATTCTTCCCGAAATTCGATTGAATAAAATAATTTTTTGGGGAGATAAGAACTATGAATAAACCTGTATTCTTTATTATTCTGATTATTTCATTTTTTTCCTTACTTTATGGAAATTTCTCAATAGACCAATCACTGATCGATACACTAACCGTAAAAGCTTATAAAAATATCGAATCCTTACCGGAGAATATTCAAAATATCTACAGTTCCTACATAGAAAAATATCCTGACGGAATTATGGCATACCTTATTTCAGCGGAAGGAAGTTCCATTTTGTGGGATGCAAACCCGGAAGATGTTCTTTCCAATTACATTGAACTTAAAAAACTGCTCGACATGGAAGATTATAATTATTCACCTGAATTCTTTCTTTCCTACATAGCAAAGATAACCGCTTCGCACGAACAGATCACTCCCTATCGAAAGGCTTTTACCGAAGCGGGATTGCTTTCTTATATTACAGAATTTCCTGATGTAGAAGAGCGAATAAGAGAAGTAAACCTGTGGTGCAGGGAGAAGATGACGTTTATTTCCACTTCCGGCAGGAACCAGAATCCGATAACTATCCTGCAGAAGAGCAATATTGGCAGATGCGGTGAGATGCAGGTGTTTTTTATTTCTGCGTGTAGAACTATAGGAATTCCTGCCAGACCTGCCTGGACACCGTGGTGGGGACATATGGATAACAACCATGCCTGGACAGAAGTCTTCGTTGATGGAAAGTGGTATTATGTAGGAGCCGCAGAACCGGATTATTACCTCAATTCCACCTGGTTTACGAGTTCGGTTAACAAAGCTCTTCTCGTTTTAGCCCGCAGTACTTTCCCGGATAGCTCAGAAGAAGTTGTTTCGAGATCATCCAGAAATAATTATATAAATTCAACATCATTTTACCAGGAAACAAGGAAGGTGAAGTTTACGGTAGTTGACAGCATCGGAAATCCCGTTCCAAAAGCTGTAATAAATATTATGGCTTTCAATTTTTCCATGCTGCGCTCTCTTCTGGGAAT
>JAUXFF010000083.1 GCA_030620155.1 Candidatus Cloacimonadota bacterium | reverse complement strand
TATTCAGAATCATAATATGCACAGCGAATTCTGCATGATCACAGAAGAAACTGCTAAGAAAATAAACAAAGCGAAAAGCGAAAAAAGAAGAATTATCGCTGTGGGTACAACAACTACGCGAACGCTGGAAAGTTTCGCAAAAAATGGGAAATTAACATCAGGTGCACACTGGACGGATATTTTCATTTACCCGGGAAAAGAATTTCAAATAGTTGATGGTCTCATAACTAATTTTCATTTACCGGAATCTACCCTTCTGATGCTGGTCTCAGCATTTGCTGGCTATGAAAATATAAAAAAAGCATACAAAATAGCTGTTAAAAAAAAATATCGGTTCTTCAGCTACGGTGATGCTATGTTGATATTATAACTCTGGAGTGAAGCAACCAGGTTGTTTCTTTTTATCACTTGTTCCAAAAGAGGAAAAATGAAGAATTATAAACACAAGTTATTCGATGAAATTTTGTATTTTGAAAAACTTGACAGCACTTCCAAAAAAGCTGAAAGATTAATAAAATCCAAACAGGTAGCAGGAAATTTCCTGATAATCTCAAAACAGCAGAAATCAGGAATTGGACGAGGTAAGAATACCTGGTTTTCCCCGGAAGGCGGGATATGGATGACTGCTGCTTTGTACGGGTTGGATGTAAAATCAAATTTAACGATTTTTACGGGTATTGCCATACACAAAGCTATAATTTCTTTATTTCCTGAATTGAAAGAATCCTTGAAAATCAAATGGCCTAATGATGTCTATTTGAATAACAGAAAGCTCTGTGGAATCTTATCAAATCACCTTTCAACTTACAAATATCATCTTCTTGGAATTGGAATAAACACAAATAATAAAATCCCTTTGGAATTGGTAGATATTGCAATTTCTCTGAAAAAAGATTTAAACTATGAAGTAAAAAATTCCGAAATTATGAATGAACTCTTTAATATTTTTGCGGAAGATCTTCCCGGATTCATCGAAGGACAACTTGATATTAAATATTTTGAAAGAAACTCATTATTGCTTAACAAAACCATAGAGCTTGATACGGATTTCGATAAATTCACAGGTATTTCACGGGGAATCAATAAAGATGGGGCTCTACTTCTGGAACTGAAAAAAGGAATGATCCAGCCGTTTTTTGCAGGGACAGTTATTCGCTGGAACTAACCTCACAGTGAAATTTGTAGTTAATATAAAAAACATTGAACTTGACTATTGATAATTCGATATTTTCTTTGACTTAGTGAAATTGGAAATATAATTAACATTTATAAACAATGGACATAAATTAATGAATAAAAAACCGGGTTCTTTTCTATTAAATCCAAATAGGATTCAATATCTACTAGATCTATACGATTTAGGACATAAAGATTTCATAAAATTAATACATCAAAAAAGAAAAAGAAAATTATTAACTGTCGCACAATTAAATTACGCTTTAGATAAAGGTAGTGTAGATATATCAGTTTTAAAATTGATCGATAAAACTTTTAGAAAAGGTTTAACCTGGTATATATCAAAAAGAGATTTACCAGATCCTAAAAAAAGTAGCATTTTTTTCCGAAAAAACACCTTCAATTCAAAGTTAGATTTCGAATCAAAAAAAGTAGTAAATAAATACGAAGAACTAAAAATTGAAATACAGACTTTGTGCAAATTTATTAATTTCACTCCTAAACAAATGATAAAATCATATAGTTTAAAAGATAATCCAAAACAAGTTGCACATGAAGTAAGAACTTTATATAATGAGATTGAGCAGAAGTTGATTAAAGAAAATGTTATATCGCCATCTAAGACAGAAAGAGAATTTCTTAAAAATTCAATCAGAATTTTGGATGAATTAAATATTTTTACTTTTGAGTTCATAGAAGCATGGAATAAAATTAATAAAGTAAGTTTCAATGGTATTTTCATATTCCCAAGCATAATTGTCATAAAACGACAGAAATTCTTAAGGCGAGAAATATTTACACTCTTTCATGAACTTGCTCACTATCTCTTAAAGTTTGAAGAAATTGATGATGTCTATGACAACGAATATAATAATAAAAATGCAATAGAAAAATGGTGCCATGAGTTCTCCTTCTATTTTCTTGTCGATTCTTTAAGACAAGAGTTTGTAAACTTAAGCAAAGCAAATTCAAATAATAATTTCCATAAAGACATCATTTATAGATTTTATAAAAATACTTATTTAAGTTATTCAGCGTTTTATACTAGATTAAGGATTGAAAATAAAATATCTCAAACCGATTATGATAGTAGAATTGAAGAAATTAAATCAATTTTAGAAAAGTTAAGGCATGAAGAAGAACAAAAAAGGAAACTTGAAAGAGAAATAGCTAAAGAACAAAGAATTGATTTCTTTCCACCAAAACCAATAGAATCGAATTTATTTAAAGAAATAGTAAAAATCAATTATTTCGAAGGTAATATCAACGAAAGTAGATTAAGAGATTATTTACATATTAGTGATTCAAAAAACATCAATGAGGTAATTTATTAGATGACAAGAAAGTTAGTCATCGATTCAGACAGTATTATTAATTTCTTCAAATACTATAGTTTTGATAAAAATGAAAACGGAATAATAAATGAGAAACTTATTGAGTTTATCATATCAAAAATCGAAAATAATGAAATTATTGTTATTGATAAAGTTTTTAACGAACTACATCGTCCCGAAACCATTGATATTAAGAAGGTAATCAAAAAAGATGTTGTTGATTCCATTTATTTATTTCCAAAAGTTGAAAACCTGATTGATGAATTTTATATAAAAAGTAATGAGCGTTTTTGGGGTAATGACAAAGAATTAATTAAAACAGAGATAAGAAAACATGAAAATACATACGCTGACTTGTATTTAATTGCTTTATGTATGGAATTATTGGAAAATAACAACAAAGTTATTTTAATATCTGAAGAAACATTGTCGCGTGACGACAAACTAGTTAAGAAAATACCTACCATATGTAGAAATCTGAATATTAAATGTGAAGATTTACCCTTTATGTTATTTTCATTTTATAAAGATAAATTAATATTCGATTTAGAAACGAAAAATTAATATAGCAAGAGCTTTTAGATTGTTAATTTCTAGATAGAAATTTGGATTATATAAAAAGATTAGTTTAAATAAGCTAATTTAAACATCTACATAGCAACATAGGAATATTTAAAATAATGATTGAGAAAACAAAATGAATTTAATAAATATAATCAAACAACCTATTAATAAATTTATCCATTTTCTAAGAAGTTTAGCCTTCCTGAAAATCTTTAAACTATTTAAATTATTCTTAATTATCTTTGGTTTTTATATTACAATATTTACACTTGCTTTGAATATATATGAGTTAAGGCTTTCGAATATTAATAACAGAATCAACACTGTTTTATCAATTTTATCTACTCAAAATTATGATAAAGGATTAGAAATAATACCATCTATCCAAAATAAAAGTATTCCGATTGAACCATCATTCAATAAACCAATTACTGTTGCGAAATCTATATTATTCAAGCAGATTGAGTATAGACCAATATTAAAGAAAATGTATGAAGGTTATGGCTATCAACATGATTCAGAAAACATTATTACTCATAAATCAAATAATTTTATAACTGATATGTTAAAAGAAATTATCGTAAGTTGGAAATCAGAATTAGATTCAATAAATCTCTGTGATATAAATTTAAACAATATTGATTTAATGGATGCTAAATTTAATTCAACTTTGTTGATTAATTCCGATTTCAGTAATTCAAATTTAAGCGGAACTAGTTTTGCATATTCAGATTTGAGTCTATCAAATTTTTCCGATTCTCGATTAAATCATTGTAATTTCAACAACGCTATAATAACCAATTCAGATTTCTCAAAATGTTATTTATTCGATTCTAGTTTTATAAATACTTTAGTTAGGTCTATTAATTTCGATAATGCGAAAATTCATTATATTAATTTTAGTAATACGATTTTCTGGGGTGGGATATCTAATTGTAATTTTAACAATGCTGATATTAGATGGTGTAATTTTTCTGGAATTGATAGTCTGAATATAGAGATTTTTAAAAATACTAAAACACTTTATGACTGTAAATTTGAAGATGAAATAAAAGCTCAAATCTTATTAGAATATCCAAGGTTATTTCAAAAAACAAGGATTAAATGAATAGTATTTTACTTGATAATTCAACTAAACAATAAGATTGGAGTCCAGAAACCACTTTAATAAACGGGGCGGAACCGAAAAGCCTTATGAGTAGGAAAATTAAATTTAAGGAGAATAATAATGAAAAAACAAGTTTTAACATTTGGATTTTTGTTTATTGCAAGTATCATTTTTGCACAATGTCCTATTCAAAGGGGGCAGGCACAGTTTAATGCAGGTGTTGGTTTATCATCCTGGGGGATTCCTGTTTACTTGGGATTGGATTACGGAGTTCACAAAGACATTACAGTTGGAGGTGAATTGTCATTTCGGTCATACAAAGATAACATTAAAAAAAATAAATACAAACATTCTATAATTGGAATATCAGGAAATGGGAACTACCACTTTAACACTCTGCTAAACATACCTACTAATTGGGATTTTTATGCAGGTCTAAATATCGGATTTTACAATTGGAGTTCACCCGATAACTATCCGGGCTCTCATGCCTCTGGATTAGGTCTAGGTAGTCAGATTGGAGGTAGGTTCTATTTTTCTGAAAAATTTGGCATTAATTTAGAATTTGGTGGAGGTAATACTTTTTCAGAGGGTAAATTTGGTATCTCGATAAAACTATAACCAGCCCATAACATCACATATAGCCAATGGAGGAACATACAAGTACTCGAAGTTGGTATCCCATTTCAGCGTTCGTGTACCTTGAAATGTAAGTACCACGTACCCACTACTGGCGATATGCAAAACCGTTATTTGCCGGACGAAAAAGGGTGATGTTGACTCTCCTTGCTTCTCTACGTTTCCCTTTTAGAAATTGCAACGTAATTTCGTATAAAAGGGAATTTATAAGCCTCAGGCTTACTGCAAGGGATTCTTCATTCTAAATTTAGCTTTGGTTTTCTCAAAGCAGGCCTTGTCATCCGACATGGTATAAGCTTTGAGTTACATCTTTCTTCTCTACGTTTCCCTTTTAGGAACAAAGTTCCGTATAAGGAAGTTTATAAGCCTTGGGCTTACTGTAAGGGATTCTAAAATCCCACTCTTATCCCTGCCATAATATTACGTCCTGCTGCAGGCCAGTAATAATTCCCGGCAGGACCATAAACACTCCCCCAGCTATCATAATATCCTGCGGTTTCATACTCTTCTTCAAAGATATTATTCACTCTAAAGCTCAGCTCAATATCCGATTTCCCCAATAGCTTTGTGAGCTTATAAATAACAAAAGCATTCACCACCTGAAAAGGATCAATTGTACGGTCTCCGTTTTCTGTATTATCCAGATATTGCTTTCCTACATGCTGGAATTGAACTGAAACGATCAGGGGCTTGGTTTTATAGCATAAACTCCCATTTGCAAGTATATCAGGAAAACCAGCGATTTTTTTATCTTTGAAATCAACTTCAATTACATTCCATTCCTCATCCCAGTCATACATTTTAAATTTCTTAAAATAATTATCACTGTAAGAGAAACTTCCGGCAAACTCCATGTTTTTTGGTAATTGGGTTTTTACAGATAGTTCAAATCCTTGATGCACTGTCTCATTGGCATTCCCGCGAATTGGATTCCCATCATCATCCACTCCTCCGTAGGGAACGATCTCATCTTCAAAATTCATCCAATATAAATTCGCTTGAATATCCCATATCCCTGAAATATATCCTATCCCAAACTCACAATCTATCAATTTTTCTTCTTCAACACGAGGATTTCGCCATTTAATTCGTTTAACCTCCCCATTGGAAAACACCGTATCAGCCGTTGTAAAAAGAGGTGCTACCCCCAGATCATCCGGACCGTCCCAGGTATCGTAGAGTTCATCATCTGCTGGTTCACGTTGAGCAAAAGATACATTACCATAAAAATTAATATCTTCATTCAGATTATAATTCAGACCGAAACGTGGATTAAAGAAATCATAGTTTATCTCGTATGAGTTTAGATAAACACCTTCAAAATTACCTGCTTTATGCTGGTCGAATTTATAGTTTATATGCTGGAAAAAGAAGTTAACCATTAGATTCAAATCCTGAGAAATATTGTATTGCTCATTTAAATAAGCAGTTATATATATTTTTTCACCTGTATAGTTGTAATACTTCTGCCCTGACTTATATTCAATATCAAGAGTATCATCACTAATTACAGACTTTATTTCTCCCCAGTGATCACTATTGAACAAACTCAGATAACTACCGATCGTAAGTTTTCCCTTATCATGATTATAATTATACTGAGAAATCCAGCCATAATGGTTTTTCGTAACCCATTTCTGCCTGATAAGATCACTTTCAAGGCTGTCCGGTACATCTGTAAGTCCGTATTCCCAGAGGTCTCTTTCAAATTTATATTGTTCGTAATAACCTTTCCCATGAATATAAAAGAAAGTATTCTCAATATCACTTTTTTCTCCAATACAATAACTGTGATGCAGTTCAAAATGAGGTTGATTAAAATCATCGATAGTATTCTTATATTCGTAAGGATTATGTTGATGATTTTCTTTTAAATAGCCTTCATAAGAAGCTTCCCAGCCTGCGTGAGTGGTTTCATTACCACCATAAATATTCAGTTCGGTTACAGATTTTTCACCTAAACGCGAAATATAAGTAAAGAAAGACCATAACTCTGAAGCTGTATTATTGCGGTAACCATCCGACTCAATTCGAGAGACACGAAGATTAATTTTATATTTATCTCCCAGACTTTTTGTGATCTTAGTTCCCACTTTATAAGTGTTATAACTTCCATAATTTGAAAATATTTCAATCTTCTCAGGCAGATTTATCCAGTTAGTCCTCATATTCAACGAACCACCGAAAGTCGATATCCCGTAAAGTGAGCTCCCTACACCTCTTTGAAATTGAATGTCCTGGATACTTTCAGCAAAATCTGGCATATCTACCCAGTAAACCTGGTGATCTTCCGGGTCATTCAGTGGAATTCCATTTATCATAACCCCTATCCGCTTCTGATCAAATCCTCGAACTTTAAGGGTTGATGCACCTATACCATTACCTGCATCTGAATATGAATACACATTAGGAATCCCGGTAAGAAGCATGGGTATATCCTGTCCGAAATAATTCTCTTTTATGGTTTCATTGCTAATATTTGTGAAAGTGATCGGAGTTTCCCTGACCTTAGCTCTTGTACCTGTAACTAATAAACCTTCTATTAATTGAGGTTTCATCTTTAGAATTATAACCAATTCCTCAGAAACAGATGCATCTATCTCCTTTTGAAAATTTTTATACCCTATTCTCTCAAAATCAAGTAGATATTTTCCCTCAGGAAGATTTTTAAAAACGAAACTGCCATTTTCATCCGAATAAGTAATTAACTGCATATCTTTGATATAAACTCCCACAGACGGAATCGCTTCTTGTGTTTCTTCATCAATTATTCGTCCGGTTAAATCTACAGCAAAAGTGGAACTAATTAATAAAATATTAAACATAATCAGTAATAAAATCTTTTTAATCATAATTTCCTCCATAAAAAATAAAAAAACCACATAACCAGCGAAAACCGGAAATGTGGTTTCTAAAAAAATAACATCTAATTTTTCCTCCGCTGGTATTATCCAGATCAGGTTCAAGGGTATAATCTCAACCATCAGGCAACTGCCGGATAGCACCCCTAAATCAACTAATTTAATTTCATAAAGAACTATTTCTATATAATTTAAAATAATATTTTTCTCATTCCTGTCAAATCTTTTTTTTATGAAGTTAAAAATTAATTGACTGGAAATGTGATTGGAAAAACATATTAAATGTTGATTATGTAAAAAAAGATCCTTAGGTGAAATACTAAAGATATGTTTCGTTTTTTCTATCCGTCTGCAGAAGGACAGGGAGCATATTTGGATGTGGGAAGTATAAAAATTCTGAATTTTTTTTAGAGTGAGAGGGTAATACAAAAAGGTAATAATGAAAAAATTAAAAATTTCTGAGATAGTGTTTATCGCTGTAATTGCAGCAGCTCTGGGTGTGTTCTGGTGGGGTTACACATTTTTTTATGATCTTTTAAAACCAATTTTGAAACCTCTGGCTATGGAGAACCTGCTTTCAGGTATCTGGCTTATGGGCGCAATATTTTTTCCATATATTATCAGAAAACCGGGAAGTGCCCTTCTGGGAGAAATGATTGCTGCTTTTATTCAGGGATTTATTGCCCGTTGGGGAATCACATCTCTGATCTGGGGGGCAGCTCAGGCAATTCCTGTGGAGTTATTTTTCCTGTTATTGGCCTACAAATACTGGAATTGGAAAGTGCTTTGCATTGCAGGAATGATCTCTGCTGCATCTTCTTATTTTTTGAATTATTTCTGGGAAGGATATCATTTAAAAGAAATTGAAATCTATTTTCTCGTAGTACAATTTACTACTTTTATTATAAGTGGTGCTGTTTTAGCAGGTTTATTATCAAAGTGGCTGGCAGATGGGCTCAAAAAAACCGGGGTGTTAAATCAATTTGAAATCGTAAAACAGGATATTGGTAAATAATGATAGGGTCACGAATGAAACAATATGAGGTAATTTATTTTCTAAAGGATTTTTCCTTCAAATATCCTTATTCAGATTCTTCCATAACCTGGAAAGGTTCATATTCAATTAAAAAAGGGGATATCCTTTTACTGAGCGGTGAATCAGGTTCAGGGAAATCCACACTTTTGTATGCTCTTAAAGGCCTCATCCCGGAAACAATATTTGGAAAGATGACAGGAGACGTTAAATTTTACGGTCAAGATCTATCAAAACTTTCTCAATCCAACCTTATGAAGATCGGTTTCTTATTCCAGAACCCAAATGCCCAGATGGTCAATAAAACCGTTCGTCAGGAACTTGCTTTCGGATTGGAAAATCTCCGCGAAAAACCTTCCATAATAAAAGATAAAATTAAGTTCTATTCCCAAAAATTTGAAATTGAAAATCTTCTGGATAGGAATATTTTAGAACTCTCCGGAGGTGAGAAACAGAAAATTGCTCTTATTTCTATTTTATTAATGGAACCTGAAGTTATCCTTTTTGACGAGCCAACAGCGTTTCTTGATCCTTCATCTGCAAAACATTTTGTTGAAGTTTTTCAGAAAATAGTTACAAGCAAAACTATAGTTATAATTGAACATAATCTCAATTATTTGAAAAATTATGTAAATAGATTCATTTTCATCAAAAAGAATGGAGAGATCAGAGAAAAGAAATTATCGGAAATCGAATGGCAACATTCTTTTCCTGAAATCAACATATCTACACCCGGACAAAATATCCTTAGGATCAATAAATTATTTTTTTCCTATAAAAAGAACTTTCCGGTTTTAGAAAATATAGACCTGACTCTACAAAAAGGAGAGATCATCAGCATTATTGGAAATAATGGTTCCGGTAAAACAACTCTGTTAAAATTGATAACAGGTGTTTTGAGAAAATATTCCGGGGATATTATTTTTAAGGGGAAAAACATTAAAGAAATAAATTATAAAACCTATTATAAAAATATTTCCCTGCTTTTCCAAAATCCTGAAAACCATTTTATTTTCAACCACGTGATAGATGAAGTAAATAGGAATAACGAAGTTTTACAGTTTACAGGATTAGAATTTTTCAAAAAAAGGAATCCATTTACTCTGTCTGAAGGAGAAAAACGAAGGCTTTCTTTGGCAATATTGTGGAATCTGGACAGGGAAGTTTTCCTTCTTGATGAACCTACTTTCGGACAGGATATCTTGAATAAAGAACGATTAATATCAATGATAGAAAAAATGAGAAACCAGGGAAAGAGCTTTATAATTGCCAGCCATGACCTGCCGTTTGTTAAAGCTGTCAGCAGCAGGATCATGAAGTTAAAGAACGGGAAACTGGAAGAAATAAATGGTTGAAAAAGAAACACAGTTACATAGCAGTAAAGTGAATGATCTTCTTATTCTCTTCATGGCATTTCTTTATCTCATTCCCATATTCTTTTCGGAAAATATATATTTGAATGCAGCTATTCTTATCCTGGCTTTCCTGAATATACTGCTTTTAAGAAGAATTAACTTTAAATATTTATTATATTTTCTGCTGATCATCATCCTGCCAATATTCTCAGTTTTTATTACTGTTCTTATTTACACTAAAGGGGCAGGTGCAACCCCTGTTATCGGATACTTTCTTGGCTTTGCAATTCGAGAACTGGCTTTTGAGAATGCTCTTTTCCTAACAGTTCGTGCATTCAGTTTATCTATGATTTCTTTTATATTTCTTTTAGCGATCAAATATGATGCTCTTGTTTTTTCTTTAATGCAGAATTTGAAACTTCCTGTGTCTATCGGTTATGCTTTGTTGGCTACTTTTAATGCTTTTAACTATATGAAAGATGAGTTTTTACGAATTCAATTAGCTTACAAAATGAGATTCCTGAAACTCAGATTCCCGCTCTCACTCATCTTCCCTATCCTGGTTAGTGCCAGCAGACACGCTCATTATACAGGTTTGAGCCTGGAAAGTCGAGGATTAAATAGTCAGAAAACATTCAGTGAATATTTTTTTTGGAAGAAAAAGGATACATTGGTTTTATTTATTAATATTGTTGAGATTGTACTAATTGTTTCTTTATTTATAATTAAAGGCTGGCTTGGGATCAGGTTGTCGTAAAGTAACCCCATCGTCCGATGGGAATAACTCACCC
>JAUXFF010000026.1 GCA_030620155.1 Candidatus Cloacimonadota bacterium | reverse complement strand
GGTTCATATGCCTTAAATTTTGGTATTAAGGAAGTGGTATCAGAAAAAATTACAAATTCTAAATTAGTAGAATATGAAAATTTTCAGGTTTTGGATGGGAGTATAGAATCTATTGAATATGTTTTTCATGATGATTTAAAAAATGGTGATGAGTCATTCACAGATGTATTAATTATGGCAAAAGTAAGCTGGAATGTAAAAGGAGAGACAAGATATCATGACGCTGAAGCAGTTCTTGAAGTTGTAACAGTAAGTGAGGGAGGAATAATCGCTTCATTTCCGGAGATGACTATCTGGGCTGTGAATGATGAGACTCCACCTCTACTTCATTACTATGTTCTTTCCAAAGTGGATGATCCTGATGATATTGATGATTTTGTACATTTGGAAGGAGAAATAACAGGTATAAAAGAGTCTGATGCTGATATAGAAGCATTTACCATGGATGAGGATGGAGTTATGTATTTTATGAACTGTAGTGGACCTTCTGTATTATACAAAATCGATCCTGAAAATCCTGAAGGGAATATAGATAAAAATCCTGACACAAAAGTAAAAGCAGTAAAAATTGGAAATACTGGAATGGTTGGTAAAGGTGAAATCACAAATCTTGAATTCATCGACGGTGTTCTTTATGGAATGGGTAGAAGCAATAAGAAGGTCTTTTCTTTCGACAATCTTGAGCCTGGTAATTTTTCATTCACTCATATAGCTGATTTAAATGTGCCCGGAACATTCACAACAGATGGTCTAACCCAGGGTGCAGATGGGGAAATATATCTAAATTGGACGAGAAGTAGTAAAAAAACTTACCCAAGTGAACTCTGGAAATTTAATTCATTCCCCAGTGGTGGTATTACCAAAGTGTGTGATATAACTGGTTCCAAGAAAGTGGAAGCTTTGGCAGCACATCCTAACGGATTGATCTATGCTGCAGATGACTTTCACTGGTTTTCAATAGATCCAGTTACTCATTATGTAGAAAAAATAGTTGATTATGAGGTTGATATCGAAGGAATAGACTTTTATTATGAAGCAGAAGAAATATTTGTAGAAGGTAATAATGAATTTAAACTGGTTTATTGGAACCCTTGGTAAACATTAATAATTAACATTACTCATTTCAAAGAAATGTGGTTAAGTTCTTTATAAATTAGTAAGATAAAGCCTGGATTAATGCTGTCAGACAGACTAACTGTATAGATTTTCTTTCTTTTCCAATAGGTTCTGGCTTTCTGTACTGAGATTTTATTGCTCATGATGGTTCAAAGGGAACATTTGGCACTAATGTAACTGGCTTATGATAAATATTCTGAAAGTATGTATTTGTCATAAACACTAAATTTTTTAGAGGAATAATAAAAATGTATAATAAAAAACCAATATTAATAGTTTTTTTTCTAATAGGATTAGTATTTATATCAATTCTTGTTGGAGTTATGTTTGGAAATGTTATACATGATTTTGAAAATAGACATGAGACTGATTACAATCTATTAGTGAAAGACAGTAAAGTTGGAGAAGAAAAACCTAAAAAGCAGTTTGATTTTTCGGAAGGATACAGGTTAGAAAAAGTTGGAACCAAGGAAAAATTGGTACAACTAGATGAAGTTAATACTGAAAAAATTTCAGAAAATCTCGAAGAAATAAAAATTAAAGAAACTGAACCACAAAAGAATGTGAAAGAAACAGAAATAATCAGGGATGAATATGAATTACAACTCCTGGCAGATAAACATATCTCAGTAGTAGAAGAAAAAAAGAAAATTTTGGAAGATTCCGGCTATGAAGCACAGATTACTAAGATAGAGAAGAATAATTCGACTTTTTACAGATTAAGATTGAAACCAATTTTTTCTTTGGAAGATGGTACACTGATAGGAGAAGCATTTAAAAAACAATTTGATTTTGTGGATTACTACTGGCTGGATAAAGTTAAAAAGAAAGATTAAGTGGAATCTTAATTGTATAATTAAACAATCTAAAGTTAGACAACTTCCCATTGTCTCCCCCTCTCCCAATCACCAAGTCTCAGTAACCTGGGACGGAACCGATCAACATCGCAAACCGGTAGCATCAGGTGTTTATCTATGCAGGATAAAGGCAGATGATCTTGTGAGTAAACCAAAGAAAATGATGCTTTTAAAATAAAACCATATAATCTGCAATATCCTGTCGTTAAATAAGTCAAATCTTCAAAAAAGTAAAGGGTAGATTAAATTCTACCCTTATTTTTTATATCCAAATTTCTTAGGATCAATGATTTGCTTGACATAAAAAAACTAAATTCATTTTTCAAAAAAAACAAAAGAGAGGATATGATAGCAAATTGGAAAAATACTGCTGTTATAATTCCGGTTTATAACTCTGCAGATTATTTACAGGAATTATTTCAAAGAATCACTAATCTTTTCCCTGAAAAAAGTATATTTGCTGTCAATGATGCATCTAAGGACAATTCTGCTGATATTTGTAAAAAGTCTTGTGTAAATTATATAAGTTTTGATACGAACCGTGGAAAGGGAGCAGCTCTGCAGGCTGGTTTTCAAGCAGCAATAAAAAAAAACTTTCAATATGCTTTTTCAATTGATAGTGATCTGCAACATAAACCTGAAGATTTTCCTGTTTTCTTAAAAAAACAAAATGAGACAAACGCCAATATGATCATTGGTAAAAGAGTTTTTTCTAAATCCGGAATGCCTTTTTCAAGAATTTTAAGTAATACGATTACAAGCAAAATTGTTTCACTTGTTACTAAAAAGAAAATTTGCGACTCACAATCAGGATTAAGATTATACGATTTAAACTTAATAAAAAAGCTAAAATTTCATTCAACCAGGTATCAATTTGAAACCGAGATCATACTAAAGTTTGCAAAATCGGGTGCTGTGATAGATTTCGTTCCCATTGAAACAATTTATAATGGACAAGAAAGTTATATTTCAAAATTTCGTGATATTATAAATTTCGTAAAAATTGTTTTATATGAAGTTAATCATAAATTGGAGAACTAATTATGAGAATAATGCTGACAAATGATGATGGGATCGATGCTCCGGGAATCAATATCCTGGCAAAGGTTTTAAAAGAAGAAAATCACGAGATTTTGATTGTGGCTCCCAATAAGGAAGAGAGTGCTACTTCTCACTCAATAACCCTGCATGTTCCATTAAGAATTTATGAAAGAGAAGAAAATAGATTTGCAGTAACCGGTAGTCCTGCGGATTGTATGCTACTGGCATCCAGGGTGATCTTAAAAAAGCCTGTAGACCTGGTAATTTCCGGTATTAATTGTGGTCCTAATATGGCTGAAGACATTCTATATTCCGGTACTGTGGCTGCAGCCCTGGAAGCAATGTTTATGGGATACAAAGCCATAGCAATTTCAGTAGCTTCCAAGATAGATGAACAATTTGAAACTGCTGCCTATTATTTAAATCAAATGCTTAATTCAGGCTTGCATGAATTGATCGATAAAAATGAAGTATTTAATATAAATGTTCCTAACGTCGAAAAAAATAAAATCAAAGGGATCAGGATAACCAGAACAGGGCATAGGCATTACCAGGATTTTGTAAAAATACAGAAAGACCCTCGCGGCAGGAAGATGTATTGGATAGGTGGGTCTAAACCATTGTGGGTTGATGAAGAAGGAACTGATTTTAAGGTCCTCTCGGAAAATTTTATTTCGATAACTCCGATCTCTCCGAATTTTACTGTTCATGAGTCTATGGAAAAGATAAAAAACTGGGTAAATTTAAAAAATTTTAAAGATAGTAAAAATGAAATTTGAAGATCAAAGACGTTCAATGGTTGAAGACCATATCAAAAGAAGAGGTATTGAAACAGAAAAAGTTTTAAACGCTATGCTCAAAGTAGAAAGACACATGTTTGTTCCGGAAGATTTACGACATTTAGCATACCGTGATTCACCTCTCAGTATCGGGCAGGGGCAGACAATCTCCCAGCCTTATATGGTTGCAATTATGGTTGATCTATTACAATTGAACCCCCAGGATAAAGTTCTGGAGATAGGAACAGGTTCGGGTTATCAAACAGCTATTTTGGCTGAATTGTCCCAATCAGTCTATACAGTTGAAAGAATAGAGATTTTAGCCAGGAATGCTAAAGAGATACTCGAAGAATTAGATTATAACAATATTTATTTTAAGATAGGTGACGGTACAGAAGGATGGGAAGGTGGTTATCCACCCTGTAAGGAATTTGATAAAATTATTGTTTCAGCAGCAGCACCTGATGTTCCCGGGAGTTTACTGAATCAACTTGCTGATGGAGGGATACTGGTAATTCCTACAGGGAGCAGGTATTTCCAGGACTTAATTGTTGTTGAAAAAAGAAAAGATAAATTTATTACAACCAATCATGGTGGATGTGCTTTTGTTCCTTTGATCGGTAAACAAGGATGGGATAATTGAAGAAAACTGTCTTAATTATCCTGGTTTTTTGTTTCACTGTCTCTCTATTTGCCGGTTCCGGATTGCGAGAAAAACTGGAAAATAAAGTAGATAGCATAAATGCAGCAGACGAAGTTAAAATTTTCCTGATTGCCATGATCCCCATCTTTGAATTAAGAGGAGCTATCCCGATTGGAATTCTGTCTTATGAATTACCTGTTTGGAAAGTTTTCCCAATAGCTGTTGCAGGCAATATGGTTCCTATATTTTTTATCCTATTATTCTTCGATCTTATAACTAAACTTTTCTTTAAAGTTCCTATATTAAAAAAGATTTTGGAAGCAATATTTCGCAGAACCAGGAAGAGAGGTGAAATTATAGAAAAATATGAAGAAATCGGATTGATGCTGTTCGTTGCCATTCCTCTTCCTGTTACAGGTGCCTGGACAGGTTCTTTAGCTGCCTACCTTTTTGGTTTAAAGTTCTGGAAATCGATTCTTTTTATCTTCCTGGGAGTGTTAATTGCAGGAATAGTTGTGACCTTTTTAACTTCACTTAAATGGATTGGAGCGGGCATTGCAGTTGCTGCATTAATTTATGTTCTAATAAGAAATTATTTCAAGAGAATAAGAAATAAAAATGCATAAATGTATAGCCATTTTATTCATGATTTTCTCCTGTACCTTACTTGCCGGAATAGATGTTTTCGGAGACCAATCCGGTGTATGGAGTGCAGAAAACAATCCTTATAATGTAATCGGTGACATTACGGTTCCGGATAACGAAAGTCTGGAAATCCAACCGGGTGTTATTGTAGAAGTTCAGGGTATTTATCAGATAACTGTAATCGGAGATATTCAAGTAAATGGTTCAGTAACCGATTCTATTCGTTTTTATGGGAATGAAGGATTAATTTGGGAAGGAATTAGGTTAGAGAATGAAACTTTGGAAAATAATTTTGGATATTGTTTGATCAAGAATGCTGAGACAGCGATAAATTCAATAAACTCTCCTATTAATATTTCCAATTGTCACTTTAATGAAAATGAGAAGGCTATAGATATTTTTGGAATTGGTAATCCCGCTGAAATAAATATCAATACATGTTTTATTGAAAATTGCCAGCAAAACGGAGTATTTATTGTGGAGAATTCCAACGTAACAATAAATTCCTGTAATATAACCCAATGCGCTCTGGATGGACAACCTAGAGGAGCCATACAATTGAGCAGTCAGGGAGGTGTGAACGATCCGGTAATTACAGATAACTGGATACATCATAATGTGTGGCAGGGTATTTCAGCCTGGGATGTAACCGGAGCAGGGAATATTTATCCTTTAATTGATGATAATATCATAGAATATAATCTGACCGGAATATATTTGTACTATGCAAATGGAGAAATAAGAAATAATCAGATAAATAATAATTTTGTATCAGGTAATCCAAATTCAGGTGCAGGTGTTATGATCAGTGGATCGACCTCTTGTCCTGTATTGACATGTAATACTATCACAGGAAATTTCACAGGTTTTTATATCACTGATGGAGCATCTGCTAATATTGGAGATATTAATAATGTTAGTACCGATGATGATGGAATGAATTTGATTTACGAAAATATTGATGAATCATTTAATACCTGGAGTGTGTATAATATGTCTTCAGCAGATATAAAAGCTGAAAATAATGTCTGGGATAGCGATGATGATGAAGAAATTGGCGTAACAATTTTTGATGACAATGATAATCCTGCATTCGGGATAGTGGATTATGAGCCGTATCTTCCAATATTTCCTCCTCCAGATTCTGTAACTTACTATTATTCACAGGGTATTTTAATCATCCAAATTTATCCACCTTCAACACCAACTTATGCAAGCTTTTGTGGTTATAACATATATGAAGATGGATCTCAAATCGCTTATAATACTCCGTTTACTTTTTGGGTGATAGCAAATTTTCCATATGGGATACCCGTAACCTATGGTGTTTCAATTAGTTACGAAGATCCACCAGGTTATTCAGCAATGGTTGATACTACAATTTTTGTTCCGCATTTATTGAATCCACCTCAGAATCTTGGATATCAGATTGTGGATGACCATGTACATCTAACCTGGGATGAGCCTGAACCAGGAAGCACCTCTACTTTTTTACATTATAATATTTATATAGACGGGAACCAATATCAAACAGAAAATACTTCCTACGATATTTATGATCTGATTAACGGACAAGTTTATCAACTCGAATTAACTGCGGAATATAATGCCGGGGAATCTGATCCTCTGGAAGTTGAGTTTACTTATACAGGAACCTTTGCAGATGATGATATTCATCCTGTAACATTATTATCCAACTATCCAAATCCATTTAATACTGAAACAACTATTTATTTCACCGCAGGGAGCATCGGGCTTCGTTCAACTTCGCCCGGACAGGCACAGAACACAGAGACTTGTCCGCCGTGGCGGATTTCGATTTATAATATCAAAGGACAAAAAGTGAAAGAATTTCTCATTATCTCACCCTCTCCCGGTCACACCCTCTCTGTTACCTGGGATGGAACTGATGATAATAGAAAATCTGTTCCCAGCGGGATTTATTTCTGTAAATTGAAAACTAGAGGATATTCGAAGACGATTAAAATTTTGTTAATGAAATAGGGTTAAATTTTTATTTTGTTGACATAGATTTACACAAATAAGTTTTTGAATTAGAAAAGAGAAGCAGAAGGAGTATCAATGAGCTTATTAGATAAAGTTCATGGATTTACCAAGGCAAAAGAGCTAATGGCTCTCGGTCATTATCCATATTTCAGGTTGATCAGTTCGGAACAGGATACGGAAGTGATCTGCAATGGTAAAAAAATGTTAATGATGGGCTCAAACAGCTATCTGGGATTAACGAACCATCCTCGTATTATTGAAGCTGCAAAAAAAGCTACGGATAAGTATGGAAGCGGTTGTGCAGGTTCAAGATTTTTGAATGGAACCCTTGATATCCATATCGAGCTGGAAGAAGAGCTGGCAAAATTGGTTGGTAAAGAAGCTTCACTGGCTTTTGCCGCAGGTTATATGGCAAACCTGGGGGCAATCTCAGCTATGGTGGATAGAGGTGAATTTATCATTACCGATAAATATGACCATGCCTCGATTTTGGATGGATGTATGCTTTCTATGGGAAAAATGCTCCGCTTCAATCATAATAATATGGAACACCTGGAAACAGTTCTTAAAAATAGAGTTGATGGCAAAAACGGTCTGATTGTTGTTGACGGTATTTTCAGTATGGAAGGAGATATTGCAGATATTCCAAATATATGTAAGTTAGCAAAAAAATATAATGTGAGTGTTATGGTAGATGAAGCTCATTCTATTGGTGTTTTGCATAAAACCGGCGCTGGAGCTGCAATGCATTTTGGTTGTACGGATGATGTTGAAATTATTATGGGAACCTTCAGTAAATCCCTTGCTTCTGTCGGTGGCTTCTTAGCTGGAAGCAAAGATGTTATCCATTATCTTAAACATAGAGCACGTCCTCTGATTTTCAGCGCATCTTTACCTCCTGCTTCGGCTGCTACTGTATTGGAAGCCATGAAAATTATGAAAGAAGAACCTGAACGTATAGAACATTTATGGGAAAATACTCATTATATGGCTGAGAATTTTAAAAATATGGGTTATGATATCAGAACTTCATGTACACCGGTTATTCCTCTTCATGTAGGAGAAATGATGAATGCCTTTAAAATGTGGAAACAGCTTGATGAAGAAGGAGTCTTTATAAATCCTGTTGTACCTCCTGCTGTACCTCCGAATGATACTCTGATTAGAACCAGCTTTATGTCTACACATACTAAAGCTCAACTAGATGAAGCCCTGGATAAATTCGAAAAAATCGGTAAGGGTCTGAATATAATATAAATTCAATAACTATAAATTGAAGCGGCTGAAAAGCCGCTTTTTTGTTTATTCCAGATAATGCAGTAGAGGTTTATATTTCCAAGTATGAAATTAAATAATTAAAAAGGAATATTTATTGCATTCCTTATATCTTCTAAAAAAAAATATTAGCTGGGGGATAAATTGAAAAGAGTATTTATTATATTAGTATTGCTGGTAAACATGGCTTTATTTGCTGTTCCGCAAGATATTGAAATTTCCGGACAGGTAGCAGAAAATTTCCTGGATTCCAGGTCTGAAGAAGTAATGATCTCAGATTCCTATCTTTTAGATACCGATGGTGTTTCTTTAGTTTACATTTTTAATACGGATCCGGACGGATTTGTTGCTGTTTCTGCAGATAATGATCTGTATCCTATAATAGCTTATTCCTTTAAAAATCAAATCTTTGAAAGAGATAGAGATGAAAATCTTTTACATAGAATGCTTATTGCTGATATCACATCGAGAAAAAAATATTATGATTCCAATCCTGCAAAAGCAACACAGAATCATGAAGTATGGGAACAGTATATTAATAATCAAATTGAAACTCAGCGATTTCAACAATGGCCACCTGAAGGCTCGACCATAACCGATGGTTGGGTGGAAACTTGCTGGAATCAAACCGGAGTTTATAACGCTTTTTGTCCACTTGATAACAGCGGACAACGCTCTGTCGTAGGATGTGTGGCAACTGCAATGGCAATGATAATAGATTTTCATGAATATGTGGGTACAGTCTCCTTTTCTAATGCTGATGATTTTATTTCCGGCTGGAGTTATCCCTATATGTACATTGATGATGACCATGAAACCAGGGATTTCCCTTCTTTTCCGGAACTGAACGAGTATCTGGATGACGTAATTATTCATTATGAAAATGATGTAACCCTGACCAATGATGACCTGGCTGCTTTAAATTTTGCATGTGGAGTTTCTGTGGAAATGATGTACAGCTCCACCGGCTCAGGAGCCTACACTTCTGATGTCGCTTATGCTCTTCTAGATAAATTTAATTATGATTCTGCAAATTATATGAGTAATTATGGTGCTAATTTCTATAATACTCTCAGTTCCAATATGATAACCATGCAACCAGCAGAAATGTCAATACGTCTATCAGGTGGAGGTGGTGGACATGCTATTATTTGTGATGGTTATAATTCTGATGATTATTACCATCTTAATTATGGTTGGGGAACTTCGAATAATACCTGCTGGTACTTGTTGCCTGGAGGAATGCCCAGCGGATACTCGATTATTTCAGGCGCAGTAGTTAATATTGAAGGTGGAGAAGCTCCGATTTATGTTGAAGGAAATGTGAACGTAGAGGGTTCTTCTCCTGTTGGGACCTGTATTACTCTGGAGGGAGAAAAATCTTACGGAACCTATGTTACAAATGAAAATGGTAATTTTGAATTTCCTGCTGTTCTTACGGGTTATTATACTGCTACTGCTATTTTAGAGGATAGAACCTATTACCAGCAAATAGAAAATTTGTATATTGATGAAGAAAATGACTTTATTCAATTCAACCTGGGAAATTTTGAAGCTGTAACAGGAACAGTTACTGCACCGGTAAGTTCCGAAAATTGCTATATTGCTTTATACCAGGATGAAATTCTTGTTCATACTGGAATATCAAATTCCAATGGCGAATTTTCCATACCTGATGTTTTACCAGGGACATATACGGCAACTGCAAGCCTATCAGGGAATTATTTTGAATCAAAAGAAGTAACAATCACACTTGAGAATCAAACAATAGATTTTACTCTTGAAGAATTTGAAGGTGACATGTCTCTTGCTTTTTCAAAAGATCCGATAGATATCTGGTTTTTAGCTCCGGGTTATACTTTTACCTGTGCTATCCTTCTTACTGAAGATGATTTACAATGTTTTGATTCTGACATTCTGACTAAAATTAGATTTAGATCTCCTATAAATTCTGATGGAGGTGAAATTTACGCTCAAATCTGGGAGGATGAAAACCTTTTATCTGAAAAATGTATCGAAGATTTTGACTTGGGAGAATGGATCGAATTTGAATTGAATAATTATACTTTGATCGAACCTGGAAAAGAATATTATGTTGGTTATAAAATACATTCTATTAACGGTAATTTTGCTTATTTT
Organism: Candidatus Cloacimonadota bacterium; assembly: GCA_030620155.1. Lineage (GTDB taxonomy): Bacteria > Cloacimonadota > Cloacimonadia > Cloacimonadales > TCS61 > JAUXFF01. The sequence continues at coordinate 8,675 of JAUXFF010000026.1, read as the reverse complement.
GATGCAGGACCAAGAGTTTTAGGAAAGGGAGCATTTATAAAACATACAAATTGGATGGAACTCCCACCTGGAAATTTTGATTTTAACTTCTGTATTGATGCTATAGTCAGCTCCTCAGAGTATGGTGTTATTAATGGTAATGTGCAACTTTCAGGAGGTCCCGGTGAGGTAACAAACGCAGTAATTAAAACCGAAAACTACATAGCCCATCCTGATGATTCCGGAAATTACAGTTTATTTGTGAAATCAGGATTATATGATGTAAGTGGTTTTTTGAATGATTATTATACTGAAACAATCTCAGGAATCAATATAAATGAAACTTCCCTTATTGTTAATGATATCAATTTTGTTCTGACTTATGGTGTGGAAACAGATGAAGATAATTTAGTGCCAATAGTAACTTTGCTTTACAATAATTATCCTAATCCCTTTAATCCGTCTACGACAATTTCATTTTCCACTGTAGAGGACTCTAAGAACACTACGTTAGAAATTTATAATTTTAGAGGTCAAAAAGTGAAAACTCTGGTGAATGATATTTTGGAACCAGGAGAATATTCTGTTGTATGGAATGGCAGAAATGATAATAATCGTGCTGTTTCTTCAGGGATTTATTATTATAAAATGAAAGCTGGTAATTATTCATCAATTAAGAAAATGACTCTGTTGAAATAATATCTTGATATATCCTAAACCACTGGTTATCAATTATCAGTGGTTTTTTTCTCAATTAACGTACGTTATCAAACAATTATTGTACGCAAACGAACATCTGAGAGTTTAATTGCTGAATATAAAGATTATTTTGCCAATAGTAATATACAAATCTAAACGTAATAAACAACCTTTCTTTTAGCTTATAATCACCAATTCAGTCTTCTGTTATACAATATTTCATAAAATTAAAATGATTGGAATGACTGTTGCTTTAGAAATATCATTAATACTAAGAAATATTAAAAAGGTAAAATTATGAAAAAAGTGTTATTATTAATAAGTTTAATTCTTCTAAGTACAAGTCTGTTCTCTACTTGGAACGAAATTACGGAAAATACCGATAAGAATTTATTCGATTTTATTTGCTCTGATTTAGAACAAACTGAAATAAATTTTGCCTTAGACGGTTATAAAATTGATAATATAACTCATCATATAGATATATTTCAAAAAATATCTTATCCTAATGAAGGTGAATTCATTGAAACAGGGAAACCCGCTCTCCCCAGATTCACCCGCCTTATTGCTGTTCCTGATGAAGGTGAGTTTGATTTTTGCATTAATAATCTTGAAGAGGAAATCATACCCAATATAATTCTTTACCCTCATCAACCATTACAAAGTGAGAGTCAACCGAACAATAATGAATTTGTTATTAATGAAGAGTATTATAAAAATGGAGAGATTTTTCCTTCTCAGATAGTAGAAGTTGGGAATCCTGCAATATTAAGGGATTTTCGTATAGTAAGTGTGACCATTAATCCTTTCCAATATGACCCACAAGCAAAAGAACTCAGAATTATAAGAAATATTGATGTAACTGTAACCACAAATGGTTCAATAGGAGAGAATTTAAAATCGAGAGATAGAAAGGTATCCAGATTTTTTGAACCTTTATATGAATCTGTTATCCAGAACTATGATTCAATAATAAATAGAGATGATGAATATCAACAACCATCCTATCTTTTCATATATCCGGATAATATCCAGGTTGAGGAATATCTTGAAACATTAACAGACTGGAAACATCAGAAAGGTTTCGAAGTTACTGCTGCAAATACTTCCGAAACAGGTACATCTTTGAATTCTATAAAAGATTACATTCAGAATGCTTATGACAACTGGGAAAATCCACCTGAATTCGTATGTATTGTTGGTGATGCAGGCGGTAGTTTCAGTATCCCAACCGGGCACTATGCCTTCGGTCAATATAATGGAGAAGGTGATCATTATTATACCATGCTGGAAGGGGATGATTATTTATCCGATATATTCATTGGTCGTCTTTCATTTAATACATTAACCGAATTCCAGACAATTATATCGAAGATCATAAACTATGAAAAAATGCCTTACATGGGTAATACGGAATGGTACAATAAAGCATTTCTTGTAGGAGATCCAACTTATTCCGGACCTTCCTGTATAGATACAAAAATACATATTAAAGATATGATTGATGTCAATTCTCCTAATATTGAATGTACTGAAGTTTATTCAGGCAACTGGGTTATGCACATGAATAATAATCTTAATGAGGGTGTCAGCTATTTTAATTATCGCGGATTCGTATATATGAGTGGTTGGAATAACACACATATCGATAATCTTAATAACGGATTTATGCTGCCTGTTGTAGTTTCATTGACCTGTCTAACAGGAGATTTTGAAGGTACAAATGATTGTATTAGTGAACGATTTTTAAAAGCTGGTTCCCCTAGTGTACCAAAAGGTGGAATTGCAGCCATTTCGACTGCTACCGGTAATACTCATACCTGTTTTAATAATTGCCTGGATGCAGGAATTTTTTACGGCATCTTTTCAGATGAAATATACAATATGGGTGGAGCTCTCTGCAGAGGTAAATTGAATCTGCATATACATTATCCCAATAATCCATATGATTACGTAGTGAAATTTTCTTACTGGGGCAATCTTATGGGAGACCCTGGAATGGAAATCTGGACTGGTATTCCCGAAGAAATGGAAGTCTCATACGATTCAGAAGTAGCTCTTGGAACAAACTACATGGAAGTTATTGTGGAAGATATTAATGATCTTCCTATTGAAGGTGCCTGGGTAACTGCCCTGATGGGTGATGATGAGATTTTCTCAACCGGGTATACAGATGAAGAAGGCAGAATATTCCTGCCAATTGAAGCCAATACGACAGGTGAAGTAAATTTGACTGTTACCAAACACAATTTCATACCGCATTTAGGCAGCCTTGATGTTGTTCAGGAAGATATATTCGTTAATGTTTATGAATTTGAAATTGATGATGATAACTCCGGAACCTCATCAGGAAACGGAGATGGATTGATTAACCAGGGAGAAGATATAGAATTAAGAGTGAGTTTGGAGAATTTCGGCACAACAGTGTCGAATTTTATAACAGCTACTGTTTCATCAACATGTGAGTATATTTCAATAACAGATGACATCGAGGAGTATGGAAATATCCCTGCTGGAACTTCGATCTTCTCAGATGATGATTTTGATTTTTCTGTTGACGCCGGTGTACTGGGCGGAACTGAGATAATTTTTGACCTGTTAATAGAAGATGACTCTCGTAATCAATGGACAGACAGAATTTATCTTACCGTTGCAGGAGCTAATCCTTATGCCACTGGATATAATGTAATAGATGGAAACAATAGTTTGTTAGAACCCGGAGAGACTGCTGATTTTGAGGTAATAGTTGAGAACCTCGGTCTTGCTGACATTGATGACATCTACGGGTTATTAAGCTCATCCGACAACAGAATTACTGTAGATGATCCGAACGGTTATTTTGGAACCTTGAGTGTAGGAACTGCGGTAACAAACAGTGATGATAGGTTTATAATAACTGCCAGTAATATAATTGTTCCCGGAAGCCAGATAATCCTGGATTTGCAGCTTTATAATTCAAGTGGATTTGATTACACAGTTAGTTTTATGATCGAAGTAGGAGAAGTTTCGGTAAATAATCCATTGGGACCTGATACATTTGGTCATTATATGTATGATGATGAAGATACTCAATATATTAATACTGCTTCATATCAATGGATAGAAATTGATCCTAATTACGGCGGTCCCGGAACAATATTAGAAGTAGGGGATATAGGAAATATGGGAAATACGGTTGAGATTGAAACACCATTTAATCTTAAATTTTATGGTGTTGATTATAGTTCCATATCTATTTGTACAAATGGATGGCTCCGTCCCGGTAGTACTCAAATGATGTCTTTCATGAACTGGAATATACCTGGTCCTTTAGGGCCATCACCTTGTATCGCTGTGTTTTGGGATGATCTTAAACTGGGAGATATCATACAGGGAAATTATATCCCAAACGGTGGTTGTGTATGTTATTATTACGATGAAACACAAAATTATTTTATTATTGAATGGTCACACCTGCAAAATGAATATGATTCTTCAGAGGAGACTTTCCAGGTAATTATTTATGATCAATATAATTACCCTACATCGACAGGTGATAATGCGATTTTATTCCAGTATAAGGAGATCAATAATGTTGATCAGGGAAATTACGAAACCTTTTTGGTAAGTCATGGGCAATATGCTACCATAGGAATTGAGGATCATACAAGTACTGTAGGTTTAGAATATACATATAATAATACATATCCTACTGCTGCGAAAACCCTTGAGAATGAAATGGCGATCATGATTTCAGGTTGTCCCATAAGCCAGGATGAGCCATATATTGTTATTGGTGGAATTACAATAAATGACGAGAATGGAAATGGACAAGTAGATTATGCGGAAAATATTGCTTTAGAAATTATTTTGAATAATTTAGGAGGGAATGAAGCTTCCAATGTTAATGCGACAATTTCAAGTACAGATGAATATATAACTATTGATTCTGATTATTCAGAGTACAATAACATTGCTGGTGGTAGTTCTGAGATGAACCTTGAAGATTTCAGTATAATTATTGACGATGTTTGTCCAGATGCTCATACGGTTCATGTTCAACTGGATATTGAAAGTGATGAAGATAACTGGAGTCTTTATTTTAATCTTGAATTGAATGCTCCGGATATTTTATTTACTGATCTATTTGTTGAGGATAACAATAATTATGTATTAGATCCTGGAGAAACTGCTGATTTATATGTTACATTTATGAATTATGGAGGAGCAGAGGCCTATTCAGTTATGTCATATTTACAGACAAGTGATCCCAATCTAACCATAAATTCTGGAACCTGGGATATTGGCACTTTATCCGGAAATGAATCAAGTACAGCTATCTTTAATGTTACGGCAAACACGGATTTACCTGTGGGATATGAGGTAGACCTGACCTGGGAAATAAATACTGATTACGGGTATAATTTTCAAGGGGAAATTCCATTTTATCTTGTACAATTCCCTGTTAATTTTACTGAGGAATTTAATTCATTCCCACCTCCGGGATGGAGTACAGAAGGTGGAATAAATTGGTTTTGGGCATTTAGTAACGCAGCAGGTGGTTCTCCCCCTGAAGCAATATTTTTCTTTGATCCATTATTCGAAGGTACTCAAAGACTTATCACAAGACCTATAAATACAGCAGGCTCTGTAGAATTAATATTAGAATTTACTCATACTTTTGTGGGTTATGGTGGAGATTATTCTATTGGTGTTCAGAGTTCGGATGATGGTGAAAACTGGAATAATGCCTGGCTTATAGAGGATGATCAAATTATTGAACAAACAGTGGAAATAACAATAAATACCCCTGATGTCGGTTCTCAGAATTTCCAATTGGCTTTCTTCTTTGAAGGAAATACTAATGATATCCAGGGTTGGGCTATTGACGATATAGTTTTACATGAAGTTCCTGTAGTTATACATGGTTATATTACAGGTAATGTTAATCTGTTAAACGGCAATGGCAATGTGGAAGAGGTATTAGTAACAACAGGTGAAAATAGTGGAAATCCTGATGAAGATGGTAATTATCTTATCCAGGTTGAGCCCGGTACTTATAATCTCTCTGCTATCCTGGCAGGATATATTACAAGTACTGTTGATAATGTCGAAATTGACGAACCCTGGGAAACAGTGATTGTGGATTTTGAGCTAACAGAAACAACAATCGAATATCCTCCTCAAAACTTATCTGCAACTATTGATGTAAATGACATATATCTTGATTGGGATTTCCCCGGTTATGACCCTTACGATAGGGAACACAGGAAAAATCCTGAAAAAAGAAAAAATCACATACCGGAACTTAATGTGAATTATAGTAAGGATTCTAATGACCATCTTAGGTTCCTCACAGGATACAATGTTTATAAAGATGGGGAAATAATCGAGTTTATTAGTGACATTACAAATACACACTATAATGATATGGATCTGAATTCAGGTGATTATTCATATTATATTACTGCTATTTATGATGAAGGAGAATCCAGTCCATCTAATGAATTGGATATTACTATTATCTTGCCACCCCCAGATAATTTTACAGGTAATGTAACTCCTCTCGGTCAAAATGTAATTTTGAGTTGGGAAGCTCCGAATTCTCAGGTTACAGGTTACAATATATATAGAGATGAAGAACTTATTGTTGAAACACAGAGTACATATTATTTTGATGCCGGTGTTCCCCAGGGAACTCATGTGTATGGCGTTACAGCAGAATATGACGAGTATGAATCGGAACCTGCAGAAGTGATTGTTGAAGTTACTGATACAGATGATAATGAAATCCCATTAAGAACAGAACTTATTGGCAATTATCCCAATCCATTCAATCCGGCAAATGCCGGAGCTGGACGCAGTACTATAACAACTATCGACTTTTCACTGAAAAAACCTTCAAAAGTAAGCCTGAATATTTTCAATATAAAGGGTGAGAAAGTCATAAGTCTTGTTGATGAATATTTAGAACCGGCTTATTATTCATACGGTTGGGATGGTACGAATTATAATGGCAAAAAAGTTCCCAGCGGAATCTATTTTTATAGTTTTAAAGTTAATGATAAATCAATTACAACCAAAAAAATGATTCTCCTGAAATAGAAAATTCCCTGTTCTATTTCTCCTAAGCAAAATCTTGTGACGGATTAATTCCGTCACAAGATTTTTTTTGCGAAATTTATACTGATTAACCTCTAATGAACGCAAAAGAAATAAAGATTTGACATATTATTATCGATGAAAGATATAATCCTCAAAAAAATAATTTGGAGATAATTATGCCAGGATTTTTTGAAAAGCAAAAAAAAGAATATAAAAAAATTTTGGATGAGACAATGAAGAAATTTCCTGAAAGAAAAGAGAAATTTTTAACCGTCTCTGATAAGGAAGTGAAAAGGGTTTACACCAAAGAAAATACAGATAAATTAAATTTGGATGAAACTCTGAGTTTACCGGGAATATATCCTTATACTCGAGGTGTTCAACCGACAATGTATCGAGGTAGATTCTGGACCATGCGGCAATATGCAGGTTTTGGCACTGCTGAAGAATCGAATGAGCGTTATAAATTCCTGCTACAGAAAGGACAAACCGGGCTTAGTATAGCATTTGACCTTCCTACCCAAATGGGTTATGATAGTGATCACCCCATGAGTGAAGGTGAAGTTGGAAAAGTTGGAGTTGCTATAGATTCCCTGGCAGATATGGAAGTTCTTTTTGATGGAATCCCTATGGATCAAGTTTCGACTTCAATGACGATTAATGCACCTGCATCTATTCTCCTGGCAATGTATATTGCAGTTGCTGAAAAGCAGAGTGTAACTTCAAATCAGTTGCGAGGTACAATACAGAATGATATCCTTAAGGAATATATAGCTCGCGGAACTTATATTTTCCCACCCCAACCATCTATGAGACTGATAATCGATACATTTGAATATTGCTCCAGAAATGTTCCCAAATGGAATACAATTTCAATTTCAGGTTATCATATCAGAGAAGCTGGTTCTACTGCTGCCCAGGAAATCGCATTTACTCTTGCAGATGGTATTTCTTATGTAAAAGCTGCAATAAAAAGCGGGTTAGATGTAGATAATTTTGCTCCCAGACTTTCTTTCTTTTTTAATGCACATAACGATCTTTTGGAAGAAATCGCTAAATTCAGAGCTGCCAGATATTTATGGGCAAAGATAATGAAAAAACAATTTAAAGCTGAAAATCCTAAATCGATGATGCTTCGTTTTCACACCCAGACTGCAGGTTGTACACTTACTGCTCAGCAACCTGATAATAATATCATTAGAGTAGCAATTCAGACCCTGGCTGCAGTTCTTGGCGGTACTCAATCTTTACATACGAATTCCCGCGATGAAGCGCTTGCTTTACCAACTGAACACTCTGTGCAGATCGCTCTAAGAACACAACAGATCGTCGCTCACGAGAGTGGGGTAACAAATACTATCGATCCTCTTGCTGGCTCATATTATATTGAATCTTTGACTTCAGATCTTATTAAAGAAGCATGGGAGATGATCGAGAAAATTGAAGAGATGGGTGGTATGGTTTCGGCAATTGAAAAAGGATTTGTACAACAGCAAATTCAGAATAGTGCATATAATTATCAAAAATCTATTGAGAAAAAGGAAAGAATTATAGTGGGTGTTAACGAATTTAAGGTGAAAGAAGATTCCAAACCAGAACTTTTAAAAGTTGACCCCATAATCGGTGAAAACCAGAAAGCAAAACTTAAAAAGCTTAAAAACTCTCGTGATAATAATTTAGTGAAAGAAAAACTTGAACACATAAAAAGAATTGCAAAATCTGAAAAAAATCTAATGCCTTCAATCCTGGAAGCAGTGAAAGTATATGCAACGTTGGGAGAAATCTGTGGAATCCTTAGAGAAGAATTTGGTGAATACAAAGAGAGTGTGATACTGTAAGGGGCTGTCCCAGAAACCCCTTCTTCATATTGAGCAACATTTATTTTCAACATTGTTCATATCCCGGATTTATTC
>JAUXFF010000182.1 GCA_030620155.1 Candidatus Cloacimonadota bacterium | reverse complement strand
TAGGGAGATTATTTGTATCAGGGTAGTTACAATCGGTGGTAATAAAAATTGATTGAACAGAGAATGAATAATGCTTGAAATTAAAAAACCGGGTATAAAAATTATAAAATTTGAAGATCTATACTTTTCTTGAATAAAACTTGAAATTATTGCAAATAAACATGTTGAGCCACCGTGCATAAAAGCAGTTCCAACGCCTCGAATTAGCCATAATAAAAGGTTACTATCTTGAATTTCATATAAATAATATATATTTTCAATAAATGCAAATCCGGCTCCAACAGCAAAACCATATATTGCTGCGTCGACTAAGAATCCAATTTTTTTCTTCTTAATTAGAAAAATTATATAAATAGCCTTTGCAAATTCCTCTACTAAAGGGGCAATATACTTATAGAAGAATATCCGATTTCCGGTAAGTATATCTATTAGCCATCCATTAATGAAAATACAAAAAAAAGCAGCAACACAGCCCATAAAAATTGTAAGTAGAAGTGAACGTAATTTTATAAGTTTATAACTGTCAAAAATGATCAACACAAACAGGAAAATAAATACAGGCAGCAAACTGAAAAATATTTTAATAATTATCATTACAAAATTTTCAAACTTATCATTATTTCTTCAGAGTAATTGTTTTTCTCATCTCTGGCAATAGCATAACCTGCTGAGAATGTAGTTTTAAGTAATGAAAGGATAACCATTTCAAAATCAATTTGTGCACCCAGATTTAGATAATAAGTCCTGAGATTTTCAGAATCAATATCAGTAACAATACCTGAACCGAATAATGCAGTACGAACCCAACGAACATAACACCAGGGGGTTCCGACTTGCCTGAACCTGATCGGTGGTAAGTTCAATTCCAAAAGGCTTTTTGCGAAATTTAAACCTCCTATCTCATCAATTTCAACTCCCGGGAAACTGTAGTATTCCCTGTATCTTTTTTCGTTTTTATGGTCTATGTAGTTATTCCCGAAGCCACCAAAATAATAACTAGCAAAAGAATCACTTCTATTACCTTTTGAAGCCCCAAACGCATTCCTGAGCCAGATCGATGAATGATTTAGAGGTAATGTGAAACCTAAATCTAAAGTTGAATAAAATTTAGGATATAATTCAGAGTTTACATAAGTCAAAGGTGCTGATAAACTAAATTTGATACCTTTTTCTTCATCAACAAAACCTAATGATTTTTTTACAAATTCGTAGATTAAATTAATTTCACCTTGCAGTATTTTGTCATATCCGAAAGTAACGTTTTGAAAATCAGGAAGTACATCCAATCCACCAAAACCTTTAATCGAGAGATTCAAATCAAGCGTGCGAGGTAGATCATATATCAAATTCTTATCATAACTGATTCCAAGAGAATAACCTTTCCGACTGACCTTTGTTGGTCCAACCAGGTCATAAAAATCTGCATGGTTGTAAGTTGTACTAAATTCAAGATTCTTATAAGCATAATTTACATTCAAATGCAGGCGCTCTTCATCTTCTAAGGCATTGCCTATAGGTGTATAGGATGCTGTTAAATCAAATCGATGAAAACCAATATCGTCACAGATATTAAACCTGTAACCAAAAGCAGCATAATTTTTATATCCTTCAACAATCGGGTAGGCAGCATTAAGATGAAGATGTTTCGAATTTTTATAAGTACCTTTATATGTTGTTAAGGAATCTAAATTTATTTTAGCAGGTGAGCCATCTGTCCAGGTTTTTACAATAGGATATTTATCTATTACAGTTTGTCCCAGATATTGAATTGCGCTGACATTATCAATAGATTCATCTTTTATCCATCCTGGAACCCAACCCTTTCCTCCTACATAATTAAAAACAATAAGAGAATCAGCTCCACAAGGTACAGGTCTGAAAAATCCGGTTTCACAATTACTGAGAATGCACATATCATCAATCTCAAATTCGTACCGATACACATTAGAAACTCCGGAATAATAAGAAGTCCCATATAGATAGCGACCATTAGGTGAGAAAACAAAATTCGCAGGTGAGCTGTATTTAAAGTCAAATATCAGGTAATAGTCTACTTCGCCTTCTGCTAATTTCTTCAGATCGAAACAGGCAAGTTCCTGGCTTCCATCTATATGGGTAATTGCACCTGTAAGTTTTGTCCCATCGGGTGAGATATCCAGGTCATAAATATCACTTCCATAAGGAAAAGCATGAATAGCTGTCCAATCTGTATAAGGTGGATCTATTCGGATAAGTGTGGAAATTCCATTCTCATGACGCACTCCCCAAATGCTGAAGTCAACTTTATTCATTGCAAGTTCTCCAGCACGGATATCAGTAATGAGTTTTTGAGATTTACCGGTTTTTAAATCAACTACATTAAGATCTCTCCTATAGAAATTATCAGTTGTGAAATAGAGTTTTTCATTAGTTTCATCCCATACAAGAGAGCAAGTGAAGTAAGTGGAAGCACCTTTTACATCACAAATTTTATTTATTTTTCCTGTATAAACATCAATCTCTGCAAGATGAGCAACCTGTCCTGGATATTTTAGCCCTGTGTAAAGTTTTCCTTTCTCTTTATCATAGAAACTGCGGGAAACCGAACCTAATGTTTTATCTGTAATAGGATTGATTTCAGTAACTGGATTCTGACTGATCTTTGCTAAATTTTTATACTGAAATCCTTTTTCAAACTCAATCCATCTTGACCATTCATCTTTGAGTTTTGTATTATAAACCTGTTTAAATTGACAGGAAAAATAAGCTTTACTTTCATCATCTCTGGTAACCCATTCAATCAGCTTTTGAGGACCATACTTCTGTGCCAGGTAGTTGAAGAAACGGGTTCCATACAGGTAAGAATTTGCACCGACCTGGAAATCTATGGCAGTTCCCTCAGATTCCAATCCAACCATATGATAGATGTAGGTTGAATCTCTAACCATGGAGCGGAAAACCATCTCATCATAAGAACCAAGCGCTCTGCCGATACCACCTGACATCCAGGTTTCCATTGATACTGCAATTCCTTCATGATACCAGCGCGGAGCATATTTTCTGGGAGTTGTGAGATATGCATAGAAGATTGAGATAGGATTATCTGCTATATGTTGTACCTTTCCACCAAAAATATTTCTGAAAAAACGATCTGTTTTGGACGACATATCCATCGCTACCACATGCGTGAGTTCATGATGCATAAGCAGACTCATCCGTTCACTTGCTGGAGCAACCTCAAACACATACATATAGGGCGACATACTGATGTAAACAAAATTGCGGGGCACAGCAGTTGCTCCGCCATTAGACCAGTCCGAAAAATCCTCAATGAAGATTGATGTATTTTCAAAAGGTGTATAATCCCAGAAATCCTGATAGAAATTCCAGGTTCTGATATAACACCGGGCAAGATGGGGAACAATATAAGAGTGGGCGTCACTGTAAAAGATCATGTTCATATTGTCTGTCTTTAGATTGTTTAGATGTTGTGAAAAGATCAAAGAATGTGATATGAAGAGAATAATAAATATTATTGTATGTTTTTTCTTGATTGTAATTCTCACAACATTACACTCGCTGATTCAAGTTACTTGTACAGAAAAGTTTTAAAGCATTGGGATTAAGATTACTATTATTCACCAGCATATCACAAGTTTTAATTTACATAGATTCCGCTTTCCAACCAGCAATCTTCATCATATTTACGAATGTAGAGTTGTTTCTTAACCTCTTTTTTACTGTTAGGTTTTTCCCTTGATGAGAGAAACCACCCCTTTCCTTCAGGGCTTTTTGCGATTTTTATATATTCTCGGATTATGTATTCACCTTGAATATCTTTTCTGTTAATTATATTTTTTCCGATTAATTCAGTGCTATTACCATGAGTAAGGACAGTTCCATCAAAATCCTCTATACAGGTGCCCGAACTCCCATTTTCTCACTCTGATTTTTTATAAAATTCTGGAAATCATTCGATAAAATTTTAAAACTATCTCCTGTAATAAATGATTGGAAATTCTTATTACCGATAAGATTCTGAAAATCCTGATTTCCAACATAAAATTCCTGGAAATCTTGACTTGCAGCAAGTTCCTGGAAATCCTGACTTACGGCAAGTTCCTGGAAATCCTGACTTGC
>JAUXFF010000018.1 GCA_030620155.1 Candidatus Cloacimonadota bacterium | reverse complement strand
TGTTAAACGGTAAACATGATAGAAATGATGCGATCCTAACGATCCATCCGGGAGCAGGTGGCACAGAGTCTCAGGACTGGGCGGAAATGCTCTTGCGAATGTATAAACGCTGGGCGGGGAATTCAAATTTTAAAACTGAAATAGTGGATTATCTTCCCGGAGATGAAGCAGGTCTTAAAAGTGTGACTATGGAAATTCTAGGAGATTTTGCCTATGGTTTTCTCAAGTGCGAGATCGGGATACACAGGTTGGTTCGCATTTCCCCTTTCAATGCTCAGGGCAAAAGGCAAACTTCCTTTGCTTCAATTTTCGTGTACCCTCTCATCCAGGATGATATGGAGATAGACATTGATCCAAACGACCTGAGAATCGATACTTATCGATCCAGCGGGAAAGGAGGACAGGGTGTTAATACAACGGATTCAGCAGTTCGAATTACTCATATCCCAACCAATATAGTTGTGCAATGTCAGAATGAGAGGTCCCAGATTATAAACCGGGCTACAGCGATGATGATTTTAAAATCAAGACTTTACCAGCTATATGAGGAAGAAAAAGAAAAGGAAAAGCAGAAACTGGAAAATCAAAAAACAGATATTGGATGGGGAAACCAGATACGGTCTTATGTTTTTCATCCCTACCAGATGGTTAAAGACCATCGTACAAATTATGAAACAGGTAATACTTCCGCCGTAATGAATGGGGATCTGAACGGATTTATATATGCATACTTGAAATTTAAAGCCGGGAAAGAAAAAGCATGATTTTTTCAGAAAATAAAGAAAAAATAGTCTTAAATCATACTGATCTTACATAAATGTTGGGGAAATTATGAATTATAAGGAATTAATAAAAAAAATCGATAAATTAAAAATACCAAAACATATCGCTATTATTATGGATGGTAATGGTCGTTGGGCAAGGATACATAAAACCAAGCGATTAAATGGGCATAAAAAGGGTGTAGAAGCTGTACGAAGGATAGTAGAAACAAGTACTGAAATTGGGTTACAATATCTTACCATTTATGCTTTTTCAACAGAAAACTGGCGAAGGAGTAGAACAGAAGTAAATTACTTATTGAAATTGATAATGGATTCCCTGATCAGAGAAATAGAAGAATTGAATAGTAATAATGTGAATATTCGTTTTATCGGAAGTGAGAAAGAACTCTCACAATCCTATAATAAAAAAGTTGTAGAAGTTTGTCGGAAAAGTTGGAATAATACAGGACTTCATTTGAATGTCGCTATGAATTATGGTGGTAGAAGAGAGATAATTGAGGCTTTTCAGAAAATAATATCAGATGTTCAAGCTGGAAAAATTAATAAATCTAAGATTGATGATAAAATAGTAAGTAATTATCTTTATACTACCAGCATACCTGATCCGGATTTTGTGATCAGGACTAGTGGCGAGAAAAGACTTTCAAATTTCCTTATCTGGCAAAGTGCTTATTCTGAATTCTGGTTTACTGATACACTCTGGCCTGATTTCAGCAGGGAGGAATTTATCCGGGCAATATTGGATTTTCAAAACAGAGAAAGAAGATTTGGTTCGAGATAATTATGTAATTATGAATTTAAGATTCGTTATTTAATAGGAATGTTATGAATTTATTAAAGAGAATATTAGTAGGGATAATAGCCATACCTCTCATTTTATATATTTTCTATCTGGGAGGGATTGGTTTAGCTTCTTTATTGGCTCTAATAGTATTTATTCAGATGCATGAATTAAGGGAAATGTTCCTATTGAAAAGAATAGAAATCCCCCTGATAGTTTTACCTTTGAGTATTCTGGTTTTTATAACTTCATCTTTTTGTGAATTTTATCAAGTTCTAGCCTCTCTGTTGTTGATTTTTATAATAGTTTTTGGAAATGATCTGTTTCGTAACAGACTGGAAGGTGCTATTCATAGGATCTCAGTTACTATATTTTCATTGATTTACACATCAATATTTCTTTCCTCGATTTACCGTCTCCGCTTGAAGACTGATGGAGCATATCTGATAGTCAGCCTGATGATTCTAATCTGGATAACAGATACATTTGCCTATTTTATTGGGAAATTTTTGGGAAGGAAGAGAAACATTTTTAAAGCAAGTCCCAAAAAATCATTGGAAGGATTTTTCGGAGGTTTCCTTGCTTGTTTAGTGGGAGCTTATTTTATCTCTGTTTTTATACATTTTAGTTTGATTCATACTTTATCCCTGGCAATATCAGCAGGGATCTTTGGTCAACTGGGGGATTTGTTTGAATCATTGTTAAAGCGGGATATTGGAGTTAAAGACAGTTCATCGATTATACCGGGTCACGGGGGCGTGTTGGATAGATTTGATAGTCTCATGATAGCTGCTCCGGTATTGTATGTAATTTTAAATTTTCTCGGAAAATGAGAAAATAAATAATCAATAATTTTTGGAGATATAAAATTAATGAAGTTTATAATAATATGTTTGATTATTACTGCAGTTTCAGGTTGTGCTCTTATAAAATTAAATCCTCCCTCACCTTCTAAAATAATAGATTACAACACTGCTGAGGATTCTTTGAGTAATGAAATAATTTTTATGAATAATATGGTAGATTCTTTATACATGTTAATAGATGAACTCAATTTTACCATTGATTCTCTTTCCCTGTCACTGGAAACAGCTAATAATAGGATTACTGTGAATCCTGATTTCCAATTACCTGATTCAATAATTTTTGCCGGAAGAGTATTTAATTTTAAAAATGAACGCATTTATGATAAATTTGAGAAAATTTACCAGGCTGAATTAAAAGCTGCTTATAAATTCATACCACGTAGCGGAAAATATTTTGCAATTTTCGATTCCATTTTTTCTTCTCACAAAATACCCCTGGATGCTAAATATCTTGCTATCGCAGAAAGCCGCTTAAGCCCCCTGGCAAAGTCCAGGGTCGGAGCAGTTGGTATATGGCAATTTATGAAGAGTACTGCACAAGGTTTCGGATTAAAAGTCAATTCGTTTATTGATGAACGTAGAGATGTTTTCAAATCTACTGAAACTGCAGCAAAATTCCTGCAAAGCAACTATAATTATTTAGCAAACAGAGGAGCAGCAGACTGGTTACTTGCTATGAGCGCATATAATGCAGGTGCAGGGAATATTTCCAAGGCAATGAAGGAACAGGGAGGTAATGATTTTTTTGATTTGATAATGAAATCCGATGAATCTCATAATTTCGTCTGGAGAGCAGTAGCTACAAAGCTGATATTTCAGAATGAGGAAGAAATTTTTGGGAAACAATTTGAGCGTGAAAAACCTCTCTGTGAACAAACACGAAAAGAGAAATTGAAACTTAAAGGTTATTATAAAATTGATGATTGGGCAATAGCTAACGGAACATTTGTAAATAAAGTCTGGGAGTATAATCCCTGGGTCGAAATTTATAAAAGGAGTAGAAAAAAATATTCTCCTGTGAATGATGTTGTATTACCTCCTGGTGAATATACTATTCTTCTGCCAAAAGACAGTATTAAAAATGAAACTGCTGTGGCTTCCATTGAAAAACGGTTTCTTGAAGAAAATGATGGATATTTTACCCATCATACTGTAAAAAAGGGAGATACCCTTTATGATATTGCTAAAAAATACCATACAACCATTTCGAAAATAAAAGCTTTGAATGGCTTATCATCCAGTATAATTTATCCCGGTCAAAAACTGAGATTATTTGGAAATGTTTCCGGTTCAAAAAATAATTACTATATAGTTAAAACAGGTGATTCCGTAGCTAAAATTGCTAAAAGATTAGGGATTTCATCTAATCATATCATAGCGAAAAATAATTTAAAATCCAAAAATGGTATTGTAATAATAAATCCGGGACAGAAGCTTTATTACTAATGAATTATGAAATACGCCGAATGACCATAGAGGATATTCCAGTAGTAATGGAATTAGAAAAAGAATTTTTTTCTGAACCCTGGTCTGTTAATATGTTTCTTGAGGAGATAATTAATCATGAGAGCTTTGTATTAGTTTTAGAAAAAGAATTAATTGGTTATATATGTGGATGGGAATTTTCAAATGAATATAGAATTACCAATCTATGTATTTCAAAGAAATATCATAGACAGGGATGGGCAGAAAAGTTGGTGAGATTTATTATCGCTGAAATAGAAAAAAAGAATATTTACGATTTTTTCCTGGAAGTCAGGAAAAGTAACCTACCTGCAATAAAACTATATGAAAAATTGAAATTTATTCAGGTAGGGATCCGTAAATTATATTACGAAAATCCGGAAGAAGATGCAGTAATAATGAAATATAAAAGCTAAAAGGAGTTTAGATGTTTAGAAAAACCTGGTTCTGGGTAATATTCACAATTTTGGTTATTATGAGTATTTTTTATATTTTAAGGTATTTCCCTAAGGTTATGTCTTTCATAAATCTTGATATTACTATGGATAGAAAAACAGCCATGGAAGAAGCAGCAGTTCTTTGTGAGAAATATAATCTTGGTCCTGAAGACTATCAGCAGGTTCCAATTTTTGATCATGATGGTTATACACAAATCTACATTGAGCTGGAAGGCGGAGGTAAGGAAGTCTACAATGAAATGATTAAAGGAGACCTTTATAAACCTTATAAATGGGAAGTTCGTCATTTTAAAGAAGGAGAAACTAAAGAAGTTACTTTCTACTTCACTCCTCAGGGTGAACCTTATGGTTTTCAAGAACGTTTACCTGAAACTGAAACAGGAGATCTGATTACATTTGAACAGGCACAGGTTACAGCAGAAGAATTTGCCCGAAACGAATTTAATGTAAATCTTGAGGAATTCGAACTTGTAGAAACTCCCAAAGAAGAGGTGCTCAGTGGTCGTGTAGATTATACTTTTGTTTATGAGAGACCTGATATCAAAATAAATGAAGCACGCTATAGATTCAAAATAACAGTAAGTGGTAATAAGGTTACTGAACTATATTATTTTATGAAAATCCCGGAAGCTTTTGGTCGACGTTATAGCGAAATGCGTTCAGCAAATAATACTATTGCTATGGGTGGTCTTATTGGCATGGCAATATTCTATGGACTTGGCGGGATTATTTTAGGAATTTTTCTATTATTGCGAAATCACTGGCTTCTATGGCGGAAAGCTGTAATGTGGGCTTTTATCGTTGCATTTTTAGGCTTCCTGGCTCGATTTAATTTTTTACCTTTATCATGGAATTGGTACGATACAGCTATTACAAAAAATGCATTTCTTTTTCACCAGATTATCCAGGCTCTACTTTCCTTCCTTGGTGATTTTATTTTACTTGCATTGTCATTTATGACCGCAGAAAGTTTAACGCGAAAAGCTTTCCCCAATAGAATTCAGTTCTGGAAAGTATGGTCTAAAGGTGTTGCTAATTCAGGTCAAATACTTGGAAATACTATTGCGGGTTACTTTGTACCGGTATTATCCCTCGTATACATTCTCTTTTTCTATTTTATAACAACTAAGAATTTCGGTTGGTGGAATCCATCCTCTCTTATAACCAATCCCAATACTATTGCTACTATTGCCCCCTGGTTTTCTGCAATCGCTAATGCCCTTCACGCTGGTTTCTGGGAAGAATGTTTATTCAGAGCTGTTCCAATTGCAGGAATGGCAATTATCGGGTCCAAATTAGGTAAGAGGAAGTTATTTATTGGTATTGGTTTGATACTGCAAGCACTAATTTTTGGAGCAGCTCATGCAAATTACGCAGCTCAACCAGCTTATGCCCGCTTGGTCGAATTGTTTATTCCTTCACTTTATTTTGCTTTTCTTTATCTTAGATTTGGTTTGCTTACAGCTATTCTCATGCATTTCATTTTTGATGCTGTTCTCATGTCATTGCCTATCTGGGTTACATCAACCCGTGGTATATGGGTAGGAAGAATTCTATTTATGGTTCTGTTCTTCATTCCAGTTTTTATTGTACTATATCGCAGAATACAAGCACGAAAATGGGTACGGATTGCTGAAGACAAATATAATAAGACCTGGAAACCTGTTCCCGGAAAAGAAAAAATTGCTGAACACAAAGAAATATACTCAAGTTCTACATTTAATAAAAGAAGCACCAAATGGATATTCATATTCGGTATTATAGGGATATTACTCTGGATAGTTTTCACGAATTTTCATGATCTTACTATCCCGATTAGAGCTGGAAGAAAACAAGCTATCGAAAGTGCAAAGGTAGAATTAAAAAATCAAGGGATAGAACTATCCGATGAATGGAAAGTTCTCACTCAAACGTTTAATTCCGCAAACAACATAGATCGGTTTATTTGGCAGGAAGGTGGAAAGGAGTTATATGAAAATTATATAGGGAAATATATACCATCAGCTCGATGGAGAGTGAGATTTGTAAAATTTGAAGGAGATGTGGCTGAAAGAGCTGAAGAATATCTCTTTTTTATAAACGGGGAAGGGAAAGTTTATAGCTATAGCCATACTTTACCTGAAGATATGGAGGGAGCTGTACTGGAAAAGGAAAAAGCTCAGGAATTATCGTATCTGGCAATCTCTGAACAATTTGGATTGGACCCGCTTCAATTGAAAGAAATCAGTGCAATCCCGGAAAAACTTCCAAATAGAAAGGACTGGTCATTTACTTATTCTGATACAATAAATTATACACTTCCTGAAGGAGAACTGAGATATTTTGTTGGAATTGCAGGTGAGAAAATAATCCGGGTCTGGCGTTATATTTATGTTCCTGAAGAATGGACTCGTGAATATACTAATATATCAAAACCTGCAAATACTTTCAAAAGTTTGTTTATTATGATTATATTTATTGTGTATTTTTTCGCAGTAGTTTTGGCAATAATAAATTGGAGCAAGAAAAAATTCTCATTTAAAACTTTTATTCTCTTCCTTATTTTTCTTTTCATCTTACAAATTGTAGTTTTCTTTAATGGATGGTCAACTGAAATAGCTAATTTCTCAACCAGTCAACCCTTTGGGAACCAGGTTTTTAGTTCAGTTTTTGGTTTTGGGCTTAAGGCTATATTCTTCTCTTTTGCTTTAGCTGTTATTATGGGTTACATTAAGAATCAGCAGGTAAAAATTTCTGAAACCAAGAATATTTTTATTCCTTCCTTCGGATGGGGAGCTGGATTTATCGGTGTGTTAGCAATTCTTTCCTTATTTGCTCCATCACTAGCTCCCATACGTCCTGATGTGAATAGGTGGGCTGATTATTTGCCGTTTGTTGGTGTTTTCCTTAAACCTTTGTTCAGTTATTTCAGTATGACGATTTTAGTTATTTTCCTGGTTATGATTATCAATAAGTTAACCGGAAGCTGGACTGAAAAAAAATGGATAGGAATAATTCTTATATTAATAATTACTCTTGATCTTGCAGCATCAAAATTGCTTGAGGTGATAACAACAGAAACTATCTTAAATTGTTTGATAACTGGATTAGTCGTTGGATTACTTATCTTATTGGTTTATGTGAATTTTTGTCGCTTTAAAATGGCTTCAATTCCGGTAATTACAGGTGTAGTATACTTATTTAATACACTTAAACAAGGGCTTTATGCTCCATATCCGGTAGCATTAGCGGGTAGTGTAGCAAGCGCTGTTATTATTGTTGCTATTAGTATTTACTGGTCCAAGCTTCTAAATAAGAAAGAATAGAGGATAAGATAAATGAAAGGGCTTTTTATTACTTTTGAAGGCATAGAAGGGTGTGGAAAAACAACTCAAGCAGAACTTCTTGCAGATTATTTTCGGCAACAGGGAAGAGAAGTACTATTAACCAGGGAACCCGGAGGACCGAAAATTTCTGAGAGTATAAGGAAAATTCTTCTCAGTAAAGATAATTATGAAATGTTACCTGAGACCGAGATGCTTCTTTATATGGCCAGTAGAAGCCAGCATACGGGAGAATGGATAATACCTGCTATAGAGAGTGGAAAGGATGTAATTTCAGATAGATACTATGATTCGAGTATTGCATATCAGGGTACTGCAAGAAAAATTGAAAGAAACATCATTGACATAATAATCAAGTACGCAACTTTTGGATTAAGACCGGATTTGACTTTTTTAATAGATCTTCCGGTTGAGAAAGGCTTATCCAGATTAAAGATAGGTCATATAGATAGACTTGAGCAGGAATCTCTGGAATTTCATAATAAAGTAAGAGAAGGTTTTTTAAAAATTGCTGAGTCTGAAAAAAAAAGGTATATTGTTATAGATGGGAATAAAACAGTTGAGGGAATTCATAAAATTATTATTAAAAAAGTAAGAGAATATATTTAGGAAGGTAATAATGAAATCGAAAAAAACAAGTAGATTGATTCTTTCGATTAGTATTGTCGGTTGGTTCATAATAGCACTTTTTGTTTTTAATATTGTGTCTATAAATGCTCAAGACAATGCCAAAACAAACGTTTATAAAAAGATCAAATTATTCAATGATGTTTTATTTAAGCTTCAGGAAAATTATGTTGATGATATCGATATAAATAAACTTATAGATTCTGCTATTGAAGGTATGTTAGACGAAACAGATCCCCATACAGTTTATTTTACTCCTGATGAATTTGATAGATTCAGCACAAACACTAAAGGTGAGTTTGGCGGTCTCGGAATTTCAATAGATAAAAAAGGGGATTATATTACAGTAGTTTCACCAATTGAGGGAACCCCTGCATACAGGATGGGAATTCAGTCAGGTGATAAGATTGTTAAAGTAGATGGAGAGGATGTTGTTGGTATTTCTACTGATAAAGTAATAAAAAAAATGCGTGGAGAAAAAGGAACAAAGGTTATTATTGGTATTCTAAGGCCTGGTGTTAAAGATGAACTTGAATTTGAGATTATTCGGGATATTATTAAAATAGAGAGTATTCCTTATGCATTTAAATTGGATAATGGAGTCGGTTATATCAGGATACGTCAGTTTAACCAGAATACAACTAAAGAACTTCGTGAAAAACTGGATGAACTTGAGGAAGAGGGTATCAGGGCGTTGTTAATTGATCTGAGATTTAATCCTGGTGGTCTTCTAAAAGAAGCAGTTGATACTGTAAATGAGTTTATTGGAAAAGATAAAAGAGTTGTTTTTACAAAGGGAAGGATTCCCCAGGCAAACATGGAATATAAGACAAGATATAACAGGATGCGTTCAGATTATCCTGTAATCGTTCTTATCAATGAAGCTTCTGCAAGTGCTGCTGAAATATTTTCCGGTTCCCTTCAGGATTGGGATAGAGGTTTAGTTGTAGGAAAAACCTCTTTCGGTAAAGGTTCAGTTCAAAAATTGTTTCCTTTGTCAGATGGAAACGGTCTCAAGGTCACAACTGCTAAATATTATATAAATTCAGGTAGATGTATTCATAAAGATTTAAATGATAAGCTCTTAAAAGGCAAAAAAGTTTCTGATGAAGAAAAAGAAGAGGCTGAAAAAAATAATCATCAGGAAATTTATTATACTCAGAATGGCAGAATTGTATATGGAGGTGGGGGAATAAATCCTGATATTGAAATTGATCAGACAAGATTATCCAGGTTAGGAATAGAATTAAGAAGAAAAAATTCGTTCTTCAATTATTCAGTGGATTATATGATTGGTAACGAGGAACAAGTTATTTTAGATTTTGTTGCAGATGATAATATTGTTGAAGATTTTTTAAATACAGTAAAACAAGATAGTATTGAATTTGAACAATCTGAAGTGGATACTTTGTATAGCTGGATTGTACATGAACTTACAAATAATATTGTCAGCAGGAAATTCGGGATTGAAGAAGGATATAAAATCATCATAGAAGAAGATACGCAATTACAGGAAGCATTAGCTTTATTCGATGAATATAGTACTCTTGATGAAATGTTCGATTATGCAGAACAACTTCAAAAAAGTAATCTGGAAAATGAAATGGCTAAAGAGGAATAAAGGATCATATAGTTTTTGAAAGATTAAAAAGACCGCAGCTTAATATGCGGTCTTTTCTTTATTAGTGGATTCTTGCTTTTTTCCATTTACCTTTTTTATAAATTAAAAATGCCCCAAAACCAGCAATAATATTACTGATCAACATTGACCACCATAAAGCATCATAAGGATAATCAGTAAGCGGTCTAGATAGCAGAAGAAGTATTTTATGCCATAACCCATTCTGAAAAAGAACCAATCCCATCAATCTTCCCGAAAGTATAAATACTAGTGGAATTCTGAATATCCATAAACGGGAAATATTGAAAATCATAGAAAATTTCGTGTGCCCGGAACCATTGAAAACACCAATAAAAACAAAGCTCAAGGCAAAAATAAAAGCAGCAATTGAAGTAATTCTGCACATTCGATAACCATTTTCAATAATTTCTGGTTCATTAATAAAGAATCGAATTAATTCTCCTCCAAATAAAAAGACTATTAAACAACCAACGAACATGATAGATGTTACAGCCTTTAATGAAACTCCCACGCTTTTTACAGCTCGATCTATTTTTTGAGCACCCAGATTTTGACCGATAATTGCAGAAAGAGCATTACTGATCCCCATGGCAGGCATCATGAAAAAGCCAATTAAACGGTTACCTATTGAAAAAATCGTAATGACCATTGTACCAAATGTATTCACAAATCCCTGGAGGATTAGAAAACCCAAACTTGTCATTGAATACGCAAAAGAAGCCGGAATACTGATTTTCATAATTCTGTTTAACATTTCTTTATTGGGGATTAGATTTTTTAAACTCGGAACAATATGCGGAGATTTTTTTAAAAGGAAAATAACTGCCAATACAGCTCCTAGAATGCGTGCTGTGAGAGTAGAATAACCTGCGCCAATAATTTCTAACCTGGGGAATCCTCCTAAACCAAAGATAAGAATGGGATCAAGAATAACATTTAAACTGACTGCAATTATCTGAATCTTCATCGGGGAAACCGTGTCTCCCAATCCGTGAGAAAAACTTTGGTAAGATAAAGAAATGAACATAAAGATCATACCAAAGAGGATAATTGAGATATACTCTTTTGCATTAATGAATATTTCAGAAGGAGTTCTTAAAAGCTGGAGGATATCTTCTATAAATATAAGACTTCCTGTTATGAAGATCATACAGAAGATAATTATGATTAAAATAAACTGCCCAACCACTTCTTTTGCTTTCCCAAGCTGTTTTGCCCCTTTATACTGTGCGATTAAAGAAGTGCCTGCAACAACGAATCCGAACCCAAATGAAGAAAGAAAAAAAACTAGAGGAAAAGTTAATCCTGTAACAGAAACAGCATTACGTGCATTCTCTCCAAGTTTACCCAGCCAGAATGTGTCAGTCAGGTTATAAAACATTTGCAAAAAATTAGAGAACATTATAGGCAGAGCTAATTTCGTTAGATTATCGAGAATTTTCCCTTTGGTGAGATCTAATCCGTTATTCTGCATGTCACTCCCATTTTTTTATTTAAGTCAAAAGATTTGGAATAATAAAAATTGTAAATAGAATATTAATTACTCAGCAAAGTATGTTTTTAGGATGAAGGAGAATTAAGATGTAACTCGACCCACGGCATGCCACGTCATACCGACATGGTGTGATCGTCATGGCAGGCGTTCGGAAGGTTAAGCGAGACTGGTGCAATGGTTAGAGAGGTTACTTTAAATTATAATATTCAATGAATTTTTTATATCTTCCAATACTTTTTTTGCTTCCGGAACAAATCCAAAGAATTCAGTAATTTTTTTACATGCGAACTCATCGCAAAAAGCACAATTTGTTATTTCCTTTTCCAGGCAGCATTTCCTGATCTCACACTCGGAACAATGGCTGAAATGAGTTCCCTCATCTGCAAGACAACCCACACAGTATATATCCTCAGGCTTTATATCCGCATTAAACATTTTAGACCATTCTTCGGCTGTTTTTTTCCTCAATTCATCATCATTATTCTGAGTAGCAATAAAAGCGGAGCATTCTGTACAGATCAACCCGCAAGAGGCTATGATTTTATTCATCATCACCCCTTTCTTTAATTTTTGTGAGATGTTTTTTTCTACGGATCTTTGCAATTATGAAGCCAATGATGAATCCTATTATAAGAACTGCTGGTAATAAAATTATCCGGGACATACTGAGCTCCCAGAAATAAATACGAAAACTTACAACTTCAGTATTTTGAAGAAGAATTATCAGGAATAGAAACAAAAGAAAAAGTATAAATACTGTTTTTATTTTCATATTATAAAACTCCTAATTACATTTTTAATAAAATTTAAAATACAATCATGACAAGGGATATTTTCAGGAATCTCTTCTATAACTTTTTTAAATTCTTCTGGATTCCATTTTCATCTTAATTGAAAATGGAAATATGTTTGTTCATCTTTCTTTGGTTTATGAATATTTATAATATCTTCTTTGGATATTAATGTTATTTTTGTGTTATCAATTTCTCGTAAATCTTCTGGAATATTAAAATATTTTTTCAATTCATTCCAATCCTTATTTCTTATAGTTCTGGGTTCATTTAAGTAAAAACTTATCCAGCTATCGCCAATTTGAGAATTATTGTGAGTTTTTTCAATTTTCTCTTTTGCTATCGTAACATATTTTGAGTCAATTTCAAAACCAATATAATTTCTTCCTAGATGCTTTGCAGCAATTGCTGTTGTTCCTGTTCCAATAAAAGGATCTAATACAACATCAGTCTCATCTGTCGTCATTAATATCAGTCTTTCTAGTAAATGAATTGGTAATTGACAAGGGTGTGAATCCCTTCTTTTATTATGTTTTATTCTATGAATATCAGTCCAAACGTCTGATATTAATGGACCAAAGGGATGCAAAAGTGCTTTTTTACCACCGTAATCTTTTAGTAAATAACCTGTTTTTCTGTCTCTTTTGTGAGGATATCTTACTTCATAAAATTTTAATTTTTTCAGATTTTTTGCATAAAATAAAATTCCATAATGAGAAGGTTGCAAACTTTTTCCCATCGGTGCAGTTGGAGCATCCCAGGATATCCAATGTTTAAAATCTGCTTTTTTATTTAAAATGTCTGCAAAATAAGTTAGCCACTTTGGGATATTGTGAACGAAAATTGAACCTGATGGTTTTGTAACTCGCACCATTTCTGAAATCCATTTTTCACACCAATCGAGATATTCTTTAAACTCCAATGAGTCTTTATAACTGTTATATTTCTTTTTTAGATTAAAAGGTGGATCAGCGAAAGTAATATCAATAGAATTGTCTGGAATGCTTTCGAATAATTCTAAACAATCACCTTGAATTATTTTGTTTAAATAATTTTCATTCATTTGAAAACCTTAAGCAGTAATTCTTTAAATCTTTCCAATTCATCTTTATAAAAAGTGAAAACATCTTCATAAGCTGCAACCATTCTTTTCAAATCTTTCTTTCTTACATACCAGCCAATCCCATCAACAAAACCGATAAACTTAGCTTTTGGATAATGCTTTTTCAGAAGTGTATCGATTGATATTTCTGTTTTAGATTTATCTCCCTGACCGGAAGATGTGGTTGTGAGAAAAGAACTTTCAATGATAATTAGAGGATTTTTCTTATCCGGAATAATGAAATCCATTGTTCTTTTAGTGTCGGATTCATACTCTATCAGTTCCTTTAGATCTCCTTTATCAAAAGAGATACTTAATAAATCGAGAAGTTTTTCAATTAAAATTTCGGGATTATTTTTACCTTTTGCAGCTCTCGAACCTTTTTCTTTATATCTCGCTAAAGTGTCTATCAAAGCATCTATATTGAATTGAAGTTTTTCCAGACTTAATTTCTGTAATTCAAATGCAGGCAATGTCTGCTGAAAAAACTTGTGGGTAGAACCTTCAAAGAAAATATTTATTAATCCTTTTCTGAAAGATTCATTTGATATTATTAGTTTTTCAATCTTGGTTGAACTCCATTCTGAAATTTCATTTTTATTTGAAACATCATCCCAGTTTTTTCTGAAAACCAGATTATTAACTTCGTCATCATTTACAATGCGAATAACGGTTATTAATCTTTTCAAACTTTCATTGGAAACCCCCGTTATTGCTAAAAGAGCTTTTAAACCTATTTCCTTTTTTGATAGAAGGAAATGTGTAAAAACTTCTTTTTTACATCCATTGTTCGTTACGTCATTTTTCAGATAAAGAATTGCTTCTTTTACACTATAGATATGTTTCTCATAAATTTCTTCAAATTCATCATCGAAATAATAGAATGTATTATTTTGAATTACATTGTCATATTTTTCATTTACTGTTTTCAATTAATCTCCTTTCTGAAGAATAAAATATATTCATCTTTCATTGTATTTCTCATACCTTTAATAGGTTTCAGGATACTTTTAACAAGATTAAAATTATATTTTGAGCAAGAATCAATAATTTTTTGTTCTAACCTGATTCCACCGGTTTGATTAGTATTTGAACCGATTATCATTACAAAATATTTTGTAGGTCTCAGAACTCTTGAAACTTCAGAACAAACAACATCCATATCCTGGAAATAGTTTTCAAGTTTTTCATCTTTATTCTTTCCAACAAGACCAACCATTCCTTTTTTTAATTCATCAATATCATATCTTAAATACTTTAGTTGAGATTCATCATTTTTTACATAATCTATCGCAAAGGAATATGGTGGAGAAGTGATAACTCCGTCAACTGATTTATTCTCTAAAGGGATATTTTTTGCAGATGCGTTTTTTAGAATTTCAACTGTTCCAAGATTATCAACATATTTATAACAATTCATTTTAAAATTAGTTACTGTTTCAATATATCTTTTCAGAACTTTTTTAAATAATTGACTATGATTAGATCTTACAACTCTTTGTGAATAACCAAGGGCATCTAAAAATGCTAACAAAGCTAATTCATATATTTTTAATTTTTCAGGATCATTAATTCTTCTTATTTTCTCAAAAATATTATTTGAAGAAAAGAATTTGAAAAAATCATCAATTTTATCAGATATTTCTTTTAGTAATTTCGTATCAATTGCAAGGCTGTTGTATTTTACTTTAGTCATAAATTGGCAGAATGGACTTAGATCAATAGCTATTGAATTAATTCCCATTAATGCTGCTTCAACATTTGTTGTTCCGCTTCCACACATTGGGTCTAAAATCGTTTCACCTTCTTTAATACCAATAATGTTAATTAATGCTTTTATTAATTGAGGATGGAATTTACCTCGATATGGAAATAAACCGTGTGTTGCATATCCAGTGGAAAATTTTCCATTTTCAAAATAGTTCTTTGTTGTTGCCGATCTTTCTTCAGTTAAAGCATCTGAAAAAGTATTATACATTAGGTAATGCTTTGAATATTGATTTTTTATTGATTTAAAGTAAGCAGTTCTATTTAAAAAAAAATCTTTATTCAGACTATTATATTCAAGATATGCTAGTTCTAATTCGAATAACTCATTAACCGAAGGTAGTAATTTGATATTTTCTTCAAATATTTTTTCTGAGAGTGGTCTTATATTGTGAAAATCCATACTTCTCCCTCAACACGTCAAATGAAAAGCAGCAATTACATCTTTTCTGACTTTTATGGAATTAAATTTCTCAACTGCTTTTCTGGTGTTATCTGCAAATAATTTAATACTTTTTTCTTTCAGGAGTTTTATTGTTCGTTTATCTATCTTCATTAAACCATAAAAACCGGTTCCGATTATAAGTTTTTCAGGTTCATGAACAAGAATATCTTCCAAATCTTCAGGTAGAAGTCTGTGACCTTGTTTTCTCCACCAGGTTGCATCAATAGCATTCGGATAAATTACAAGGTCGGAAGTATATTGCTCACTTTCAATGATCATTAAACCAAAAGAATATTTTTCAATTTTCATTATAATATGTATCTGGATAGGTCTTCGTCTTTGATGATCTTATTAAGCTTCCTCTTAACGATAGTCTTTGTTATGTTTATCTTTTTTAATTTTTTATCAGGCATATTGAAAAGGTGGTCGTCCAAAAGTGCGTTCATGATAGTGTGAAGTCTGCGAGCACCGATATCTTCCATTCTTTCATTAGCCAAAGCTGCAAAGCAGGCGATTTGTTCAACTGCATCATCTTCAAATGTCAGGTCAACACCTTCTGCAGCAAATAAAGCTCTATATTGTTTGGTTAAAGAATTTTTAGGATAGAGGAGAATTTTATTCAGATCGTCTTTGGAAAGGCTGTTGAGTTCCTCCCTGATAGGGAATCGTCCTTGCATTTCAGGAATAAGGTCGGATGGTTTGGCAGTTGTGAAAGCTCCGGCAGCAATAAAGAGGATATGTGATGTATTTACTATACCATATTTTGTTGGGACATTAGAGCCTTCCACTATAGGAAGCAAGTCTCTCTGAACTCCTGAGCGCGAAACATCAGCACCGGTATGATACTCGTAATTCGCTGCAATTTTATCGAGTTCATCAACAAAAATGATACCGTCATTTTCTACTCTTTTCTTAGCTTCCGTATTAACTTTTTCTTTATTTACCATCCTGCTGGCTTCGATTTCTGTAAGGTGCTTCAAAGCTTCAGATACTTTCATTTTCTTCTTTTTCTGGTCTCTTTTGGAAGGCATAAAACCCGCCATAATCTCTCCGAGCTGGAGATCGATATTTTCAATACCTGTTTGTGAAAAAACTTCTATATGTGCAGGTCTTGGTCTTTCCGGGATTACCTCGACCTCTCTGTTATCTAATTCACCTGAGTTTAATAACTTCTCCATTTTTTTCCGGATACGGTCATAACGTTCAGTTCTTTTTTTACTTTCTTCTTCTGTTTCATTGGGAACAACCGGATGAGGAGGATATAATATATCTACCATTTTATCCCTGGCTTTCTGTTTGGCTTTTAACTGGACCTCCTGCATCATTTCCGAGCGAACATCATTTATGGCAATATTCATTAATTCCCTGATCATAGATTCAACATCACGACCAACATATCCAACTTCTGTAAATTTTGATGCTTCAACTTTGATAAAAGGTGCATTTGCCAAATTAGACAATCTGCGAGCAATTTCTGTTTTTCCAACTCCGGTTGGTCCTATAAGAATTATGTTATTTGGCATTATTTCTTCTTGGAGTTCACCTTTGACCTGCTGCCTGCGCCACCTGTTTCTCAAAGCAATTGCCACTGCCTTTTTTGCTTTATCCTGTCCTATGATATATTTATCCAATTCTTCAACTATGTTTTTAGGAGTAAGATTCTTCATTTTTTAAATTTCCTCTATTGTTATGTTATCGTTCGTATAAATACAAATCTCAGATGCTATATGTAAAGATTTCTCAACAATTTCCTTTGGGGAAAATTTAGTATGAGCTTTCAAAGCTCTTGCTGCTGCTAAAGCATAATTGGCACCAGAACCTATTGCGATTATTCCATCATCCGGTTCGAGCACATCACCGGTTCCGGAAACAACTAACATCGAAGTTTCATCAGCAACTATGATCATAGCTTCCAATCTGCGCAGGATTTTATCGGAACGCCATTCTTTTGCCAACTCAACAGCAGAACGTTTCAGATTTCCTTTAAATTCTTTTAGTTTCCCTTCAAATTTTTCAAAGAGAGTGAAAGCATCAGCAGTAGCTCCTGCAAAACCTGCTATAACTTTTCCTTCGTGCAGTCTCCTGATTTTCTGTGCTGTGGCTTTTATGATCCCATTACCTAAAGTAACTTGACCATCTCCTCCTACAGCAGCGTTCTTACCCTTTTTTATTCCAATAATGGTCGTACCTTTCATTTCTATCATAGTTTTACCTCTTAATTGTTATAGTTTACTGCCCTTTTCTCAATTAAATAATTAGCGGCAGTTTAACAGTTTTATTACAATTTTTTATTTTATGATTTTAAATAAATTTTCATTTAATGTAACTTTTTTCATTTCTTTGTGGTTACAGGTTTTTCAGGATCTTTTTCAGATTTAATCTCATTTGTGGAATTATTTTTTGAATTTGAAACTTTCTTCTTTTTACCTTTCTCTGTTTTTATTTTGGAAGTATCAATTCTCATTTCCTTAGCTTTTTTATATTTTTTCTTAACAAATTCTTTTTCTTCGTCATTAACATATTTTAAAGTTATAGAAAAAATATCATCAACAACTAAAGTTTCTTTTTTCAAAAGTGCTTCAGCCATTTTATCGAGTAAGGTTCTTTTACTTTTCAGGATTTCTAAAGATTTCTGATAAGAATTTGAAATTATTTTTCTGACTTCAGAATCTATAAGTTTTGCAGTTTCTTCACTTAAAGTTTCCTGTTGTGTAAAGTCACGACCTAAGAAAACCTGGGTATTTTTTTTGGCTACAACCATAGGACCAACTTTTTCGCTCATTCCCCAGTAACAAACCATATTTTTCGCAAGATTGGTTGCATTCTGTATATCATAAGCAGCTCCAGTTGATATCTCATTAAATACTATTTCTTCAGCAGATCGTCCTCCCATATATACAACTATGGTTTGTTCCAGGTAACTTTTTGTTATATGCAGTCTGTCGGTTTCTAAAATATGAGTGGCTCCTGCAGAAAAACCGCGAGGGATAATTGAAACTTTATGCATAGGATCAGCCTGCTCCATAAAAATTGAACACAGAACATGACCAATTTCGTGATATGAAGTAATTTTTTTATCTTCTTCGGTTATAACTTTGCTTTTTCGTGCTTTTCCAAGGGTTACTTTGTCTTTGGCTTCTTCAAAATCATCCATTTCAATCTTTTTCTTGTTCTTCCTTGCGGCCAGAAGAGCTGCTTCGTTCACCAGGTTTGCCAGGTCAGCGCCACTGAAACCGGGTGTTCCACGGGATATTAAAGCTAAACGTACATCTTTCGAAATCGGAAGTTTTCTTGTATGAACTTTTAATATTTCTTCTCTTCCTTTTATATCAGGCAGGTCAATAATAACCTGTCTATCAAATCTTCCCGGTCTGAGAAGAGCTGGATCAAGAACATCCGGACGGTTGGTAGCAGCGATTATAATTACGGAATCATTAGGATCAAAGCCATCCATTTCGACAAGAAGCTGGTTTAAGGTTTGTTCACGTTCATCATGACCTCCGCCAAGACCGGTTCCACGATGACGACCTACAGCATCTATCTCATCAATAAAGGCTATGCAGGGGGCGTTCTTTTTTGCTTCTACAAACATATCTCTTACTCGAGATGCACCAACCCCAACAAACATTTCCACGAAATCCGATCCGCTTATGCTGTAAAATGGAACTTTTGCTTCACCGGCAACAGCCTTTGCTAATAAAGTTTTACCTGTTCCCGGTCTGCCGAGGAGCAAAACTCCTCTCGGAATTCTTCCACCAAGTTTTTGGAATTTTTTGGGATCTTTAAGAAATTCAATTATTTCCTCAAGTTCTTCCTTGGCTTCATCAACACCGGCAACATCTTTAAAGGTAACATTTGTTTTACCTCCTGCAAACAATCGAGCTCTGCTTTTGCCAAAGCTGAAAGCCTGGCCTGCTCCTCCGCGGATTCCCCTCATTATAAAGAGCCAGAATCCGATAAAGATCAAAAATGGAAGCCATGACAATATAATTCCTAGAAATTTTGAAGGTTTTTGTGATTTAACATTGATTCCAAAAGCTGTAAGTTCTTTTGTAAAATCAGAATCAGGGTCAAAGGGTAGGTAAACAGAATATTTATTTCCATCTACTCCTATTATAGTCACATCCTTCCCATTAATATTTACCTGTAAAACTTCCCTGTTTTTATACATTTCCTCAAATTCTGTAAATGAAATCTGATCAATTTTACCGCTATTCATTCGAGACATTTGATACATAACTAAAATAAACAATATAATAACTACCCAGAAAGTGATAGTTTGAGATTTCTTGAATTTCTTTAGAGGAGGTTTTCCTCTATTAGGATCATATTTATTTTGTTGATTCGGTTTGTTGTTCATTAAGAGTATATCTCCTTTTTTAATATTCCGATATAACTAAGATTTCGATATTTTTCAGCATAATCCAATCCATAACCTACAACGAACTCGTTACCAATTTCATAACCGAGATAATCAAGTTTGATATCGATTTTATGAGATTCAGGTTTGTCTAATAGAGCACATATTTTAACAGAAGCTGGATTATGTTTTTTCAGATAATCAAAAATATACTGCAGGGTCAATCCGCTATCCACAATATCTTCTACAATGAGCACATGTTTATTAAATACGTCAGTATCTATATCTTTGCGAATCTTTACAATACCTGAGGATGTAGTACTTTTTCCATAACTGGATAAGGAAAAAAAATCTATTTCAAGAGGGAGATGAATATTTTTCATCAGATCAGAAAGGAATACTACTCCACCACGTAATATACAGATCAATACAAGATTTTTTCCTTTATAATCTTCTGTTATCTGTTTTCCAAGTTCTTCAACTTTTTTTTGCAAAGAAGCTTCGTCAATTATGATGCTTTCGATATCTTCTTTCATACATTTATTTCCTTTTTTTAATTCTCTCTGCAGCTCGTGCTTTTTTGAAAGATATTTTTTCGATCTTTATTTTCAATATATTATTTGTTTTTGAAGTAATTGCAACTCTATTATCAACCCTTAATCCGGCAACCCAAATAATTTTATTTTTATCACAAAAAATCAAGACTTTATCTCTCTCAAATTTTGGTACTTTTTCGTCAATGAAAAAATCTTTAATTTTTTTGGGATGTTCCATACCAAGTGGATAAAATTTATCACCTGGTTGACGATGTCTGACTACTATAGGGAAAGAAGATTTATCCAGATCAATATATATGGTTGATTTATCTTCATATAAATTATGTTTATGGTCAATTTTTTTTAGTTTTTTCATTATTATCCGGTTATCTTCAAAAGTTAATCTATTTCTTAAAGTTGAGATTTTCCGATGATTGTTCACATCAACTTTTTCCAGGATATCTTTTTTTATAAAGATCAGGTCATTATATTCTTTTAAGACATTTACGTTATTGGGAAGGCTGATTTTTTTACTACCACTGGAAAATATAATTGATTCAATCTCTTCAAAATTATAATGATAAAAATCCTTTTCGCTCCCGGTTATTAAACCGAATATTTCTTTATATATATAAAATCTGATCACAGGTTTGACTTTTCGTAATATGTTGAGTGAGTATGAAAAATCATATTTTGAGTGTTTTAACCTGGAAGTAAAAATTTTTCTTCTTGCTAAATCTCGCAGGATCTCATCAGTTTCTGAAAAAATCGATCCGGTAAGATAAATTTTTTCAATAACTTTAGAGTTTAAATTTTCTTTTATCCAGGGTAGAAGTTCGTTACGAATCTTATTACGTGTGAAATTGTTATTTTTATTGGAAACATCTTCTCTCCACTGAATGTTTTCTTCTTCCAGGAAGTCAGTTATTTCCTGCCTGGTAAAACTTATTAAAGGATGCATCAAAATCCCGCTTTTTGGAGTTATCCCTTTAATACCGGCATAACCGGCTCCCCGAAACATACGAAAGATCATTGTTTCTGCATGATCACTAATATTGTGACCTAATGCTATTTTTGTAACTTTATACGATTTTACAAGTTTATTGAAATAATTAAACCTGATTTCCCTGGCATTATTCTCCAGGTTCTTTTTTGATTTCATTTTAATACTTTTAATTACTAAAGAGATGTTTCGATCAAAGCAAAATTTTTTCACGAACTCTTCATCTTTTAAAGAGTCATTCCCTCTTAAATTATAATTGATATGAACAGCCAAAATGGAGAAATTATATTGAGATTTCAAATGCCAGAGTGCAAGTAATAAAGAAGTCGAATCTGCTCCTCCTGAGAAGCCGACCATGATTTTATCATCTTTTTTAATGAGTTGATGTTTTAAAACAAAATTTTCAAATTTTTTTAAAAATTTCTCATTTTTCCCCATATTTTAATCCTTAGTTCTATTAATACAAGAACTTAGCGAAAATCTCTTTTTATCAAGTTTAAGAATGACTTCTAATGTGTCAAATAAAAAGCTTGTAAGAATATACTTAAATGTAAATTTTTGATTTAAAATTATAAAAAATTAAGGAGTGAATAATGAAGAAATTACTTCTTTTAGGGGATGAAGCTATTGCCCAAGGTGCTCTGGATGCAGGGTTATCCGGGGCTTATGGCTATCCGGGAACGCCTTCCACGGAGATCATTGAATATATCCAGCAGAACAAAGAAGCAATTGAACGAGATGTAC
The DNA here is from genome assembly GCA_030620155.1 of Candidatus Cloacimonadota bacterium. Classification (GTDB taxonomy): domain Bacteria; phylum Cloacimonadota; class Cloacimonadia; order Cloacimonadales; family TCS61; genus JAUXFF01. The sequence goes on along the minus strand of JAUXFF010000018.1, from coordinate 754 downwards.
ATAGGACCTGGTCAGCTAACGAAAAAACGTCAATGGAAGAAGCTATGGGTATGTCTTATACCGGGAAACGAACAATAGTAACTATGAAACATGTGGGTCTGAATGTTGCTGCGGATCCGTACATAAACTCGGCATTAACAGGTGCTAATGGTGGTATGATCGTAGCTGTCGCGGATGATCCTTCAATGCATTCTTCTCAGAACGAGCAGGATTCAAGATTTTACGGGAAATTTACTATGATGCCTGTAATGGAACCTTCTAATCAACAGGAAGCTTATGATATGCCACGGTTAGCTTTTGAAATTTCAGAAAGATATAATCTACCTGTTCTGTTGCGAATTACTACCAGGCTTGCTCACTCCCGAGCAGGAATTATTAGGAAGGAAGTTATTAAAGAAAATGAGAAACATTTGCCTGAGAATCCCAATCAATTCATGCTTCTACCAACATTTGCCAGGCAAAATTATAAAAGACTATTGTCTATGCAAGGTGATTTATTAAAGGAGTCTGAAGATTCTCCCTTCAATAAATATTTTGATGGAGAAGATAAAAGAATAGGGATTATAGCTTGCGGTCTGGCGTATAATTATTTGATGGAAAATTTCGTTGAAGAGAAATGTCCTTACCCAATTGTTAAGATCGGACAGTACCCATTACCCTGGAAACAGATCAGGAAACTAACTGCTGAATGTGAAGAAATCCTTGTATTTGAGGAGGGTATGCCCATTGTTGAAGAAATGTTAAAAGGATTCCT
>JAUXFF010000023.1 GCA_030620155.1 Candidatus Cloacimonadota bacterium | reverse complement strand
GGGTGGTAAATTTAATCCTGTTGTATCTGGAATACCAGCATCAATACATGGAGAATTTTCAAGTAAAGAATATGGGTCTTCTCCAGTGCCTACAAATAACGGATCATCGTCTATATTGCCTTCCAGCCAGTTCACTGTACCGTTATTATTGGTTACAATTCCAGCTTCTCCACCTTGAATATCTGAATAGGATACTGTGATTGTATTAGGCTCATAATATGAATAAAAATAAATCTCTTCAGGTGAATCATTCCAGAGAATACAATTTACTAAACTTGGACTGGAATCATTAGCACAGGAAATACCGCCTCCATTAAAATTAGTAGAATTATTAGTTATTACAACATTCACTAAACTCGGACTAGAATTATAACAATTAATCCCACCACCACCACCATAATAAGCAGAATTACCTGAAATTGTTACATTTATCAGACTTGGACTGGAATAAAAACAGCAAATCCCACCACCAAAATGAGCTGTATTTCCGTTTATGGTAACATTTATTAAACTTGGACTTGAACTATCACAATAAATCCCACCACCACCTTGAGTCGAATAATTATCATCTATAATAATATCCACAATACTTGGATTGGAATAATTATAACAGTAAATCCCACCACCTGAATTACCATCTATAATAACATCCACAATACTTGGATTGGATCCATTATAACATCCAATTCCACCTCCACCATGAGGCTCTGGTGAAGTACCGAGAGAATTATTATTTATTATTGTGCAGTTCAGAATCTGCGGACTGGAAGTATTCCAACAGGAAATTCCACCTCCAGAATCAGCAGAATTATCACTAATGGTGTTGTTGCTTATGGTGGGATTAGAACCACCAATGCAAGAAATCCCTCCGCCATAACTACCCATTGATCCTCCACTTGCGGTGTTATTGCTTACGGTGTTGTTGCTTATGGTGGGATTAGAACCATTGCAATAAATACCTCCACCGAAACTATAAAGGTTACCTGCAGAAGCATTCCCACTGATGATGTTACTGCTTATGGTGGGATTAGAACCACCAATGCAAGAAATCCCTCCGCCGTTATCAGCCAAACCATTTGTAACAGTGAACCCGCATAAAACAGCAGTTGAATCTTCTCCACTTTCGAATGTTACAACACTACCACTATAATTTCCGTCAATAATTGTCTGTGAAATATAGGTCGTATCTTGTGTTGTTAAGAATAATGAAGCAACCGTTATGTTTTTGCCGTTGTAATTAACATTTTCATAATAAGTTCCAGTATGAACTAAAACAGTATCTCCATCTACAGCAACATTTATCCCTTCCTGAATTGTTGGGTAATCCTCAGGAATATTTATAATAGTGGCAGTCAGAAATGAAACAAAAACAATGAAAAAGAAAACAGAAAATAGGAACTTCATAATAATCTCCTGATTTATTTAATAAGGACTTGTCCGCCATTATTTAAGGAGGATCATCTTCTTAACTTTCTGAAAATCACCTGCTTTTAGTTTATAGAAATAGATTCCTGAACTGACTTGGTTGCCATTGGAGTCTCTTCCATTCCAGATAGCAGAATATTCTCCTGCTGGAAGCACATCATTAACAAGTGTTTTTATTTTTTGACCTTTGATGTTGTAGATATTGAGTTCGATCTTTGAATTCTCTTTGAGAAAATAATTTATTGTTGTTTCGGGGTTGAAGGGATTGGGGTAGTTTTGATGTAAAAAGACTTCAGGAGTTTGAACAATTACATTATCATCTATTTCAACATAAGGTGGAGCTCCGTATTCATAAGCTCCCATATCAATGATAGCTACCTCGTCTCCATCTCCATCCCAGATTCGCAGGTTGCCAATTATATCCCAGGGTGGCAAATTTAATCCTGTTGTATCAGGAATTCCAGCATCTATACAGGGAGAATTTTCAAGTAATGAATATGGGTCTTCTCCTGTTCCAACAAATAAAGGGTCTTCATTAATATTCCCTTCCAACCAGTTCACTGTGCCGTTATTGTTTGTCTCAATTCCAGCTTCTCCACCTTGAATATCTGAAAAGGATATTGTGATCGAATTGGGGTCATAAGCTTCATGAAAATATATCTCTTCCGGTGAATCGTTCCAAAGAATACAATTTATTAAACTCGGACTGGAATTATTCCAACAGAAAATTCCACCACCATAATCACCACTATTACCTGATATTGTAACATTCACCAAACTCGGATTGGATGCACTACAGAAAATTCCACCACCATACCAAGCAGAATTAGCTGTCATTGTTACATTCTCTAAACTCGGAGAGGATGCATGACAATAAATACCTCCACCATATTCATAAGCACTATTACCTGTTATGGTTAAATTCTCTAAATTAGGAGAGGAGTTTCCACAGTAAATCCCACCACCATAATCAGCACTATTATCTGATATTGTTACATTCTCTAAACTCGGGTTGGAATTATCACAGTAAATCCCACCTCCAGATAAAGAAAAATTACCTGTTATTGTAACATTTACTAAACTTGGACTGGAATAACTACAGTAAATCCCACCACCGTCATGAGCACTACCATTCTGAATAATCATGTTCTCTATAGAAAAATTATTATCATTATAGCACACTAAAATTCCACTTGATTCTTCACCATCTAAAATTGTGGAAACCTCATCTTCTCCAAGCAATGAAACATAACTTTTGCAATTTAATGGAAATATCTCACCTGTCCCGGAAGGGGAATATGTACCATTCGATAGATGAATTATGAGAGGATTTGTACTATCGGGAAAGATCTTAACAAGTGCATAAGAAATTGTAAGTAATGGATCATCAAGAGTTAATCCACTATTATCATCAGAGCCATCAGGACTGACATACAAATCTTGATTAACCTGTTCTACTTTGGCATTAAGAATATCAAAGGTGAAATTATCTATTGGACAGGCAAAATAATCGTCTGGTTGTAATACAGTGAATGTATCTACAATTACATCGATAGTAGGACAATCGTCAACATACAGATCACATCCTGATAAACCTGCGAAATTCAAGTATATATTACATCGATCTACAGGATTAAAACTCAAGTTGGAATTATCTCTACAGTAAATCCCACCACCATTTACATAAACAAAATTTTCTATTATTGTTACATTCTCCAAACTCAGACTGGAATTATAACAGTGAATCCCACCACCATAAATAGCAGAATTATCTGTTATGGTTACATTCTCCAAACTCAGACTGGAATTATAACAGTAAATCCCACCACCCTTATTATCAGCATTATTACCTGATATTGTTACATTCTCTAAATTAGGAGAGGTATTACTGCAGTAAATTGCACTGCCAAAATTGGCAATATTCTGGAAAATTAGAGTATTCACAATATTTAATGAGTCAGATTCATTAGAGTCGAAATAAATTGCACCACCTTTAGGTGATTCATTATTATTCATTATTGATCTATAAATGTTAGCCTTGGAATTAAAAAGATAAATCCCACCTCCCGCGAAATGACTATAGTTGTTAGAAATGTATACATTCTCTAATTCAATATTGGAATATATACAATAGATCCCGCCACCAGAATTATCAGAAATCGGTTCAGGATCCATACTAGTAGTATTATCTTGAATAATAGAATTCTGTAATGTTATATTAGATTCATCTATATAAATTCCACCTCCATAGCCACTAAAACAACCATTGCTAATTATTTGACAGTTTGATAAAGTTCCATTAAAATCATTTAAGTAAATTCCAGCTCCATGCTCCGAATAATTTTCCATAACAAGAATATTATCAATTTTTGGAGATGAATTTGCACAGTATATACCTCCTCCTTGGGTAGCCTCTCCGTTTATAATTATAAATCCCTTCAAAATTGCAGTTGAATCTTCTCCACTTACAAATGTTACTACACTTCCATTCAGGTTTCCATCAATTATTGTATTCGAAATATAAGTTGTATCCTGTGTGGTTAAGAATAATGAAGCAACTGTAATGTTTTTCCCGTTGTAGTTGATATTCTCAAAATAAGTATCCGGTTGTACAAGAACTGTATCACCATCAACTGCTACATTAATCCCTTCTTGTATTGTTGGTTGATCCGCAGGTACATTTATAATAGTTGAAGACAGAAAGGAAACAAAAACAATGAAAAAGAAAACAGAAAATAGGAATTTCATAATAATCTCCTGATTTATTTGATAAGGACTTGTCCGCCATTATTTAAGGAGGATTTATCCGCCGTAGCTTTAGCGTAGGAGGATCATCTTCTTAACTTTCTGAAAATTACCTGCTTTCCCCGATGAATCGGGATGCAAGCACAGTTTGTAAAAATAGATTCCTGAGTTAACTGCTTTTCCATTTGAGTTTGTACCATCCCAAATAATTTTATGCAAACCTTGTTCCAATTTTTCATTTACAATTGTTTTTACTCTTTGCCCTTTTATATTGTAAATGGATAATTCCACATTACTAATATTTTGAAGTGAGAAAGAAATTATGGTTGTTGGGTTGAAGGGGTTTGGATAATTTTTTATTTGAAAATCCGATTTTTGAATTACATAAGTTTCTATCGGAGTTAAGCTTTCATAATCATGAATTGAAACTCCATAGTGGTAGTTTGTTACAATTAACCAATCTTCATATAATGTTAACTTACCTGAAGGTAAATTTGACAAATAAGAAGCCATTAATATAGGATTTTCAGGATCAGAAATTTCGTAGGTTAATATTTCATTCCATGCTTGATCGGAAACTAATAAATGATCACCTATTACTAATGCATCAACAATATCTGAATCTGAATGTGGTAAAATGGTGTCAATATACAACAGATTCTGCGGATCGCTTACATCAATAATCTGCAAGCCCTCCAATCTATCACATACATATGCAATTGAAGAATATATTTCGACTTTATTAGCATAACCTGGAGATGAGTAACTTCCTAAAAAAATGGGATTCTGGACATCGCTAACATTAAATATATTAAGCCCACCATTACCAGCATAATTATCAGTTACATAAGCAATTGTGTCATGAACCGTTATATAATTTGCGCATGATGGAGTATCGTGGCTACTTAGGAATATCGGATTTTGAAGATCACTAATATCTAATATCTGAAAACCTTCTTGTCTAACAGTTAGAAATGCGTATATTCCTTGAATATCTATGGAGTGAACTGGTAAACCATTATTATAGTTATAAAGTTCAACTGGAGAAAGAGGATCTTCAAAATCAATGATCCGCATACCGAAATCATATCCAATATATCCTACATTTTCCGAAAAAGTTATTTCCTTATGATTACCGTTTGGATCAATATTTCCAAGCATAATAGGATTGGAAGGATCATCTATATTGAAAGAATAGATACCAGCTACATGATCAGTCACATAAAGTAATGATTCCGACATTGCTAATGAACCCACTGAATAGGGAGTCTGCAAACTTCCGATCAAATCTGAATTATATGGATCAGTCAGATCGACAATCTGCAATCCACCATAATAATCAGCAACATAAGTAATAGAATTATATATATATGTAGAATACGCCTCTTTTGTCTGAAAAACTCCTATAAGTGTTGGACACATGGGATCGCTTATATCTATAACTTGAATTCCGGCATGCCCTGAAGCCACATATGCATATGAATCCATAATCGTTACCGAGTTCGCTTGATAAGTTAGAGCGCAATTTCCCACGTAACTTCCCAACAAAAAGGGTGATTGTGAATTACTTACATCAATAATATACAAACCTTGCCCTAAACAACTCACATAAGCAATTGAATCTGAAATAGTTACAGATTCTGTCCACGGCAAATCATATGACCCAATTAATGTGGGATTTTGTAGATCATTAATATCAATAATTAAAAGTCCATTTGTATTATTTGCAACGTAGGCAGTAGTATCGACGACTTTAACTGATCTACTTGCTCCGCCACAAGAATAATTTCCCACAAAAATCGGTTCATAAGGATTACTAATATCTATTATTTGCAAACCGCAAAAATCATCTGCTATGAATGCCAGTGTATCCATAACAAAAACCGATTTTGCAAGACCGGGTGTATCATAACTTCCAATTAATGTAGGATTATTTAATTCACTGATGTTAATGACCTGAAGCCCGGACTCATAATCTGCTACATAAGCAATAGAATCTTCAACAACAACTGAACGAGCTAAACTCGGTGTATCATAACTTCCTAATAAAATTGATGATTGGGGATTACTTACGTCTACTAGCATAAGACCAGATTCGTAGGCAGCAAGAAATGCAACAGAATCGACGACTGTAACATCTCGTACTCTTGTTGGTGGTGAGTAATTTCCAATTTTGTGATAAACTCCAGACAATTTTAGAACTATCACTAATAATAGCGAAATAATTATAAATTTTTTCATTTAACCTCCAATCTCATCAATTTGTACATAATGTTTTGTGTGTACGGCGTTCTTCTTGTTTTTCTTCTCGCTTAACGATGACACGCTTGTTAGCAACTGCTTTCTCATTTCAACAGCAAGCATTTCTTTATTACTTCTGATTTCCCATTCACATTCAGTTTATATAAATAAACGCCTGAACTAATTGGTTTACCATTGGAGTCCCTGCCATCCCAGATAATAGAATGCTCTCCAGCTGGGAGTAATTCATTAACAAGTGTTTTCACTTTCTGTCCTTTGATGTTGTAGATATTAAGTTCGACCTTTGAATTCTCTTTGAGAGAATAATTTATTGTTGTGGATGGATTAAAAGGATTGGGAAAGTTTTTTAAATAATTATAATTTAGTATTAGATCATTATCTTCATTGATACCAGTGATTTGTAGATTCTCATACCAAGCAATTTTATCATCACCAGAAGAAGCAGAAAGCACGTCCATATCTCCGTCGCTGTCCACATCAGCAGCATAGACTGATGCGGCGCCATTCGCACTTGTAGCGACGGTATGGTCGTTAAAATTCTCATTACCATCATTCTCATACCAGGCAATTTTGCGATCAAAAAAAGAAGCAGAAAGCACGTCCATATCTCCGTCACCGTCCACATCAGCAGCATAGACTGACATGGCACCATTTGCACTTGTAGTGATGGTATGGACGGTAAAATTCTCATTTCCGTCGTTCTCATACCAGGCAATTTTATCATCATACCCAGAAGCGGAAAGAACGTCTATATCTTCATCACCGTCCACATCAACCGCATAGACTGAATAGGCGCCATTTGCAGCAACTTCTCCGCCAACTATTGTGTGAGGCAAAAATTCAATTTCTTGAGAATAAACTTTTGAATTTAAGAAAAAAATCGTTATTAAAAGAAAACAGAAAACTTTTACTTTTCTCATGATACTTCTTCCCTTAATTTTAATTTGTATGTTGCATAACATTCCCGCATGCTACGGAATCGTTCAGCGAACGATTCAATGCGCACGCAACAAAACACAAACTAAACTTAACAAACATTTATTTCTTCTCCGAAAAAACCGCTGACGCAGAGTTAGTGGCTTCTTACTTATTTCAACAGCAAACATTTCTTCACTAATTCAGATTTTCCATCAACTTTCAGCATGGCAAAATAGATCCCCGATCCTACTGGATGACCGTTCCCGTCAGATCCATCCCAGGTTACCGAATATCGCCCTTTGACAAGTTCAGGTTGACAATCAAGAGTAATTACCTTTTGCCCTTTCATATTGTAAATGCACACCTCCAATTCTTCCTGACTGCTGTCCCCTGGAATATGAAGGCTTATCAATGTACTTGGATTAAATGGATTCGGATAGATGTTCATGCTTATTTCTTCATCAGGGATCTCGTCTTCAGTTTCGGGAGTAATGCCTTCGATGCTGGTTTTCATTAAATAAAGATTTCTGGCAAAATATGGAGTACTTAATGCATTCAAGAAAATATATAATGAGTCATTTTCATTAAAAGCAAGAGATATTTCAACGTTTTCACCATATAAACTCTCGTCACCTGTATCAGGAATCCATGAAATAGTATTGTCCAGAACATCGCTATTGATCGAATAAAGAATCTCTACATCATCAATGTATCCATACGCAAAACCATTTACTACAGCATATACTCTTGCTTCAGAATTCGACAGAGTAAAATCACTTGTATTAGTCTGTAAATAACCATAATCTACGTTTGTAAGTAAACCTGTATTAAGATCGAAAGTGTAAATATGATTATAATTCCAAGGTGCCAATTCACCAAAAAGGTACAATCTATAATCTTCTGTTAAGTATAATTGATCAAAATAAAAAGAATTGAAATCATCTATATATAGTTCGTAATAATCAGTATAGGAAATTCCATTATTATCAGATATATATAATTTGAGCAAATGGCTTTCTGTCTGCAGTACAACAATAATTTTATCGGAATTCTTAGTAACAAAACTTCTATTAGGTTTATATGGTATTTCTTCAGAATATTCGAAGTTCTCAAAGAAAACTTGTCCTCCATCTAATGAGGTTAGGATTTTCATTCTTCTGTCGCTATATGAGGGATCCAGGGACGGAAAATTGATCAGATCTTGATACTTTAACCTGCTGTCATATTGGTAGTCTTTTGCATATCCAGTTGAGGGATGTGTTCCATCAAATTGGAAATTCTCAAGATCCCATTCGTTTCCGTTATGGTTAAAAGGATCAGTTCCTGATTTGTGTATATAGCCTCTCCGACGCTGAATCATAGAACCGAATAACCTAATATGTCCTCGTTCAAATACAATATCTTCAGCCGATTCAGGCCAGATCGGATTATACCAGGGTAGGTCTGTCCCATAAGGATACTGATAAATATAATTAGGTTCTTCATCACTATTATTGGGATAGGAATCAAGATAATCGCTATCTTCATAAGGATATCCGCATGGTAACGCTGTGGGAGGATTATTACCATGCAGAACAAATCCCTGCAGATTCTCAGGAACGTTCATTGTATCAGAGTATATGTATTTATGAAGATCAATAAAAGTATATACTGTATCATTTCCTGTATATGGACTTATACTTACAAAATCAGGAGTTGAACCGTGAGGATGCTGGTATTCAAAGCTAAAGATACCATCATAATGACAGGCCTGATTACCATAAACTAAGGTGTCACCCCTTCCCAGAGCAGCATAAGCACCATATAAATATATATCATTGCAGTTGGGAGACATAATTTGCTCCGTCTCAGGGTCACGATGTTTATATTTTACCAGGATACGTTTTTCAGAAACAAGACCAAAAAAGTCAGTTAAATTGAGATTATCAGGATCATCAGGTTGTGCTCCCGGTGTTGTTCCTTCATAAGTAATATCTCCGACAATATAAACAGTATCTGCACAACCCCAGGTTTGAATTCCACTCACTGCTCCTTCTATCCAGAGCTCGCTTTCCACCCAAACAGATTGATTCGAAACAACACCTGAAGGTCCTGGACTCCAGATCATTTCGTATATTGGAACATAATTGGTCCAGATATGTTCCGCATTTTCAAACCAGTTTCCACCATTGTCTATTATTTCTTGTGCAACATCATGGTCTTGTGGAAACCAACTGTAAACCTTGAAGCTATCAATTCTAACTAATTGATAACGACCAATATAAGATTCGTATCCTAATGAATAAAGATTTACGTATACTATATCAGCATCAAATCCGCTAAATGGAGTTATAAAATCTGTTTGATAATATCCAACAGTTTCAGGAAGCTCGATCGGATCTACATTCTCTAACCAGCCTGGTTCTTCTCCTTGAAAGATCTGATCCATCGGAGCTCCACTATCTTCCAACCTGGTCCCGATAGGATATTTTCTGAATATTCCTGCTGTTGTAATATGGTCATAAAAAGTTGGCCAACCGTCATTATTCCCACCACCATCTTGAGCGATCCAAATATCTTCATTAGAATGAACAGGTCCTTCAAATACATCCTGACCCCTGAATATTTCCATTGCTGCTTCAGTAAAATATTGGAAATAAGAAAATTGATTTATCTTCATAGAATCACAATATTGATAAGTGATGGTCAGAATATCATCTTGTTGTTTTAAATGAACCTCATCTGTGATGTTTTCTGCTATCAACTCGATCTCAAAATTCTCGGCATTCATATCTGAAACAGCTTTATAAAGATTGTTAAGGTTATTCTCCAATTTAATATAAGCTATTATTACTGTACCATCTGAAAGTAGTTCTAGGACAGGTCTGCGGAGGAATTCAGATCCATAACTTAATTCCATTTCATCAATTTCTGTGTATTGAAAATGATGTCCATAATCCTCAGAATAAGCAAAAATAACTTTTACGCTATTTACGTGTACAGTATATTGATAATACGTAATGTATAATTTGTTATCATTTATCTTGAAGGCCTCTTCACCAGCAAAATTCACATGGCCAAGATCTTCATTGATTTGTATTGTATCAAGATATTGACCAAAAACAATCCCTGATAAACATAAAGAAAATATAAGTATTATATACTTCATAAACACCCCTTTTCAATAGCTGCTAAAGTTACCAGCGTGCTGCAGGAATCGTTCAGTGAATGATTCACACCCAAACACAACTAAACTTAGCTAAACTTTTAAACCTTTATTACTCACTGAAACAATAACTGCAGACGCAGAGATAGCAGCTGTTTTAATCAAGTAAATCTCAATTTTTTAAAAATATCTTCAATAAATAATAAACTGAAATCAAGGTTGATAAAAATCCGATTAACGTATAAAAGTAAGTAGAGACTTTTTTAGGAAAGATCTCAGCTGAATTAATATTTTTGTTCAACTCATCAATCAGAGAACCAATAAATTTTTTGTCTACTCGTCCTTTAAATCGAATATGAACCTGTCCAATCCACGATTGAACTGTACAATAAATAGTAAGATCATATTTATCAATTATTATTTTACTGAAATCTTCTTTATATTCAAGACCTAAATTATCAAGACTTTGAGATATACACTTACGAAAAGCTTCATCATCAATCCCGATTAGTTGATAACCATGAAAAAACTTAAACATATAAACAAAGAATATTATTAATAATAGTACTATTATACCAGTCTCAAAATAGTCTAAATCACCTTTTAGAAAGTCATCAAGGTTGGAAAAAATCAGCATGGATATAAAAAAAATCAATATCAGAAATAGGAAATATTTGGAGCTTATTATGATCGGTTTTTTACTTATTATAATTCTCAATCCGATAAATAATAAAAATAATCCTAAAATCATCACTATTAGGGTAGGATAAAAATTACTCATAATTATCTCCATTGAAAACTTTCTCGGACAGCTCCAGATTTCGTACAACTTCAGCTTGGTAGGCTCGAGCTATCCCTATTTGATCAATATCATCTTCTTAACTTTCTGAAAATCACTTGCTTCCAGTTTATAGAAATAAATTCCTGAACTGACTGCTTTTCCATTTGAGTTTGTACCATCCCAGATAATTTTATGCAAACCTTGTTCCAATTTTTCATTTACAATTGTTTTTACCTTCCGACCTTTTATGTTGTAAACAGAAAGATCAACTTTGCTTTCTTCAGGGATAGAAAAGGAAATGGTTGTAGTAGGGCTGCGTTCGGCACCTGACGGATTGAAAGGGTTGGGATAGTTCTGGCATAAATATATGCCAGAAATTTCAATAATAATATCATCATTTACATCAACATAAGGTGGAGCTCCATATTCATAAGCTCCCATATCGATGATAGCGCTTCCATCTTCATTTCCATCCCAGATACGCAAGTTGCCGATTATATCCCATGGTGGTAAATTCAATCCTGTTGTATCAGGAATACCTGCATCTATACATGGAGAATCTTCCAGAAGCGAATAAGGATGTTCTCCTGTCACGACAAATAACGGGTCTTCATCTATATTACCTTCTCCTGCCCAACCTCCTTCTATATCCGAATATGTTATATTTGCTGAACAATCAATTTCATCTGGGAAATTATCCCATAGAATACAATTTACCAAAATTGGATTGGAATTATTATCGCAGCTAATCCCACCACCAGACCAATACGTAGAATTACCTGTTATTGTTACATTGAACAAACTCGGACTGGAATAATACATACAGGATATACCTCCACCATACATATAAGCATAATTATCTGATATTGTAACATTTACCAAACTTGAATTAGAATCATATTCACAATTCATCCCACCACCATAATAAGCATAATTATCTGATATTGTAACATTTATCAAGCTTATATTAGAATCATGTTCACACATAATCCCACCACCTTTCTCAGCAGTATTACCTGATATTGTAACATTTACCAAACTTAGATCGGAATTATTACAGTAAATCCCACCACCGCAAGTAATAAAAAGAAAATCAGCAATAGCAGTATTATCTATTATGATTAAATTTTCTAAACTTAGACTGGAATTATTACAGTATATCCCACCACCTTGGAAAAAAGAAATACCATTCTGAATAGTTATGTTCTCTATCGAAAAATTATTATCGTTCCTGCACATAAAGATCCTACTCAACCCTTCCCCATCTAAAATAGTAGAAGCCTCATTTTCTCCAAGCAATGAAACATAACTTCTGCAATTTAATGGAATTCTTTCACCTGTCTGAGAAGGGGAATAGGTACCATTAGATAAATGAATTATGAGAGAATTTGTACTGTCAGCAAGAATCTTAGCAAGTGCATAAGAAACTGTAAGCAATGGGTCATCAACATCCATTCCACTATTATCATCAGAACCATCAGGACTGACATACAAATCTTGATCTACCTGCTCTATTTTGGCATTAAGTATATCAAAGGTGAAATTATCAATCGGATAGGCAAAATAATTGTCTGGTTGAAATACAGTGAATGTATCTACTATTACATCTATAGTGTTACAATTGTAAGCGTACAAATCCCACCCTGAACCGGCGAAATTCAGGAATATATTACATCTATCTACAGAATCAAAACTCAAGCTGGAACTATGCCAACAATAAATCCCACCACCATTTTCATAAGCAGAATTACCTGTTATAGTTACGTTTACTAAAATCAGATCAGATGCATTACAGCTTATTCCACCACCCCAGCCAGTAGTATTGCCTGTTATAGTTACATTGATTAAATTTAGATCAGAATGACTACAGTATATTCCACCACCCATGTTAAAAATATCCCAATGATAAGCAGTACTATTATTACCCGATATTGTTACATTCTCCAAACTCAGACTGGAGTTTGAACTCATAATTCCACCACCTTCATGAGCAGTATTACCCGATATTGTTACATTATCTAAACTCGGATTGGAATAATAACAGAAAATTCCACCACCTGAATCAGCAAAACCATTTGTAATTGTGAACCCGCATAAAACAGCAGTAGAATCTTCTCCACTTATAAATGTTACTACACTTCCACAACTATCACCATCAACAATTGTCTGTGAAATATATGTTGTATCCTGTGAAGTAAGAAATAATGAAGCAACAGTTATGTTTTTGCCAATGAAATCGATATTTTCAAAGTAAGTCCCTGGTTGCACCAAAACAGTATCACCATCAACAGCAACATTTATCCCTTCCTGAATTGTTGGCTGGTCTGCCGGAACATTTATAATAGTGGCAGCCAGAAATGAAACAAAAACAATAAAAAAGAAAACAGAAAATAGAAACTTCATAATAATCTCCTGATTTATTTAATAAGGACTTGTCCGCCATTATTTAAGGAGGATTTATCCTCCGTAGTTTTAACGTAGGAGGATCATCTTCCTAACTCTCTGAAAATCACCTGCTTTTAATTTATAGAAATAAATTTCTGAACTGACACGCTTATCATTGGAATCTCTGCCATCCCAGATAACAGAATATTCTCCAGCTGGAAGCACTTCATTAACAAGTGATTTTACTTTCTGTCCTTTGATGTTATAGATATCAAGTTCGACCTTTGAATTCTCTTTGAGAGAATAATTTATTGTTGTTGTAGGATTAAATGGATTAGGATAATTTGAGATTTGATTTACTTTAAGCTGAAAATCTGAAAAATCAGAACCTACTTGATCTATAGATATTGATATTGGATCTGTTATCCAATTATATGGATAATGAAAGAATTCACCAATCAATATATGGTTGCCAATACTTATAAAGTCAATATGAGTATGATGGTATGATATCGTTGAGTCGGGCGGAATAAAGACATAAAAAAAAATATGGTATGCACCAATACCAAATTGCTCATCATCAATATAATAACTAAAAGGGAAACTACTAATAAAGGGTACACTAACCGTATCAGAACCAGTATTATGAAGGTTGAATGTAATGTGTACATTTTGTCCAAAAGAATAAGAATATTCATCTGTTTCGATATAAAAATCAATCTGGCAAAATAACTGGTTAATAAATAACACAAAGAGTAAGCATAATAAAAATCTCATTAACAACCTCCTTTTATTATTATTTCAATAATAAGCATTTCTTCAAAGCTTCTGTTTTACCATTCACATTCAATTTATAGAAATAGATTCCTGATGAAACAGGTTTACCGGAATCATCTTTACCATTCCAGGCTACTGAATGCTGACCAGCTGCAAGTACTTCGTGAAACAGTGTCTTCACCTTCTGTCCTTTAATATTATAAATTTTAAGTTTTACATCTCCGGATTCTATCAGGTTGAATTTTATTGTTGTTTCAGGGTTGAAGGGGTTGGGGAAGTTTTGATGTAAAAGAATTTCAGGAGTTTGAACAATTACATTGTCATCTATATCCACATAAGGTGGAGCTCCGTATTCATAAGCCCCCATATCAATGATAACACTTCCATTTCCATCTCCATCCCAGATGCGAATATTACCAATTAGATCCCAGGGTGGCAAATTCAATCCTGTAGTATCGGGTATTCCTGCATCGATACAAGGAGAATTTTCAAGTAATGAATATGGATCTTCTCCTGTTCCACCAAATAACGGGTCTCCATCTATATTGCCAGAGCCTGCCCAACCTCCTTCTATATCCGAATATGTCGTTGTAACTGAACCTGAATAAATATAGATCTCTTCTGGTGAATCATTCCACAAAATGGAATTTATTAAACTCGGATTGGAATCATGACAGTAAATCCCTCCACCCATATTAGCAGCAGAATTATTAGCTATTACGACATTCACCAAATTCGGACTGGATTCATTGCAGCAAATCCCGCCACCATAAGTAGCAGAATTATCTGTTATTGTAACATTTTCCAAACTCGGATTGGAATCATGACAATAAATCCCTCCACCATAAGTAGCAAAATTATCTGTTATTGTAACATTTATTAAACTCGGACTGGAATTATAACAATAAATCCCACTTCCATATCCGACGGTAAAATTTCCACTTATTGTAACATTTATCAGACTTGGACTGGAATACCATGCACAGTAAATCCCACCTCCAGATCCACCGGTAAAATTTCCACTTATTGTAACATTTTCTAAACTCGGACTGGACCAATAACCGCAGTAAATCCCACAACCATAATCAGCTCCATTATCTGTTATTATTATATTCTGTAAACTCGGATTGCAATTATTTCCACAATAAATCCCACCACCGTAATAATCAGGATAATTTCCTGAAGCAAAACCATTGGTAATTGTGAATCCTGTCAAAACTGCTATCGAGTCTTCACCATTACTAAATTTAACTACATGTCCATTATCATCTCCATCGATAATTGTTTGTGAAATATAAGTAGTATCTTGAGTAGTAATAAATAATGAAGCAACAGTTATGTTTTTGCCATTATAGTTAATATTTTCAAAGTAAGTCCCAGGTTGTACAAGTACTGTATCACTATTTACTGCTATGTTTATCCCTTCCTGTATTGTTGGCTGGTCATCAGGAACATTGATGATGGTTGCTGATAAATTCAAATAGAATATTATAAAAACAATTAATATAATATTTTTCATTTAAACCTCCAACTCAATCAAGTTGCCACTAATGCCGGCGTGTGCAGCGCCTCCAGGTCACTGGCAAGCTTGTTAGCAACTCTATTCTTTATTTCAATAGCAAACATTTCTTCACAGCTTCAGTTTTACTATTCACATTCAGTTTGTAGAAATAGATTCCTGAGGATACTGGAATTTGATTATTATCTCTCCCATCCCAGATAACAGAATGCTCTCCAGCATTTTTAAAATCATTAACTAATACTTTAAGGAGCTGTCCTTTGATGTTATAAATTATAAGTTCTACCTCACTGTCTGCTGAAAGCTGATAGCTGATAACTGTCTCAGGGTTGAAGGGATTGGGGAAATTAAACAGTTTTATTTTGGGAGAAAATAATGATTCATCATTAGCATCAGAAAGTAAATATTCAATATTAACCGAAACAGGCACAGTGTTATAATTTACATAAGTATAAAGTCCAGTTACTTCATAGATTCCAGAAGAAATTTGATTGCCCCAATTATCAACAATTCCCCAATAATGATTAGCTTCAGTTGAATTACCTGGATTTAAAGTTAAGAACCACACCCATTCAACAAATCCCATCATACAAGACCAGTACCAGATAATATTCTCTTCTTGATTAACAATAAAATCATATCTTTGAGCTGAATTAAATTGGAATATTATTGCTGAATTACTATAATTCGTAATCCTGTAAATCATATGAACTGAATCACCTGGAGCATAACATTCTTCATCCGTTGCCATGTAATATTCAATGTCGTCGATTGTTATTGAATTTTCATTTTCATATTGAGCATTTGACATTAAGGGTATAAGAACGAAAATTACTACTAATATTTTATTCATAATTATCTCCATTGAAAACTTTCTCGGATAGCTTCAACTTTCGTACCATTTCGGTTTAGCAGGCTTGAGCTATCCTTATTTGATCAATATCATCTTCTTAACTCTCTGAAAATCACCTGCTATAAGTTTATAGAAATATATTCCTGAACCGACTCGCTTATCATTAGAGTCTTTTCCGTCCCATATAACCGAATGATTACCTTTCGGGTATTGATCATTTCTAAGGGTTCTTATCTTTTGACCTTTTATGTTGAAAATGGATAATTCTACATTACTTTCTTCGGGAATTGATAAAGAAATTGTTGTGGTTGGATTGAACGGATTGGGGTAGTTAGATAAGTCAGTATTTATCTCTGGGACAAGCTCAATCCCGATTCCGGTAAGTTCAAAAAGAAATGTCCTAAAATTATAAAACGATGATGAGCTAACGATTCTGTTTCGTTCTTCATCAATTATCAATTCGAAAATTGCTGTCTCAAAGTCGTGTTCTTGAATCGGTTCAGTGAAAGACTCCTCAAACTTATCATATATCTGTACAGGTTCCACAAAGTGGCTTTCCAAAATATAATCATCCAATTGAAAATAAGAGCAGTTAACATTTTCATTTTTGGAATCCAGTAAAACCGGATTATCAAGAGAACTTATATCATATAATCTGATATCCGCATCATAAGGATAGCACATATCAGTGATGATAAGTCTGTCATCATATTTGCATGGCTTTGCCAGTCTTTGAGAACTGGGTGAAAAGAAATCTGCAAAATCGTGATCTATCTGTAAACTTATAGTATTGAACAGAAAATCTCCATCATCATAACTTACCCAAAAGTGTTCTTCATCAAATTCGTTTATTAGCATTGTACTACTGGCAGTAAAGTTAGTAAGGTATTCTAATTCATAACTATCATTAATGTCATATACGTTTACAATATCACCATTTTGAATAAATATTTTACCGTTATGGGTGATCAACATCGGTCCATTCAGAGTAATGTAATTTAGAAGTTGGTTTGTATTCAAATCAATTATAGCACAATAATTCTCATAATTCCAGCCGTAATTGATATAGATAACTAGTAAGTTCTCAAATTTATAATAATCCCAGCCTATAGTAAATGGTATTTCGCAAATTATTTCTTCTTCATAGGTTTCCGGATCAATTCTATAAAGATAATTGTGATCATTTTTATATATAAACCCTTCAATATAGGCAGTTGAACGAAATGGAAAAGTTTCCCCGTATTCTTCATATTGAGTTGTAGGCAAATCGCTGAGATCATACATCCAGATTCCGTTGAAATTTTCAGAACGGTACAATAAATTACTGTCATAAATGCAGTACCCATTTACTTCTGAATCTTCTTCCATCCAATTATGAAGTAATACAGGAGAATCATAATCAGAGACATTGAAAATAAAATTTTCTCCAACTTGTGTCCCAATGTACAGTTGATCGTTTTCTAACGGTTTTGGCTCAAATAAAATATCCATACTATAAGTTAAGTCAATTTCCCATAGAGATTGAAAAAAATAATTCTGTTCATCACTAACATTAAAGACCAATATTCGTTCTCTATCAATTACTAAACAATGCGAATTATCAAAATTTCTAATATAACTTCGATAACAAGTTATCATCTCGTAATAATATTGATAAAGTAAGATTGGATCATTAATATCTTCAATTCTATAAAAACTGAGAGATGAATCGCTGATACTATATTCAATTAATATATCTTCAAAAGAACCGATAATTTCTTGATATGGATAAGTAATATCTTCTATTTGTTGAGTTTGTTTATTATAACAAGGTAAAATATCAGGCTGTGCTAAAATAACATAATTACCAACAAGATATATCAAATCTTTGGGAAGATTAAATTTATCTACTTCACCAGAGGTGAAACTAAACTCCAATTCGTTATTAATAATATTGTAGGCATTAATTCTATCAAATCCATCTTCCTGATAATCTGAAATGTGAACATAAAGCATCTGGTCACTTTCATCAAGCTGAATATCACGAATCAGACCATTTACTTCCAAAACCTGGTGCAATTCGATGTTTCCATCTGCCAGAATATCATAGCTTTCAATTGCACAATAGGTATTTACAAATAGCATATTTTCAAGAACTTCTATACCTTTTTTATATACCGTATAACGTGTCCAGGTGTTTTCAAATTCAAACTCAATTGAAAAAATATTTGATAGAATTACAAATAGAATGATAAGTGAAAAAAATAATTTCTTGCTCTTACTATTGAGCATTTTGGCTCCTATTTTTTTCATAATTATTTTCATCTGGTCCTTCCATAAAGTTGTGGCTAATGCCGGCGTGACACATTGTTAGCAGCATCTTTTTCATTTCAGAAGCAAACATTTCTTCACTACTTCAGTTTTACCATTCACATTTAATTTATAGAAATAAATTCCCGAACTAATTTGGTTGTCATTGGAGTCTCTTCCATCCCAGATAGCAGAATGCTCTCCAGCATTTTTAAAATCATTAACTAATACTTTAAGGAGCTGTCCTTTGATGTTGTAGATTTTGAGCACTACATCAGTTTCTTGTGGGATTGAGTATTCTATTATGGTTGTTGGATTGAAAGGATTTGGATAATTGTTCAACCGATATTTGTAAATTGAAAATAAATTATCGTCAATTCCTACTTGTGGTTCTCCATAGGGATTCTCATATGCTCCCATATCTGGCATTGAACCTGCAGGATCTGGACGTGGATTTCCTTCAATATCAAACTCAGGAGCATAATACCAGGTTCCATCTATTTCTATTTCATCAATACCAGCTCCTATACATGGGCTTGTATCTTGTAGATGATAATCTCCGTCATCTGGACTTACAAATAACGGGTCTTCGTCTATATTACCAGTTCCAGACCATTCACCTTGAATATCTGAATAGAAAACTGTAGCAGGACCAGCTATTTCTTGAGGAGTATCATTCCAGAGAATACAATTTACTAAATTTGGACTGGAATTAATATGACAGTAAATCCCACCACCAGCCCAATCAGCATAATTACCTGTAATTGTTACATTCATTAATGTTGGATTTGAATTTGACCAACAGTAAACCCCACCACCAGAAATAGCAGAATTATTTATTATTGTAACATTTTCCAAACTCGGATTGGAATTATCACAGTAAATACCCCCTCCATAATCAGCAGAATTATTTAAGATCTGATTATTTTTTATAGTCGCATTAGATTGCCCGCAATAAATTCCACCACCAAACAAAGCAGAATTACCAGTTATTGTAATATTTTCTAAATTAGGACTTGAATTATAACAGAGAATCCCAGCTCCATGTTCAGCAGTACCATTAGTGATAGTAAAACCAGTTAATACTGATGTCCAATCTTCTCCACTTTCAAAAGTAACCACACAATCACTGCTGTCTCCATCAATTATCGTCTGTGAAATATATATTGTATCCTGTGTTGTTAAAAATAATGAAGCAACGGTTATGTTTTTGCCATTAAAGTTAATGTTTTCTAAGTACGTTCCTGGCTGTACAAGAACTGTATCACTAACAACTGCAACGTTGATCCCTTCCTGAATCGTAGGTTGATCGACAGGAACATTGATAATAGTGGCAGCAAGAAAGGTTGATAAAATAATAAATCCTAAAATAAAAAATAAGGTTTTCATGATTTCCTCCTCTGAAAACTTTCTCGGACAGCTCCAGCTTTCGTACAACTTAGGCGTGGTAAGCAAGAGCTATCACTACTTAATCAATATCATCTTCCTAACTTTCTGAAAATCACCTGCTTTCAGTTTATAGAAATAAATCCCCGAACCAACTGATTTTCCTGAATCATCATCTCCGTTCCAGACTACTGAATGTGCACCAGCAGTAAGCTGGT
>JAUXFF010000188.1 GCA_030620155.1 Candidatus Cloacimonadota bacterium | reverse complement strand
GCCTGTCCTGAGCGATGCCGAAGGGCTCACCATTACAATTTCATTTAAATCAAAGTTCTACATAACATACTAGTAAATTGTACTTTGTCAACAGCCTCACTCGACCTGCCAGGTCGAGAAAAATATAATCTATCATGTTTTTTTATCAGCGACCAGGCCATGCTAGAGGCAGCTAAACTGGTCGCATTACAATTTAATTTCTCCCCCAGTTTAATCTATATAAAAAAATATAAGTAGATGGATGCCTGAGTATTTTAACCTATTATTTTTTTATCTTAAAAAATATTAAAATTAGTTCTGATTTATAATTTCATAAAAGTATTTTCTTCTTTTGTACAGCTTAAGGAAAAATGTTCCAATCATTTTAAATATTGACATCCGGAATATTACACTTAAGAATATTTTGAATTTTAATTTATAAAATTTAATTATTTCGGAAAACATATTTGCTCCTTTGAAATTCTATAATATTATAAGCAGGCAATGTTCCAAAGAATAAATCGTCCTATAATTAACTATATTGTAATGACTTATCTATGTTTATAAAATCATATATAATAAAAATTTTTATCAATATGATAAATTCAGGAATAATTAATAATCAAAAATATTAGAAATTTTATAAGAAAGAATAGTTCAACACTTTCAGCGTTGTAGATCGGTCTGTTTTTTTATTCCGCAGGTCTCTTCTACAGTTATTTATATTAAATCACTTTATGGATATATTAAACTTAATCAAATCAAAAAATTATCTGTATTTCTATGCTGTATTTTGTTTTTTCCTGAACATTAGAGGTATATTATTTTTTGTGGGAGCCCCTATTTGAATTAATTCCCAATCTTTATCATATTCGGCAATAGCATGTTTCAGAACTATTACCTTTTCTTCAGAATTTGGTTCCGTTCCGTTCCAACCAATTATTTCCACCCTGTATTTTATGGTTCTCTTCCTGCCGTTTATTCTCACATCTATTTCAATATTTTGTTCAGCTTCCAGAGTTGGAATTGATAATACGATTTCTCTCATTTTTCCTCCTTTGTCCCGGCGTAGTATTGACGAAGCCGGATTGTCACGGCGTCTTGTCTGGGCGTAACAGAGTGAAGCCTGAAGTCTACGAAGCCGGACTGTCGCGCCGCAGCCCCGTTTTATCGGACGAAGCCGGATTGCCCCAGCGTAGTCCAGTAGTTGCCAAGTGTCTTACTCATATTTCAACGCATCTGCCGGATTAGATGAAGCTGCTTTTACTGCTCGGAAACTAATAGTGAGAAAAGCGATAATCAAAGCTGATAAACCCGCGAGAATAAATAAAGGTATTGTTAAATTCACTCTATATGCAAAATTTTCAAGCCACTTATTAAGAGCAAGATAAGCAACAGGCCAGGCTATGATATTAGCGAGAAGTACCCATTTTGTAAATTCTTTGGTAAGTATCAAAACAATATTAGAGGTTGTAGCACCCATTACTTTTCTTATACCGATCTCTTTAGTTCTTTGTTCCGTTGTATAAGCTGCCAACCCAAATAAACCAAGACAGGCAATAAAGATACAAAGAATTGAAAAATAAGTGAAAACTTTTCCTATTTTCTGCTCTGCAGTATACAGTTCATTCAGACTCTCGTCCAGAAAAAAGAAATCGAAGGGAAAAGTCGGGCAGAATTCATTCCACTTTTGCTCGATGTAATCCAGTGTTTCATGAATATTCACACCTTTTATCCTAAGGCTGATATTACGCATAGGTAAATCCGCCAATAAAATCAAGATCGGATCTACTTCATTATGAAGTGAAACATAATGAAAATCCTTTACAACACCAATAACCTTTGTTTCTCGTACAGCAGAACCATCAAGGTCAGCTCCGAAATGTATTTTCTTATCAATTGCATTTGCATTATTTTCCCACCCCGTTTTTCTTACAGTTGCTTCATTGATCAAAACAGATTCTTCCAGGTCAGATTGTAAATCGGGGTCAAAATCTCTACCTTCTATCACTATCATATTCATTACATCAAGATAGTCATGATCTACAAAAACAAAGTTCATTCCTTTTTCAGCCATAGTTTTATCATCTGTTTCATAACGCTGAACAATAATCCCATATGGTTGACCGGGGATGCTTGTTGATTTTCCTGCTTTTAAAATACGGGGATGCTTCACAAGTTCATCTTTAAATGCATCAAGATTCCTAACACCCGTTGTATCTCTTACTGTTAAGACTACAACATTTTCATCCTGGAATCCCAGGTCCTTTGTCCTGAGATAATTAAGTTGTTTGATTACAGTAAAAGTCCCAATAATCATAATAATCGAAATGGAAAACTGTAAAAGAACCAGGATTTTTCTTAAAGTTCCCTTACCTTTTCCATATCTACTTTTAAGAACTTCTACAGGGACAAAAGAAGAAAGAAAAAATGCAGGATAGATTCCCGATATCAAACCCACAAGGACAGTGATACCGACAATGGTCAGGAAAAAAGGCAAATTACCAATGAAATTCATTTCCATGTGCCTGTCTGCAAGCTTATTAAATACAGGTAATAATAACTCTGAAGCTAATATAGCAAAAATAAAAGCAAGGAATGTTATAACCAAAGATTCAACGAGGAACTGTCTTCTTAATAATTCCTTTCCTGCACCAAAAACTTTTCTGATACCTACTTCAGTAGCTCTATTTGAGGACTGCGCTGTAACCAGATTCATATAATTGATACAACCTATAAGTAATAGGAATAAAGCAACTATACCAAAAGCATAAACATATGCAATATTTCCTGTAGGAAGGTCATAACCCAATTTGGAATGCAAATGTACATCAGCAAGAGGTTGAGTCATTAAATAAAATTTAGAATTTATCAAGTCTCCAATAGGTTTAATATATTTTTCGTTAAATTCAGGATATTTGTCTAAAACATTTTGAATATCAGCACCTTCTTTCAGTAGTACGTAGGAATAGAAGCCGATATTCCAGAAGGCATTAGGTTCAAGGCTGTGATACCTGTCATGTCCGAAAAAATTAGCCAGAGTTATCATTGAGCACAGTGCTTCGAACCTCAAATGACAATTATGTGGAACATCTTCGATCACACCGGTAATAGTAAAACTGAAACCATACCCCGTTGCCAATACTTTACCCATTGGGTTTTCATTGCCGAATAACTTCTTAGCAAAGCTTTCAGTAAGAATCATAGTGTTCGGTTCTGAAAGAGCATCTTCAGGAGAACCAATAATGAATTTATGAGTGAATACTTTAAAAATTGTAGAATCCGCATAATAGACATTATCTTCAAAAAACTTTGCCCCATCATGCTCAAAAAGATTATTATCCATGGGGCTGAATCGTACATACTCCTCAACTTCAGGATATTCAACTTTCAGAGCCACTGCCAACGGAAAGGCAGTTGCAGCAAAGTAATCATCTGATTCCTTAATAGTGAAATGGGATTCTAATCTGTAAATACGCTGATAATTTTCGTGGCTTTTATCATAAGAAAGTTCATTTTTTATGAAAAGTCCTATTAATATTGTACAGGTTAAACCTATAGCCAAACCGATTATATTTATTGCTGTATAGAATTTCTTTTTAGATAAATTTCTTATAGCTATTTTTATATAATTTCTCAGCATTGCCCCTCCAAGAAGATTAGTGAAAACTGATAAAAACTGAAAATCTAAATAGAATTTTCAATTCTTTTAAAACTGCTTAGGTTATTTTTATATTAAAGATGGAATTCTTTCTGGATATTTTCTGTAACTATATGACCATCAAACAGTTGTATGATCCTATGAGAATATTCAGCAAAGG
>JAUXFF010000080.1 GCA_030620155.1 Candidatus Cloacimonadota bacterium | reverse complement strand
CAGAAAGTGAGAGAACCTCCCATCGTCACACCCTCCCACTCTCACACCCTCTCTGTTACCTGGGATGGTACAGACTCAAATAATAAACCTGTCAGTTCAGGAATCTACTTCTATAAGATTTCTTCAGGTAAAGAATCAGCCATGAAAAAAATGTTGCTGCTCAAGTAACCTTTTGCTTTCTTTGTCTCATCCTTAAAGTCCCTCTCCTGATTTAAGGAGAGGGATATAGGGTGAGGTTATAAGTTATGAAAAAAAATCTATTCTTTTTTATTTTCATTTTTAATTTTACATTTTACATTTTACATTTTTCAATTGCACCCGCAATTGAAGTAGGTGGTCACCTCACTGAGGACACAATTTGGAGTCCAGATAACAATCCTTATCTCGTTACTTCCGGTGTTTATGTAGATGTCGGAGTTACTTTAACAATTCTACCAGGTACCGTTGTAAAGTTTAATGCAGATTATTACGATGATATAGGAGATGATCAGTTTTATTTTCATGGTGGAGTGGAACCTGTAGCCAAATTTATCCGGGTTGATGGTAGAATAATTGCTGAAGGTACAGAGCAGGATAGTATTATTTTTACCCGTATGCAAGATGAAGAGTATTTTCACTGGGGTACAATTTATATACCTGAAGGCGCTCAATCCAGCAGATTTAAATACTGCTTGTTCGAGTTTTCTGCCTTTACCGGATTTTCTCTTTCGGAACAACCGCGCGCTGCTATTGCATTGTGGAATGGATCCGCAAAAGTTGTAAACTGCAGTTTTATTGATAATGATAGGGCTATCAACATTGAAAAAAACGTCACAGATATTCTGGCAATAAACAATTACTTTGATTATTTTGAATATCCTCACCCGAACATTATTAGTTTATCTGGTAAGTATTTTTTTCTAATTCGATACATTTTTAATGTAGATACAGGAACACCGTTTATCGCCCATAATATCTTTAAGCATGGAACAGCAGCTTATTCAAGTAAATCCATGTATTTTGTTGATAATAGTATTGAGTCGGTTACTTTTAATCGCAAAGCGATATATCTATCATCCAACACTTATGAAAAAAGTTACTTTTATAATAATGAAATAGGCAGTTGTTCAACTGGTATTGATTCAAGTTTAGATTCTATATATATCAAAAATAATCATTTCGCAACGAATAGTGGAAAGGGAATTGAGATTGATGACGCCTATGTTGAGATTTCGGATAATTATTTTGAAGAGTGTGATCTTGATACAGGTTTAGAATGTAATGGACGAATCTATAATAACATAGTCGAAGAAGGAAATGTAAGGACTTCTGCTTATCTTGATGTATATCAAAATATTGGTTTTAATGGAGAAGCAGGTATTACTATAACTTACAGAAATGAGTCTTGTTTTAATAATCTATCTATTAATAATCAATATGCATTTAATGGAGTGTTCTCAGGTTATTATAATAATTGCATATTTGTAGGAAATGATGAATTATCTCTAAATGGTGTTCACGGTAATCCAATTTTTCGTAACTGCATATTGGACTTCGATATTGAACCACCTTGTATAGACGGTGGTGGTAACATCTGGGTGGATTCTTTGCAGGCGCAAACACTATTCGAGGATATACAAAATGGAGATTTCCATCTAATAGAAGGAAGTTTGGCAATAGACGCAGGATTCGATACAACTGGTTATTATTATCCATTCGATATGGATTACAATCATAGAGTCTGGGATGGGGATAATAATGGAACATCAATCATAGATATCGGTCCTTATGAGTATAATTCACCATCATTTGGTGGCATCGAGGGTTATACATACAACCCCACAACCGAAGAACTTGTAGATTATGTTTTACTCAAAATCAACAACCAACCGTGTGAGTTCACCTTCTCGGATAGTATCGGTAATTTCCAATACAAACTTCCAGCCGGAACTTACGATGTTTATGCAGAGCGTGTATTCTATGATGATGCCGTTTTGTATGAAATTGAAGTAAATGATGGGCAGTTTACACAAATACAAATTCCAATGTTTGAAACTGTGGATGCGGAAGATTACGAAATTCCTAAATCCGAATTTCTAATTTTTAATTTAACCAACTTCCCCAATCCTTTTAATCCGGAAACAACAATACGATTCACCACCGAGAACACCGAGAAAAACACCGAATTGATAATTTACAACATCAAGGGTCAAGAAGTGAGAAAATTGATAAACGAACATCTAATTAAAGGCACTCATTCTGTATTATGGAACGGTCTAGATAGTAACAGTAAGCTTGTTTCTTCAGGAATCTATTTCTACAAAATATCATCCGGAAAAGAATCGGTAATGAAAAAAATGTTGCTGCTCAAATAACCTTATAATTTCTCCACTCTCCCTTCCCCTTTGCCAAAGGGGAAGGGCTGGGGATGGGGTTATGGAGCAATACTGAAAAAACACATTAGATCACTGATTATTATTTCATTTCCCCTTTTTATTTGACAATATCTTTAAGCCATAACTATTTGAGAAAAGAATTATAAAAAATATGGAGATCAGTTGGAAACTTCAAAATTTTCTATTATAAACAGGTTAATAATCTTATCTTTTGTAAGCATTATATTTATTGCTGCTATTCCTGTTTTTTTCAGTTATAAATTCACTGGATACACAGTTGAAAATTCAATTGTTGAATTCAACAGGCAGGCAATTATCTCCGATAGTCTTTTCAGCGGTCCTTTTGCTGAAAATGTTCCCAAAACTACCGTAGGATTTGATTTCGAAAAATTGAGATTATTATCACAAATGCTTGAAATAAATATTGAGCCACTCATAGAAAGGATAAAAGAACCTTTTGGCAGTGTTTTCATAAGTGATGCTTTATCAAAAATTATAAAAAAAATGGTCTCGCGATTCTACCAGTCCATTTTTAAAGGATATCTGGATTCTATTAAAATTTTATTCTGGCTCTCTTTACTGGGAATACTCATCTTTTTATCAGTCCTGAATAGAATGAAATCCAAACTGAATGGTCTCAGTTCATTTATCAATACAAGACCTGGAAACATAAAAGAGTTAAAGATCATGTACGGTTTATTTGTAATTACTATCCTGGGCTATCTTGCTTTTTATGTTTTTCCTATGATCTTCCGGTTTTCCTCTAAAATTGTAGGACTTAGAGATTTTAGCCTTGGATTCAGCACTCCCTGCATGCTTATATCCCTGTTATTTCTAACTATATTATCTATTTGCATTTATCTTTTCCTGAATTTATTTAAGAAAAGGATTTATGCGCATAACAGGTATTTGAATGTTGTTTGGATTGTTCCGATTTTAACCTTAATGTATTCCATTTATTTCTCTTCAGGACTTATTAAACAACTTCACGATTCCTTAGAGGTCAGGAAGAATTATCAAAACAGAAACTCAATTATCACAGCTTGCAGATATGCTGCTTCCAATATCAGGCAATGGTATTTTACAAATTCCGAACCATCACAACCGGATTGGGAGAAATTATCCCTTGAGGATTTTTCTTTACCTGCTGAAGATGATTTTGCTTTATATACATTGGAAATAGAAAATGATGGTTTCATTGTAAAAGGTGTAGGGAAGAAAGTTAACCCTGAAGGTGAAATCGTAACTGTGAATTGCAAATATAATCTTTTTGAAGATGAGATTGAAATATTTCTCTTAAATGTTCTACAAGCTGATGAACTTGAACAGACAATTAAGTGAGATAAGAGGACTAAAATAATGTTTATTATGAAAAATTATAAACAGGAAACTGAATATTTTTTAAAAAATAAGTTTGAGGGTGATTTTTTAATAAATGAGCCTTTGACGAATCATACCTGGTATAAAATCGGTGGTCCCGTTGATTTCTTAGTTTATCCAAAAAATTTAATTGATTTAAAAAATATTTTGTCCTTTTGCCTGACAGGTCAAATACCTGTATATTTTCTTGGTCTGGGTGCAAATATCCTGATCAATGATCAGGGATTGCGAGGAGTAATAATCAAGTTATCAGGATATTTCAATTTTATTGAGAAGTCCGGTGATCTTTTAAAAGTTGGTGCAGGAACACTATTACAGGATTTGATAATTTTCTGTGAAAAAAATGAACTTGGGGGATTGGAATACTTATCAGGTATCCCGGGAACAGTTGGCGGTGCTCTTATCATGAATGCGGGTATAGACAAAGGCGTTATTAGTGATGTGGTGGAAGAAGTTCTATGCCTTGATATTGATTTTAATGAGTTGAATTTGAAAAAGTCTGAAATCAGCTTTGGTTATCGTTCAGCTCCTGAACTACAAGATAAAATTATCTTTTCATGTTTTTTAAAATTTACACATCAGGATGAAGAAAAACTGAGGAAAATCAGGCTAGAGCAACTGGAAAAAAGGAGAAAAACTCAACCTGTAGAATATCCTTCCTGCGGGAGTGTTTTTAAAAGACCTACCGGTTATTTTGCAGGGAAACTTATTGAAGATGCAGGGTTGAAAGGTTTCAGGAAAGGTGATGCTATGATCTCGGATAAACATGCAGGTTTTATAGTCAATCTGGGGCAGGCAAAAGCCAAAGATGTTAAATATCTTATAGATAAGATTCAAGATGTAGTATTGGAAAAATTCAATGTTTTACTCGAGCCTGAAGTAAGATTCCTAGGATTTTGAGTTGTCAGTAAAATTATCAAAAAGTACTACTGGTCACCCTGCTTGCCAAGCCGTAGCATTGCGAAGGCTGGAGCTTGTGTCATCCGTCAGGAGCAGGACAAGTTCCTGAGCTTGTGTCACCCTGCTTGCCAAGCCATATCCGGTAGGTGCCGGAGAAGGCTGGAGCTTGTGTCACCCTGAGTACTTCGACTTCGCTCAGTACAGGCTCTGTCGAAGGACGAAGGACGAAGGGCGAAGGACTCAGCATGACAGTAATTTTGATTAACTTTTGTTAATCCGAGCCACTCTTACCTGTCAGAGTCCAGTAAAGAGGTAAAGAGTGGCAAAAAAATAGGAACAGGTAACAAATTATGCAAATCGATGCACACTATTATGCGGTGCTGGCTTTTGCCCGTGCCTGCGGTTTTAAAAAAGAAGCAGCTTTTAAAATTGCCTATGCCTCACAATTTGTTGATGATGCTAAAATCAACCATATCATAATTAATGGGAACCTGGAAAATATTGAATATGATATCATAGATGACAAACCTGCTTTTTTCAATATGGCTACATGTCATCATTATTTCAAAATAAAATCCCTTAACTATTCTTCCATGATAAATAATACAAGTGCTTTTCACTTTGTACCCGGGTGCAAGGGAAAAAATTTCATTAAGAAAATGAGATGCCAACAGGATTCAATAATTATTGGAAAAATCTTTAAAGATGCTCTGTTAGAAGAAGACCCTGTGAAATTAGGAGTTGCTCTTCATCCGTATGCAGATACATTTGTTCACCAGGGATTTTCCGGATTGATAAGTAAAGTTAATGATATTAAAAAGGTAAAACTTTATTCAAACCATTTTAGAATATTGGAATATATAATAGTTACGATTATTCAAAAATTTATCAAAAAAAGTAGATATGATGCGTTTTTCGATCAATTTATGCCGGCTTATGGTCATGGTCAGGCACTTACTTACCCGGATTTGCCTTTTCTGAAATGGTCTTATGAATATGATTATAGTGATGAATTTTCTGAATCCTATAAATCTTCAGGGATTATAGATAACAAACAGAGATTCCAGGTAGCTTTTGAAAAAATTAAGCAATATCTTCAAACATACCTTGAAAACCATCCTCAATATAAAGATAATAATATTAAATTTGATAATTTTGATATCCTGTTTGAAACTCTTAAAGCTAAGAAATGGTATGTTAAACGCAAAACGAATTGGAGAAAACTTTTGTTGAAATATGGTTTTTTTGAAAAGCATGACCAGGAACTCAAATACAATGACTACCTATGGTTGAAACAATCCTTCAGCAATTTCAAAAAGAAAAAATTCAAAAAGAGAAAAGTAAAAGATGCAATACTATCTGACGACTTCAATGAATCCAGTTGGTATAAGTTCTATCTTGCAGTTAAATGGTATAAAGAATTGTATTTTAAATATTGTTTTATCGAAGGATTGGAGATTGCAAGATGAAAACCGCTCCCAGTTAAATGAATAAGGATTTAACCCGAATGAAATATATAAATAAATTTCACTGGGCACGCGGGACAAGTGAAGCAATTATTATTTATATGGAGGATCTATGGATAAAAAAACTTTGAAAAATGAAATCAGCAAGTATCTCATTCCCAAAACGATTCTATTTGAAAAAGGCAAAGATTTTATCAGTAATGCTATAATCGAAGCACAGAATATTTTCTGGGAGGAACAGGGAAAAAAGTCCCAATGGTCGCATATCGGGTTTTTTGGTTCGGATGGGAAATTTTATGAAAGTACTGTTAAATTCACCTGGGGAAAGCTGGTTTATGGAATAAGAGTATCCAAACCGAAAAAAATCCTGAAAGAAGTATTTAAGAATGATGAAAAGATTGGGATTCAACTTAACCTGGGAGAAATTTCAAATGAGGATTGGGATAAGATCACTGAAGAGGGGAAGAAACTTAAAAAACAGAAATGTACTTATGGAGGATTGGAATTAGTGGGAACTTTATTTACTATTATGCGCTGGAAATTTACCCGGGATCCTGAAAAAAGGAAAAAGTTATTACAAGAGCATAATCCTTTTAATGATGTTAAATCCATGTATTGTATCGCTTTTGTGGCAGACTGTATAGAAAAAGCGAGCGTGGAATATGTGAATGTGGAGCATTCTATCTCAACAGTAGATCATGGCTGGTTTACTGAATTGAAACATGATAGCAAGAAATTTGAGATATTAGAATAAATATGAAGAAAGTAATTAAAATATCATTACATTTAATTCTTTCTGTAGTTGTCTCGGTTATTTCCTTTATTGGGTTTAAGAAAGCTGTGGAAGCCTTGAATGAGAAGATGGAGGAAAAATGAAATCCACAAATGATTTAAGAGAAATAATAAATTATCGGAGCTTTCTAAATTTGTGTATTACAGACTCACAGCTGTTGTTAAATATTACTTCAATCAAATCATATTGTACCGGAAAATCACATATCAAAAACAATATCTGGAACCATTACAACTAAGAGTGCCTCCTAAAAGACTGGTTGACAAGTGCATTTTCAGCTTCGGAGAAGCGATATATTTGTAGCCGAATGCGCTGCGCCAA
The DNA here is from genome assembly GCA_030620155.1 of Candidatus Cloacimonadota bacterium. GTDB lineage: Bacteria > Cloacimonadota > Cloacimonadia > Cloacimonadales > TCS61 > JAUXFF01. The sequence goes on along the minus strand of JAUXFF010000080.1, from coordinate 4,364 downwards.
GGCGAAGTCCCGAAAGCATTCGGGACGAAGACTGGCCAGCGTTCGGTGTGAGAATATGCAGATTTCAAGCTGCATAGCAGCGACATTTTATTATTCTTTGTTTCAACTTTTAACTACAAAATATTTTAAAAATTAATCCCTGAACCAAGGTTGTGAATTTTTTTTGGGGATGCATGAAATTCTTTTCCTTGACACCTTTCTCCAATTTCTCATTTTTTCACAGTATATGTAACTCAGAAATGAAAATATTATGAGTTGCTCGAATTATAAGTGTTATTGATTAGGAATCTAATGGATTTGCTGGGATTAAAACGTTGATTAAAAAATTTATTAAAAAGATTTCTGCTGTATTAAGCAGTTTTTGATAATACATTGAATGCCAACATCGTAGTTAAGTTTAATTTAATAATGGAGTTATTTTAAAACAAAAAATTTCATATACTGTATAATCAGGCAGGATATTGGATTTTTATAAGCCCAAGGCTTATTAAGCAGTCTAATGTATGTTAGGCGATGTGAAAATTTATAATTTATCACAAAAGGAGATTAGAATGAAGATCTATGTAGGAAATTTGTCGTATGAGGTCACCGAAGAGGACTTACGGTTGGCTTTAGAAGAATTCGGGCAGGTTGAAACCGTTAACATTATAAAAGACAAGTATAGTGGTCGATCAAAAGGATTTGGATTCGCGGAGATGGCCTCTAAAGATGAAGCTCAGGCTGCAATCGATGGACTAAATGGCAAAGAGCTAAAAGGAAGAGAGCTTAACGTGAATGAGGCTCGCCCTCGCCCCGAAGGTCGCGGTAACAGAGGAGGACGAAGATAATAGAGGATGACCAAAGGGTGGTCATAGCTTCTAATCATCGACATTCAACATATATAACTATGATCATATAAAATTTCGTCTAACAAACCGCTCAAAAACGCCTGAAAAAGCTCACTGCTTTTTCAGGCGGTTTAGTTTTCCGTTAAGTGACCACATTCCTAATTATTATTATCCTTCCTTCACATAAATATAATTCTGCAGTGTCCGGGTTTTCACATGGGGGAGATCCGGGTTACAAAGTAACTTTCCGAAACTTATTTTTACCTCGTTGGATACATATCCTATGGGGTTCAAGAACTTTAACATAAGAAATTTCGGAAAGTTTTCTTACATAAACGAAGAATAATTTGATCTATAACCTTCAAATCCAGAATATCTCTTTATTTCTCATTTCAAATGTGTTTCTCCAATTAAAAAAACAGCTTCTAACAAACGTAACTGCTGAGTACCGCTGCACGCTGAAACTTCTTGCTCAAAGTCAATCAAAAAATAATGAAAAAATATTTTAAATGTAAAATCCAATTCATTTTTTAGCTAAATAGACGTGATTTCTATGTTGTTTTCCTTGCTGTGAAGCAGCTTAGTTTAGTAAAATTTATATTTATTAGTTGACGCCTGCGAAAGTTTTAGAAGAATTTTGTTTTAACGTCGTGTGAAGGCAAACTTCACATACGGTTTGATAAAGAGGGATAGTTATAATGGGATTTTCTAACAGTACACCAGCGAAATCTGGGAGAACAACTAATATTTAATTGAAAGTTTTATGATACCTGTCTCTACTCATCTTTGGGAGATAAAATAAAAAAATATTGGGTTATAATGAAATTTTGTAATAATTGTATAAAAGAAATTTCTGTAAAAAGTAATTTTGGAGTATGAATATGGAAAATAAAAATCAAGAAATCTCATTATTTAAAAACCTATGGCAGAGAAGAGTACCACAAACTTTTGGGATCTATCTCGGAGCAAGCTGGGCAATAATCGAGTTTGTCAGCAGTCTGCTTGTTGGTCGTTATTTATTATCACCTCATTTGATAGATTTCAGCATTGTAATTCTTTTATCATTAATACCGAGTGTTTTAATGATCGCTTTTTTTCATGGAAAACCGGGAAAGGACAAATGGACACGATTTGAGAAAATTGGGATCCCGATAAATATCGTCCTTTCTTTAATGCTCCTGTTTTTTATTTTCAATGAAAAAGATTTGGGAGCTACAACAAAAACAGTTTATCTTGAAAATGAAAAAGGTGAGAAAATAGAAAGAGCGATTCCTAAGATGGAGTTCAGGAAAAAGATAGCTACCTTTCCTTTTGATAATGAATCTGCAGATTCCACTTTGGATTGGCTGCAATATGGTTTTGAATTTGCTCTAGATTTTGATCTGTCACAGGATTTGTTTCTTCAATGGTCTTCGATATATCAATCGAATTTATTGGGTGAATTTCCAGTACTTGAAAAAATGAAAAGATATGGATTCACGGAAGGAGTTGGGATCCCTTTTACTCTCAAAAAGAAAATTGCCGGGGAATCATTTATGAATTATTTCCTCTCCGGTTCATTTACTGCTGATAATGATACCCTTTTCATCAGGACTTTGCTTTATGAAACAAAACGTGGAAAACTTATTTCTGAAAATTCTTTTAAGGGAACAGACATTTTTAAACTTACGGATGAGATTTCTTCACAATTAAGGATGGACTTGGAAATATCTCATCATCATCTCGAAGAAACAAAAGACCTTCCTGTCGCTGAAATGCTGACAAATTCGATTCCTGCTTTCAAAATGTATATTACGGGCCTTAGTATGCTTTTTGAAAATGACTATAAAACTGCAACGGAAAAGCTTGAACTGGCGATCAATGAAGATCCGACCTTTGCCCTGGCATACTTTAGTTTAAGTGGATTAGATACTTTCTTGAATCAGCCAGAAAAGATTGAAAGATCAGTTAATTCAGCTATGCAATATATGTACAAATTACCGGAACTATACCAATTTATGGTCAAAATTCAATATTATTCTTCGAAACAGGAATCAGAAAAGGTGATTGCTTTGGCGAAGATGAGGATTGAATTATATCCCGAAGATATTATAGCCTATAAACTTCTGGCACTTTTATTAATGAGTAAAAATCTGGTTGATGAAGAAATTGAAGCATATAAAAGCATTCTCAAGATCGATCCTACTCAGTTTGAATACCTCAAAAAAATTGGTTCTCTATACAAAAAAAAAGGAGAATTTGAAGAAGCATTGAAATATTATGAACAATATGCGGATCAATTTCCTGAAGACAGCAGTTCATATACTACTATTGGTGATTTATATAAGTCTAATGGAAATTATCAGCAGGCAAAGACATTTTATGAAAAAGCAATCCTGCTTGAACCTGAAAAAATTTCCGTCCTGGTAAGTCTGGCAAATATTGAAGAAAAATCGGGAAATTTCCTAAAAGCATTGGAACAGTATCAGAACTCCTTAGATTTATGCAAAACTCCACAAGACCTGGCTGAAGTATATCTCTCATTAGGTTCTTATTATGAAAACAGGGGACAGATAAATAAATCGATCGAATATTTACAAATGGAATTAAATGAATGTGAGAAATTTCAGTCACCACTCATATTAATTTTCGGAAAATTTGCATATTTAGAGAAGTATATTCAAATCGGTAAAAAAGAACTTGCCTTTCAGACTCTTGAAACGATAAAAACACAATTTGCTTCACCTTTCGATAAATTCGTCTCTATGGGTAACTTAAAGATATATAAGGAATTAGAAAATACTGAAAATCTTGAGAAAACTATTGAAGAAGTAGAAATACTTATTAAAACTTTTGGATTGGAAATGCTTCGTTCTTCGATTATTAATACGAAAGGTAAAATTCACGAGATCAAAGGTGAATTTGAACAGGCAATATCTTTGTATCAGAAAGAACTAGAACTTGAGCCGACAGATATTGAAATAAACAAAAATATCGGATGTTGTTACAGGAAAATGAAGGAATTCAAAAAAGCTGAAGAATATTTACAGAAAACCTTAAAGATTTTGCCTTTCGATCCCAAAACTTATTATGAACTTGCTCTTCTCTATAATGATATGGGAAAAAAGGAGAAAGCATTAGAACATCTGAACATTACATTAGACATCTGGAAAGATGCAGACCAGGAATATATCCCTGCTCAAAAAGCGAGAGCGAAATTGAGGGAATGGACAGCAGAAAGTTAAGAAGATGGTGTTGCTTCGATAAACAAGAATAAAAGAATAAATATCCATCGTAATTTACTACACTACAATAAATTAATACACTTTTCGTTCCCTTTTAGCACTTTTTTACTTATTATATATTGAGGGTGTGATTCATTTTGAATATTTATATATAAGAGAATTAGTTTGACAAAAATTATTTCTTTGATTTAAATATATAATAAATAAAAAATTTCTATGAAGTCTGTTCCCATCAGATTCTGTAAACATAATGAACTCTCTTTAAAGTAGAATTATTATAATTTGTGAGGAATAAATTGTGAAAAAGTTTTAT
>JAUXFF010000194.1 GCA_030620155.1 Candidatus Cloacimonadota bacterium | reverse complement strand
TGGGTTTCAAGATGTTCAACCTCTATGTGGATCTTTCGCTGTTTGGCTATATCCATCATATTCAGAGCAACCACAACCGGGATTTTCATTTCCAGAAGTTGGGTGGTAAGGTAGAGGTTCCTTTCCAGGTTGGTTCCATCAACAATATTCACGACCAGGTCTGGTTTGTACATTAAAATGTATTCACGAGCAATCTTTTCATCCAAAGAATAAGCAGAGAATGAATAAATACCTGGAAGATCGATTACTTCAATTTTATAATCTTTATGCTTATATTCTCCTTCGATTCGTTCTACAGTTACGCCGGGCCAGTTGCCAACTCTTTGTTTTGAACCGGTGAGAGCATTAAAAAGTGTGGTTTTTCCACTGTTTGGATTACCTGCTAAAGCGATTGTGATCTTTTTCATCTTAAATTTCCTCTACTTCCAAAGCATCAGCTTCTGCTTTTCTCAAAGTCAGATTAAATCCTTTTAATTTAATTTCGATTGGATCTCCGAGTGGTGCCTTTCTTGTGATTGAAAATTCTGTTCCTTTGATCAAGCCCATTCTCAGAAGCTTTTCTCTATAATGCCGGTCTTTTGTAGTATAACCGATTACTTTAACATTTGAACCAACTTCAATTTCTTTTAACTTCATAATTTGTTCTCCTTATAATTGCATTTGATAATCATTCTCATTTGGTTCTTAAAAAAAATCTCTTATTTATTTCTGCATTTTTTACAGATACCTTTTGCTCCAACGTTGAATTCTCTTATATTGAAGTTGTGTTTTTTTGCTAATTCATTCAGAATATTTTCTGTTTCTCTACTTTCTACTTCGATTATTTTTCCACATTTTTCACAGATAAGATGAAGATGCCTGTCATGACCGTAAGTGTGCTCATAATGGTCTTTTGCCAGGCAGCGCAAAGATTGTTTAATTAATCCGGAATCAACGAGAAGGGGAATTGTTCTATATATGGTTGCACGGGAAACGTCTTTATGTTTTTTACGAATAAGATCATAAAGTTCATCGACGTTGAAGTGCTTATGAGTAGCAAAGACGGTGTCCAGAATAATTTTTCGGGGTTTGGTTAGCTTCAAACCTTTGGAGATCAGGTATTTCCCAAAAACCCGATTTTCGTTTCCCATACTTCCTCTGAGTTACTGAATTTTTTAACAATGACAATGGAAAATAGTTAATGTTATTTGTCAAGATAATAATTGAGAATGAGTCTCAAAGACTATTAGGCTTTATGCATGTAAGAAGTTTATCTTTTTTTCAAATATATCTCTAAGTCTGATGCCTTTATTTCTTCTAATAGTGTTTTCTGCCATTTGTTCTTACTGTCTATTTTAATATACCTGAAGCCATGATAATCAGCAGGAAGCTCAAGATTATCTTCATAAAGACAGGAAACATTTTTTCTACCCAGTTTTCCAATAAAAATACCCAGTTCAAGAATTACATTCCGGTCAGCTTTGCTTCCCTCTTCTGAAGTTGGTGAAAGTAGAACGATAGCATATTTTATGTCAGTATTTTCTACTACGTCAATTATGGTTTTCCCGGCATGAGCGATTTCCTGTAAAATTATTAATTTAAATCCTGATTCGTTTAAAAAATCAATGATTGTTTGTGAAAAATTTGTATCTCCGCCATGAACAAAGAATATCTTGTTTTTTTTCTCTAACTTTTTTGACCCTAACAATTCCAGACTTGCTTTAACTGAATTAAGTTTATTTATTTTCTGTTGAATATTATTAAGGAATTTTGAGGTTTTTTCCTGTAAAGTTAAATCGGAAATGAGGATTCCCCCGATTGACCACTCTAATGAAGAGTATTCTTTTGCTATAGTCTTTGTATCAAAGATCTGTTTGAGTTTTTTAAAATTATAGCTATTCCATATGTTATATTTTTTTTCAGCTTGATGAAGAAGGTTGATATTAGTTATGGAAGAATCTTTAATTTTTTTCCCTTCTTGTATCTGCTTTATTAGTATTTTTTCTGCATCTTTTAATGGAATCTTCAGGTTAGGCAAAGAGCTTGAATCAATTTTTGACATGATAACCTCCATTACTGAGTTATAATAGTACAGGACAGGATATCTGTCAAATATATAAAGAGCAATTTTATTTATTTATTCATAAATTTCATAAAAAGTACTATTCAAATGGAAACGTACATTTTGTCCAAGTGCAAGAAATTGAGCTGCTTCCCTGTTGTTTTTCAGTAAACTAAAATACTCTTTTGAAGCAAATTATTGTAAATAAAACACCCCCTACAACAGCATTCAATCGTTACTTTATCTCTTTATATTTCATAGAATTAAATACATTTACTTTTAGAAAGAGCTTGACATTAATTAAATATAATTTTTATAAATTTTATATAATTGATTGGAAACAATTACAATCCGATTAATGCATAAGGTAAACTCCAATAATAAGGAGGTTCAATGAGATATTTTATTATTTTTATTTTATTAGTTTTCACATCTTATGTTTATTCACAAATAACAATAAATGTTGAAGACATGGAATATGAGATTGGTGGATATTATGAAATGTATGATATTGATGGTTTATGTTCTGTTAGTGGGTTAACCGGCATTATAGGAGGTCCTCATGAATTTGACTTTTCTTCAGGTTATACAACAAATATTGAAATATATGATTATGTGAATGTTAATGATGGTGGGAATGGTGTAAATTTTCCTTATGCAGAAATTGCTGAACGCAAAACTTATGATGAAGAAGTTTATTGGCATTATTTAAGATTTGAATCTGGAATTGGTAGAATAAACTATGGATATAGCCTTATATACAGTCCGGAACTATATCCAGCAGTTATTTATAATCCTCCAGTTATTGATTTTCCAGATAGTCTAACTTATCAATCTTATTTTGAGGGTACTACAAGTATTGATTTTATTCCCGATAACCCTTACCCTGATGTTGAATTTGAACATCTCTACAATGGATATGTTGATGCTTACGGAACCATAATTTTACCAAATAATCTTGGAATTCATGATTGTATCCAGGTAAATTGTGAGATAGAATATATAATGTATATAATGGGAACACCAGAAACTCATCATTATCAAAGGTTCTATTATTATTTAGTTGAAGAAATTGGAATAGTTGTAAAAATAGCTTCAGAAATAAGTAATTATCCAGTTCCTGATAATTTTGATATAGCAATTTCATTATCACGTATTTTTGAATTTTCCAAAGTCCCAATAAATGATGTTTCTGATAGTATATATTTTCCTTCTTCAGTAAAACTTAATGGAAATTACCCCAACCCATTCAATCCAACCACAACGATAAATTATTCTCTCAAAGAGAATTCAAAGGTCGAACTTAAAATCTACAACATCAAAGGACAGCTAATTAAAACTCTGGTTAATGAGTTCAAACCTGCTGGAGAGCATTCTGTTATCTGGAATGGAACCGATGATTCCGGCAAACCTGTTTCTTCAGGAATCTATTTCTATAAATTGAAAGCAGGTGATTTTCAGAAAGTTAAGAAGATGGTGTTGTTGAAGTGATTTCTTGAAAAGTTTAAGGCTGTTATAACGCTTAAATGACCCTTTATTTTAGTTTGCAATATTTGTGTTGATCCCCAAAATTCTCACATACTTTTTTTCGTACTAAAACACCCCCACGGGGTAGTCTAAAAAACATTGAAATA
>JAUXFF010000036.1 GCA_030620155.1 Candidatus Cloacimonadota bacterium | reverse complement strand
TGATTATGAGAGCTTAAAAAACTTTCCTAATGCCATTATCGAGTATTTGAAACATGTGGAGAAAAATAAAAGTTATCAAAACTATGTTCTTAGTCGTTTGAAAAACATTCTTCAGGAAGATGTGTCGCAACTCATTGTTATTAAAGAGTTTACCTATGAGTCCAGGAATGTACTTATTTTGGAAATTTGCGCTGATTGCCTGGCTGAAACCGGAAACTTTGATGAAGCTTTATCTGAATATGAAAAATTGGATGTTTCCAAATTACTTAAATTTGCAGAAAATCAAATAGATACAGGAAATTATGAGATTGCTTTGGAAGCTTATACTCGATACCTGGAGAAAATTGATGTTCCCAACCTGGTTGCAGATACGAGAATTAAAATTGCTGATATCCATATTAAACAGGATCAATTGGATTCTGCTAAAAATGTTCTATTCCTGATCTATAATGACAAAAAACTCATGGATAAGAAGTACTATTACAAAACCAAAGCTAATCGATTATGTAGGGAAATGCTGGCAGATATTTTTTTAAAACAAAATGCGTCTGAAGATATTATTTTGAACTACCTTGAAGAAGCAAAAGATTTCTCCTATAGCCAGAAAGAAAAAAAGGAAGTGAATTTTAAAATTATTCACTTTCTTATTATGACAGGACATTATGAAAAAAGTAAAGAGGATTTAAAAGAAATCTTAAAAAAAGAAGAACCTGGTACTTTTGCATTTAAACTTGGTTATTTCTATTCATATTTACTTGCAGTTATGGAAAATGACGCAATAGCAGATAGCCTTTTAGGTGAACTTATCATCAATATACCGGAAAGTGAATTGGTTAATGATGCCTTATATCTTTCCATTTTATTAGCTGCTTTTGATTCTTCAACTAGAGATGATTTCCTGAACGCATTTCGAAAAAATCGACTTTATAAATCTGAAGAAGCAGTTGAATTGATTTTGGATATTTATAATACAACTCAGGATGAAGAGATGCTTTTCCTTGCAGGAGACTGGGCATGGCAGTCTGGAGATATGGAACAAGCTATGGATATTTTCTCTTATGAGTTTAACGATCCGGATATTGCAGAACATGCAATACTGAATGTAACCAGGCTCCTGGAAGATAACGAAGAAAAAGATCAGAAGATCATAGAATTCCTTAATCAGAATCCGAATTCGATTTTTTCTCCGGAATTCAGAATAATTTTATCAGAATAATGAAATTTTTTCTTAGATACATTTTATTAATTTTTATTATCTTAATAATGATAAAATTCTTTAAATTCATTCTGATTTTGTCAATCAAGTTCTGGTTTATAATTATACCTCTATTAGTGATTGTTTATTTCATTTTAAAATCAAGAAGATTTAAAGTTATCCAAGATAAGGACATTGATCCTGATAAAGAGATTAAAGTATATCCAGAACCGACTATTGAAGATGAAGAAGAAGATAAAAAATAAATATGTATAATGAGCTCACATCTCATAATAAAGCTTATCTGAACAGTTTCCAATACCATCTGAAAGTGGAAAAAGGACTTTCAAATAATAGTGTGGAAAGTTATGTTCGAGATGTAAATGACTTTCTTCTTTTCATTTTAAGAGAATCAGAGGAAATAATTTCTCAGGATATAATTAATTATTTTATAAATCTTCAGGAGATTGGAATTTTATCTTCTTCAATCGCCAGAAAACGAAGCTCTATAAAAGCTTTTTTTAAATTCTTAAAAGAAGAAGAAATTGAAATTCACTTAAATTTCGATGAAGTTCCAACAGTTAAATATACTCAAAAACTTCCTGATATTCTAACAGTTAACGAAATGTTAAAATTGCTGGATTCAATTTCCACGAAAACTCCGCTTGATCAAAGAAATAAGGCAATGCTTGAATTAATGTATGCCAGTGGACTTAGAATTTCGGAGATGATAAATCTTACAATACATGATATTATATGGGAAGAAAATGCAGTGAGAGTAATGGGAAAGGGTAGTAAACAGAGGATTGTTCCGGTTGCTGAGAAATCCTTGAAATTCATGAATTTGTATTTTTTTTCAGGGAGAGAAACTTTGAAAAAAGAAAAGGAAACTGCTGTCTTCTTCCTAAATAGATCCGGGAAAAAATTAAGTAGAATGGGTGTTTGGAAAATCCTTGATAAACTGGCGAAAGAAGCTGATATTAAAAAACATATTTCTCCACATACAATCCGGCACTCATTTGCTACTCATCTTTTGGAAGCAGGGGCGAATTTAAGAGTGGTTCAGTTACTGTTAGGTCACGTGAGTATAAATACTACTCAGATATATACGAATATAGATACAAATTTTATAAAAAAAGAACATCGTCTATATCATCCGCGGGGATAAAAAAAATGACCTTTCAGAAATTCTTATCATAGAATTATTGACATATGAAAAGATAGAAAAAAAATGTCTAACATAAAATTATGGAGGTAGAAATGTTGAAAAAATATGGGATTGTAATAATGTTGATACTATCAGTTTTGTTAAGCAACTTGTTTGCAGATAAATCCCTGGAAAGGATTGCTAATGAATTGGGAGTGGAAGGAGAAACTAAATTTGGTGAAGGCAATTATCTTAAGGCTGCATCTAAATTTGAAGAGGCTATAGCAAAATTTAATGAAGCAGTTGAAAAAGCTGGTATTCCACAAGACGAAGAAAAGATTTCCACATGGCTTTTTAATGCTTATCAATCATACTTAAATGCAAAAGATTTTGAAAATGCTATTCGCATACAAAATAAAAGAACAAAGCTTGCTCCCAGTGATTATAAGATAGTAAAGGAAAAGGCAATTATCTATGCAAAATATTTAGGTAATCCTGATAAAGCCATAGAAACGTTAACAGCATTCGATAACAAATATAATTCATTTTCAGCTAAAAAACTCACTGCTAAGTATTATAAAGAATATAAGGAAGATCTGCGAAATGCCCTGATCTGGTATAAAAAAGCATTCGAACAAAAACAGGATTCAAGGGTGTTACAAAATATTGCAACCTTACATAAGGATCTGGGAAATAACAAAGAAGCTATCAAAGCATACGAAGATTATATACAAACTAAACCTAATGAAAGTAAACTGGTTATTGTTTATAAGAATCTAGCTAATCTTTATGACGAATTGAAGAATACATCAAAATCGATTGATTACTATGAAAAGGCTAATTCTCTGAAACAGGATGATAATATTACATTACTTCTCATTATAAAATATTATGATGTTGGTAACTATGATAAATCCTTACAAAAAATTGAGCTTTTACTGCTAAGTAAACCAGGAAACCCGGATGCGATCTATTATAGAGAGCTGATTAAATTTGATAGAGGAGAAAAGGCTGCTGCAAAAGCTGATTTTGAAAAACTTACCTCTAATTCAAAATATGGGAAAACTGCCAAAGGATATCTGGAAAGTATTGCTTCTGAATAGAAATTCGGGGAAATGATGAGACGAATTATTATTGCCGGCAATTGGAAAATGAATAAAACATATTCAGAATCAGAAGAATTCCTTTCCGAAATGGCGAATTTTACTGAAACTAAAGATTTAAAAAATGTAGATGTGGTTATTTGTACACCGGCATTATATCTTAAACTTGCCACCGGTTTTGCTGCGAAAAGCAAAATATTCATTGGTGCCCAGAATGTCAGTAATTTCGATTTTGGTGCTTATACCGGTGAAATTTCAGCTCCAATGTTGAAGGCAATTGAATGTAGCTTCTGTATTATTGGTCATTCCGAACGGAGAAAGTATTTTGGTGATACGGATGACCTGGTTAATGCTAAATTGAAAATCTTACAGCAGAATAAAATAATTCCTATAGTCTGTATAGGAGAAACCTTAGAAGAAAGAGAAGCAGGAATTACTGAAGATGTGGTTGTGAATCAATTGGAAGGAGCATTCAGAAATATAACCGTAAATAATGATGTAGTTATAGCTTATGAGCCTGTTTGGGCGATTGGAACTGGCAAGACAGCAACTCCTGCTCAAGCTCAGGAAATTCACAGCTTAATTAGAAGTTGGCTTATTGAAAATTATAATCACGAAATCGCTGAGAATATGTCAATTTTGTATGGAGGAAGTGTAAAACCGGATAATATTAGGGAACTCTTGATTCAACCTGATATTGATGGGGGATTAATAGGTGGCGCTTCTCTTGATATGGGAAAAATGAAGGAAATGATAAATATTGCTGTGGAATTATAAAAAAGTTTAATTAAACCAAGAAAAACCCACGGTATTGCCGTGGGTTTTAATTTACAGAGATAAGGATAAAAGATGTTAGATATTAAATTTATCAGAGAGAATGTAGATATTGTAAAAGATGCAATTAAAAATAAAAATGAAAAAGCTGACCTGGATAAGATATTAATAATGGATAAGAAGAAAAGGAAACTTCAATTTAATTACGACAACCTGAGAGCTGAACAGAATAAAGTTTCAAAAGAGATCCCTGAATTAAAAAAAGCAAAAAAAGACACTTCTGAATTAATATCTGAAATGGGTATAATTTCAAAAAATATAAAAAAAATTTCTAATGAACTTTCTGAAATATCTTCCGAGTTAAATTCAGAATTACTTAAGATTCCAAATATACCTTATCCGGATGTTCCTATAGGTAAAAGTGAAGATGATAATAAATTTATAAAAGAATGGGGAGAAAAAAAAGAATTTAGTTTTAAACCTCTTGATCATCTTGAACTTAATGAAAATTTACATTACCTGGATTTTAAAAGAGCTGCTAAAATATCCGGCAGCGGATTCTCTGCATATGTTGGAAACGGAGCTATACTTGAACGTGCCTTAATAAATTTTATGCTTGATTTCCATATTCAAAAACATGGATATAAAGAAATTTCATTACCTGTAATTGTAAATAGAAAATCAATGATCGGTACAGGTCAACTTCCAAAACTTGAAGAAGATATGTACCTGGTTGAGCAGGATGATTTTTTCCTGGTTCCTACAGCAGAAGTCTCAATTACCAATTTTTATGCAGATGAAATTTTGCCTTATACGATTTTACCTCAGAAATTTGTTTCTTATAGTCCATGTTTCAGAAGAGAAGCAGGTTCTTATGGAAAAGATACAAAAGGACTGCAAAGAATACATCAATTTAACAAAGTAGAAATGGTTAGATTTGTACAACCTGAATATTCCTATGAAACGCTGGAAGAAATGCTTATGGATGCTGAAGAAATTTTACAGGCTTTGGGATTACACTATAGGGTTTTGAACTTGTCTACGGCTGACTTAAGTTTTGCTGCTGCCAAAACCTATGATATTGAAATATGGGCTCCCGGCTCAAAAAAATATTTCGAGGTTTCTTCAATTAGCAACTTTGAAAGTTTCCAGGCAAGAAGAGCTTCAATACGTTTCAGAGATGTAGATGATAAAGTTAAATATGTACATACTTTAAACGGGTCCGGTGTAGCAACACCCAGAACTTTTATTGCTTTAATAGAAAATTATCAGAATAAAGATGGCTCGATTAATATACCTGAATGTCTAAGATCCTATTTAAAAGGATTTAAAGAGCAACGTATCCTGGTCTAGACGATATTAACCCAGATAATGTAAAGAGTAATCCTTATTCGGAATGAATATTAGAAACTATTCTAAAATTTGTATCTAAGAGCAAATATATAAAAAAATGGTGGCAGGACCCAGACTTGAACTGGGGACACAAGGCTTTTCAGGCCTCTGCTCTACCATCTGAGCTATCCCGCCACAACAAGATGTAAAGAACTTAATTTGATTATTTCATGTCAAGAAAAAATAAGATAGTAAAAATTTCTAAGATTTTTAAAGATTTAAACAAAATCGATTTTATGTAAGCAAAATTAATACATATAAATATTTAGGAAAATTTCACCTTAATGTGTGTTCTCAATGAGATTATGAAGCGTTCCTGTATTCAGTTCAGAATATTTATTTATGATAATATCTGCTTTGGAAAGGTCCTGTTTCCCTGAATTCGGATTATTGAAACCGATACATTTCATACCAGCATTTCGGGCAGCTTTAATTCCATTTGTAGAATCCTCAATAACCAGGCAAGATGAAGGAATTACTTTTAAATATTTCGCTACATTAAGAAATATATCAGGTGCAGGTTTTCCATCTTCAACATCATCACCGCTCATGATACAACTGAATAGATCTTTTATCTCTAATTTTTCCAATACAATATCAACTAATTTTCTTGAAGAAGATGAAGCAACTGCAATTTTAATATTGTTTGAAATCAAAGTCTGAATAAATGGGATAATATCCGGGATAGGTTTTAAATTTTGGACTTCGGAAAAATAATCGATCATCAGGTTTTTATGGGTTTTAATTAGATCATCGATCGGTTGAGATAATTTATATTTAGTTTTGATAATTTCCCAGATTTTATTCATTGCCATACCTACGAATGTGTAATGAAGTTCATTAGAAGTGGGAATATCAAGAGATTTAAATAATTCTTTTTCAATTTCGAAATATATAGGTTCACTATCAATAATGACACCATCCATATCGAATATTATAGTTGTTATTTTTGAGGAATATTTCATGAAATCAGGACTTACTCGTAATGGAATGCTTCTAATTCACCCTTTAGGACCATAAGTCCATTCATAGCCAAAGCTCTCATTTCATCTTCACCGGGATACACATAAACCGGGGCTATAAATGAGACCATATCCTTGATATAATCAACAACAAGAGGATTATTTGCCAGGCCACCGGTCAGGAGAATTCCGTCAACTTTACCCTTGAATACTGCACTTAGAGCACCGATTTCTTTTCCTACCTGGTAAGAAAGAGCATCTTGAATTAATTTTGCTTTCTTGTCTCCCTTCCTTACTCTGAGTTCTATTTCATAGGCATCATTTGTACCGAAATATGCTACAAACCCACCTTCTCCTTTAATCATTTTCTGAATCTCTGTTTCAGTATATTTACCACTAAAACAAAGTTTTACTAAAGCACTCACAGGCAATGTACCACTTCTTTCAGGTGAAAATGGTCCTTCTCCATCCAGAGCCTGGTTAACATCAATAACTTTACCTTTGCAATGAGCTCCTACAGAAATACCTCCTCCAAGATGAACAACTATAAGATTTAATTCTTCATATTTTTTCTTCATTTTTTTTGCATGATACCTGGCAATAGCTTTCTGGTTTAAAGCGTGGAATATTGAAAGTCTTTCGAAAAGTGGATGCCCGGCAATTCGTGCCACATCCTGAAGCTCATCAACAACTACGGGATCAGCAATGTATGCTTTTGCATCAGGTAATGAGGTAGCGATATCGTCGGCAATTAAACCTCCCAGATTGCTGGCATGCTCTCCCAGCCTTCCAGCCCTTAGGTCTTCTTTCATTTTTTCATTAACCAGGTATACACCGGATTTTACTGGTTTTAACAATCCCCCTCTACCCACAACACAATCAATTGAATTTATATCAATATCTGCTTTTTTCAATTCATCAAGAATGATTTCTTTACGAAAGTGATATTGATCTACTATTTTATTAAATTTTGTAATATCTTTTACGGGATGTTTAATGTTTTCGATGAATATCTGTTTTGTATCCTCAAACACAGCGATTTTTGTGGAAGTAGAACCTGAATTAATTACCAGTATTTTCATTTAAGTGCTCCTTTCTCTAAATTTGAAATCTACAGGGTTCATCTCTATTTTGATTTAATCATTCTTTTATAAAATGACAACCAACAGATTTTGTGTTATGTATAGCTGAATTCACAATTATAAATGCATTTACAATTGAATTTCTTAATTCAATGATCTGACGGGTTAACACTGCTTCTTTGTAGAATTTAAAAATTCTGTGAGCATAATAATTTATATCTGCTCCTGCTCGTTCCAATCCTTTTTTTGTTCTAATGATACCTGCATAATTCCACATTGTTAGTCTAATTGCCTGCCAATCCTGATTCAGTAATATTGGATCAAAACTTTCAGTATGTTCAGGGAAAAACCAATCAGGAATGTTATTAAATCTTTGTTTACTGATCTCGGTTCTATTGGAAATAATATCATTAGCAGAAAATTTAGCCCAGAGCAATCCTTCAAGAAGAGAAGAAGAAGCAAGACGATTTGCTCCATGCAAGCCTGTACAGCTAACTTCTCCTATGGCATAAAGATTTTCAATAGAAGTTCGCCCAGCTAAATTTACCTTGATACCTCCACAGAAATAATGTGCTGCAGGTACTATTGGAATAGGTTGTTTGGTTATATCAATTCCACCTTGCAGACAAGTATTATAAATTGTTGAGAATCTTTCTACAAGCGGTATTTCGCCCTTATAAAAGTTGGCAATATCCAGAAGCATATATTTTACACCCTGTTTCCTCATTTCATCAAAGATAGCCCTGGCAACAACATCACGAGCTGCTAATTCTTTCAATGGAGTATGTTTCTTCATAAATTTATTGCCTTTATGATCAATTAATTTCGCTCCCTCTCCTCGAACAGCTTCTGAAATTAAAAATCTCTTTATATCTTTATGGAAAAGAGAAGTTGGGTGAAATTGTACAAATTCAGCATTAATGATATCCGCACCTGCTCTATAAGCCATACTTAGCCCATCACCGGTTGCAGAAGGATGATTTGTTGTATGCTCATATATATTTCCCAATCCGCCTGTAGCAAGTATTACATTATGTGCTAACATTGTTTTAACTATATCTTTATGATTATCAAGAGCATATATACCCATTACTTCCCTGGGTTTGTATAATTCCTGGTAATCCCTGGAATGATGATTATTAGTGATCAGATCAATAGAAGTATGAGAAGTTAATATAGGAATGTGAATTTTTTTTGCATAAGAAATTAAAGCTGATTGGATCTTGTCACCTGTATGATCTTCATAATGAAGTATTCTTCGATTTGAATGTGCTGCTTCTTCTGTATAGTTTAAATCACCACTTTTTGTTTTGGTAAAATCAATTTTCAGTTTGTTTATTAGAAAATCAAATACAAGTTTTGGACCTGATTCAGAAAAAACTTCAACTGCTTTTTTATTATTGTAATTATATCCTGCATTAAGAATATCACTAGCGAGTGATTCAGGAGTATCTCCTTCTTTCCAGGCTATTATTCCACCTTGAGCAAGATTTGTTGTAGTATCTTCAATTTTATCTTCTTTAGTGATTACAATTACTTTAAATCCAGCTTCTTTCAGGAAAATAGCAGCAGAGAGCCCTGAAATCCCTGTACCTATTACTATTACATCATATATTTCTCTCATTTAGCTCCCTGTGATTTTTATCATCTGCTCTAATGCTTTTTTTGCGTAAATCTTGTCTTGTTCGGGAATTTTAATCTCGAACTTCAATTCATTTTCCCCTGATTGATAATCAATAATCGACTTTATTGAATTTGAAAGTTTATTTAACGTTATCTTATTCATATCATAACAAAATGAATTTCTGAGAGGAAATATTGTTTTATCAGGGAATTCATCTGCAATTCTCAATACGAAAGTTGCCTCTGTACCAACTCCCCATTTTGAATTGGAAGGGGAATTTTTTATCATATCATAAATTTTTTGAGTTGAACCAGAAAAGTCGGATAGATTTACAACTTCTTCATCACATTCCGGGTGAACAATGATCTTTATATCATTGAATTTCTTTCTTAAGTGATCAATGTCGGATGTAGTAAATTCTTTATGAACATAACAAAATCCGTTCCAGAGAAATAGTTGTGCTTTATTGAGATCGTGTCCTTTTTCCATAAAGGTTTCGGAACCTATTTTTATGATATCATAAGGGTTTATTTTCAAGTAATTTGCAGTATTTATTCCGAGGTTATAATCAGGTGAAAAGAAGACTGAGATACTTCTATCCATATAATATTTTATTATCTTCGATGCATTTGAACTTGTACAGGTAGATCCTTCGTGTTTGCCGCAGAATATTTTCATATCCAAACTGGAATTTATGTAAACTACCGGTACTATTTTGTTTTCACTTTTTTCTGTAATTTTTTTATAAACATCAAAAGCAGTTTTTTCATTGATTTTATCAGCAAGAGGACATCCTGCTGTTAGATCAGGCAATATTACTTTCTGATAATCCTTTGCCAAAATCTTTGCTCCTTCAGCCATGAATTTAACTCCGCAGAAAACAATAAATTCTGATGTTAAATTTGAACAGTCAACAGCAAGTTTATACGAATCTCCAACCAGTTCTGCAAGAGAAACAATACTCTGAGGCTGATAGTGATGAGCAACGATTGTTAAATTTTCGCCCAGTTTTTTTTTCAATTTAGAAATATATTCAGTATTTTCTTTTGATTCCATAATCTTATTTCAAATTTTGTTTTACTAAAGAAAAATCAAAAGCTTTTACAGTATGAGTTAATTCTCCCACTGAAATAAAATCAACTCCTGTGTTTGAAACTTCTTCAACTCTATCAAGCGTAATATTACCTGAAGCTTCTACATAAGCTTTTTTATTAATTATATTCACTGCTTTTTTCATTGTTTCAATATTCATGTTATCTAACATAATAATGTCTACATTACAGTTTAATGCTTCTTTAACTTCCTTCAGATTTCTTGTTTCTACTTCGATTTTATATTTGTGCTTCCACTTTTTTCTTATTCTTTTAACTGCTTCAGTGATAGAGCCAACGCCATCAATATGGTTGTCCTTGATCATAATCATGTCATAAAGACCAATTCTATGATTGGTTCCGCCACCACAATTAACAGCATATTTTTGTAATTCTCTTAGCCCGGGAATTGTTTTTCTGGTGTCAAGTATCTTGGTCTTTGAACCTGCTTTTTGTACAAACTGGTTTGTTTTGCTGGCAATTCCGCTTAAGTGTGAGATGAAATTGAGTGCAGTTCTTTCACCCTGGAGTATAAACGAAGTTCTTCCACTTATTTCAGCTATTTTATCACCTTTTGAAATCTTATCTCCATCATTAAAATAAAATTTAATTTTAATATTTTTATTTATAGATTCATAAACCTGTCTGAAGATTTCTGAGCCACATAGTATTCCGTATTCTTTGGAAAATAAAACAAAAACGTTTTCTTCTGAATTGAAGATGGCTTTACTGGTAACATCTCCAATATGTTTTAAATCTTCATCCAGAGCATATTTGATAATTTTTTTTATCATATTAATGGCCCCATAAAAAAATTTAGAGAATGAAATTATTAAACATATACTTAGAACAAGGTTTTTATGTCAAATGTATAATGATGTAATGTGAAAAATATTTACAATAGTAATATTTAGAATACTCCATAATGTTACTTTCTTCAGTCACGGCGTGATCCGGCAGTGTTTACTCCGGCTTCCGTCAGGAGCCGGATCGAGATTTGACGGATGCCTGAGAAGACTGAAGCGCAAAGAAGTCGAAAGCTAAATTCTTCCTTAAGTCACGGCGTAGTCCCGAAAGTTTTCGGGACGAAGACGGACCTGTCCCGGCGAAGCTATGCGAAGCCGGATTGTTTCTCTTCAGCGAAGTAAGGTTATGTAGAGAATCCCTGCTAACCTGCACCGCCGAAGCTGGCGAAGGCGTGTCCCTTTTATTAAAAGGGATCATAAGATGCCGTAGAGAGAAAATTCTTCCTTTAGTCACGCTGTAGTCCCGAAAGTTTTCGGGACGAAGGCGGACCTGTCCCGGCGAAGCTATGCGAAGCCGGACCTGTCCCGGCGAAGCTATGCGAAGCCGGATTGCTTTTCTACGTTTCCCTTTCATTGAGAGGGAATCCCTCTACTGTCTCCCTTTTTGCAAAGGGAGAACATAAGATGCCGTAGAAAGAAAATTCTTCCTTTAGTCACGTCATAGCTAAATTCTACCTTTAGTCACGCCGTAGCAATATTCTTCTCGCTTTTCTTTGCGTAGGCGGATTGCTTATCTTTAGCGAAGACGGATTGCTTTTCTCATGTTCCCTCGCTTTGAAAAAGAGATCAGGGTGAAGTCCGGCGCTTGACGGAACAGCAGGTTTACCCCGTGAAATTCAGCTTGTTGAATATTTCTACGGGGGAGAGTTCTTCTTATTCGTAGAAGCCGGATGCTCCCCAGCTCTTAATTCTTAAAAATAATTTCCCAATTATTGTCTACAACAGGATAAATTGTATTCATTTTCTTTAAGTAATCGATCATAATAGTGCGGATATCCATATTTGATTTGAAAAGGATTTCAGCATCTAATGCATCAACAGCAGCCATATGACCACCACCACCAATTGCTCTGTAACTATTTAAAGCAACTTTATACTTTCTTTTGAGATTAAGAGGTTCTTTAGTCCTTAAATCTATTATTTCTTGAATTCTCTCCCCGGGTTTTTGTAATATGTTTATTTGATAGGAAATACCTTCAGCCATGTCATAATTGTAACCTCTTATTGCAGGATCCAAAGAGATATTTTCATCCTCATAGATAAAAATATCTGCAGAGTGCTCCAGGTAATCTTTGATTTGTTGACCTGTAAGCTCAACTACATATAAAAAATTTTCATAGGGATAAATTGAATAAATATCTTTAACCTTAATAAATCCTGAATCTATTGATATTCCGGGATTGAAGCAGCAGGCAAACGAAATATCTACACCTGTGAAATCAAGTTGTGCCTTATTAATTAATTCAATAATGGGAGTGTCTTTAAAATATGATTCTTTGCTATTCATTGTTTTTGATAGATAACAGATATCTGTTCTAATGAATTCCAGTGTTTTTTGATGATAATATTCAGTAAGTTCAAGAATTATTTCTGCTGGGGGAACTTCTGCAACTGATTCGGTCCATCCGTTTTTTTCTACGATCCTGAAGCCATCTTCAGATGTCTCTATTATCAATTGAGCTACTCCCAGATACTCTCCATGAGCTCCGGAAATTATTTTTAAAGTAGCAGTTTCATTTTTAATACTGATTCTTTCTTTCGGATTGAGATTGTGAGTGTGTCCACCAAATATAATATCAAATCCTGGAACCTGTTCAGCTACCAGATTAGATGCGTTATCCGGTGGTAGGTTCATCAATTTATATCTGGAAGAACCTGCGTTTAATTCGAATCCTGAATGGAATAAACCTATAAGAATATCAACTTGTGGTTTTAAGATTTTTACATATTTTTTCGCTGTTTCAACCATATCTTCCCAGGTTATACCTTCATATAGGGATTTATCATGCCACATGGGAATTCCGGGAGTAGTTAAACCCAGTATTCCGATTTTAAAATTGTTTTTTTTAAGAATTACATATGGTTGGAAATAAGTATTACCATCATCAAGTATAGAATTTGCAGAAAGCCATGGAAAATCGGATTCAGCTTCTAATCTATCATAAACTTCTTTTCCCTGTTCGATCTCATGATTCCCTACTGCAAAAGCATCATAGCTCATATAATTCATTGCCAGGATAAAAGGATTTGGGATTTGAGTTTCGATAAAATTGAAATAATACGACATAGGTGTACCTTGCACCATATCTCCACTATCAACAAGAAAAACATTCTTGTATTTTTGGCGATATTCAACTATACGAGTATAAATTCTTGCTAAACCTTGATTCGCTTCTTCATCTTTGAAATAATCATAAGGATATAAATGACCATGAACATCAGTAGTCTGTAAAAAGTAAAGTGTATCAACCTGCTGGCTGAATAAAATTGAAAACCATGAAATTAGAAATAATATAAATATTTTCTTCATTTTTCCTCCCTTTAATCACGGCGTAGCGAAGCGAAGCCGGATTGTCCCGGCGTAGTTATACGAAGCCGGAATGTCCCGGCGTAGTTTCACGAAGCCGGATTCCTTTCTCGAACTTGCAGCATTCGGAAGATATATCATTGGATCCCCTTCCGACTTGTCAAGACGTAGTCCCTACAAATCGGGACGAAGGCTGAAGCTTTCTTCCTTTTTCTCGTATATGAAGATTCGGAAGGTTAAAAGCGATTTGGAAACTTTCCGAATCTTAAGTAAAGCATTCCTTTTCAGCAACGTTCGGAAGGTATACTTTACAGACAAATACTGATAATCAAAAATAATAGTTTAATTTTAACCCTTCTATTATATTCTGATCCTGATATTACAGGTTGCTTTGAACTGGTTAAGCCATTTTGAATATTTTTCTTTGATTATTTTTTCTTTAAACATATCTTTTTGTTCGGAAAAAATTTCCTCTGAAATTTTCTTCAACCTGTCGATATGATAAAATAATAATTTATTTTCTGAGATACTTATAACAGGACTGTAATATCCTTCCTTCCTTTTGGAAATATCATCAATAATAAGATGGCTGTATTCAGGTCCAAAAATCTTGCTGTCTAAAGTAAGATTTTCTACTCTATCCCAGCCACCCAGGAAAAATAATAGAGAATCCGGATTTGCACCACCTATAATTTGCTTTCTAAGATTATTAACAAATTCTTTAGATGTCTTAACCTGATTTAAAGCTGCAAAGATATCTTTGATTTTTTTCAGGGAATTTTCAAAATTTATCTGTCTTGCGGATTTTTTGTTAAGTTGAAAAATAATGGCATAACCATCATCAGTTTTCAATATTGAGCTGTATTTTTCATTTTTCCATATTCTCATCAAATCTTTTTTGTATTCCTTTATTGAACCGATCTTCTCATATTCAAGGTCAGTTTCCTGGAAACTCGTTTTGAAGATATTTTCTTCATCTGCATATTGGTAACAATGTGAAAAATAAGTTGTTGAATCGAATATGGCTTTTGCTTTGGAAAATGCTATACTATCAGCAATATCAATTTTAAATTTATGAGATATTTCCTCTTTAACATCACTGAATTTTCTTAATCCTTCCGTGTAACTTCGAATTTTGTAAAACACAAACCATCCATTATCATAATGAACAGGAAATGAATATGAAAAATCATCCATATTTGAAAGTGTGTTTTTAATTATACCCGGTAATTCATCATATATAACAGGGGTTTGCCCGGGTAATGAATAGTCTACGCTGAAACAAGTTTGTAAAAGTGAAAAATCAACTCCGGAAATGGAATAATATCTTATTTGATCAGCAAATTCCTCATTTTTAACAAAGATATAATCAAATTCAACTGATTTTTCTCGATAAAAATTGTATATATTTTTCTCATAATAATCTTCTATTTTTTCTTCATCAATAAGGATCGAGTCTGGATAAATAGGGATAAAAACACCACCTAATTGCAGACTGTCAGGTGTCATAAAATCTTTCTTATGGGAATTATAAAAATCTTCGTATTCAGTTAAATCCACCTGGTTGATATATTTCAGGTCACTAATCTGGGATTCGATGTCTTTGAAATTCGGGATATATTCAGGGAATAGGGCTGTAAGTTTGTAAAATATCATTTTGCTTTCATCCTGAACAAAATCTGACATTATATGTTCATTGATCTTTTGTGATATTACTTCGTTTACCGGATTTGAATTTGTAAACTTTTCCAGGTATACGATTTCATTATAACTTTTTAAGTTGTATTTATCAATTAAAATATCAAGTGCATATTCGTTTTCTTTGTTTTGAAGAATTAAATCCTTTATTTTTAACTGGTATTCTTTATTTTTTATAGAGAAGAAGTGAGCTGATTCAGGAATTTCGATTTTTTTAACAACTCCTACAGAAATAATAAAATCATTGATATTTTGGATAAAATAATCTTTAAATTCGTTAGAATAGGATTTTTCCTTTTGAAAAACTATATATTTATCCCAGATTTTTTCAGGAACATCTTCCAATTTTTCCTGTTTAGATTTTTTTGTATCAATTACGCAAAATACAATATACCCGAAACCTATATCAACAGGTTCTGAATACTGCTTAGCTTTCATGTTCAGAGCTTTTATAATAATTTCATGAGGAAGTGTACCCAAATTATCATTTTTCCCAAGGAAATCTGAAAATAAAAAATCATAAGGAACTGGTTTATTCTTATCAAGCATTTCCTTTATATCTTCCGCTCTGATGAAGGATCTTTTACGAATTTCCTGCTCAACAAAATCAGTTTTAATGCTGTCAATTTTAACCTGAGAAAAAGTTGTGTCAGTTGAAAGATATGGTTCCAGTAATAAACTAAAATAAGATTCGGCAGAATTCCGGAATTCATCATGTTGGATTATAAAGAATTTCAACTTAACTTGTTTCTCTGACCGGAATTCATTTCTGTTTCGTAAATAATACTGAACAGCTTTTTCAGGTGTAAACTCACTTGTTATATTAACTTTTTCAACATTGATTAAAGCATAATTTATGTCTATTTCTGTATTTTCAGAAATAAATCGCTGTAAAAGGATATCATAGGTAAGATTAAACGAGTTTTTGATAAGGGTCTCGACCTTTTTGATCAGTATTTCTCTTCTCATTTCATAGAGGATATGTATTCCGGTTCCGGTTAATTTGAATTCTTCAAATTTATCATAATCAAAAAAACCATCAGTTGTAAAGCGGGGTAAATCTCCTAATTCCTGGATAAAAATTGTTTCAAGCTCTAAATCATCTACAATAATTCCATTTTTCTCTGCATAAAT
This sequence comes from Candidatus Cloacimonadota bacterium, assembly GCA_030620155.1. Taxonomy (GTDB): domain Bacteria; phylum Cloacimonadota; class Cloacimonadia; order Cloacimonadales; family TCS61; genus JAUXFF01. The sequence continues at coordinate 397 of JAUXFF010000036.1, read as the reverse complement.
TATTAATAATTGATCGTTAATGAGTTTATTGAGTGCCATTTTTCGAATTTGAGCATAAGAAAGGTCTGATTGTGCTTCGTAATTCCGCATCTCTTCTGATAATTGTTGATATGTTATCTCATAGTTATTTACTGTAGCTATAGGACTTGCTAGAATATAAAATGGGTATAAACATACAATTATAATAATCCATGATAATTTCATATAAGATCCTTATTTTTATATACCACTATTTTCCAGGCAATTTTTCATATAGCAGAATTCTCTTCAAGGTATTTTCTTAATTTTTTAGGTCTAATAGACAAAACCTTGTTGCTATTTACCCAATAATTCATCAATTATTTTAATTTTTCTCTGTTTTCTTATTCCCGAATGTACTCTTAATTTTGTCTTTAGA
>JAUXFF010000216.1 GCA_030620155.1 Candidatus Cloacimonadota bacterium | reverse complement strand
CCAGTTTAAATTCATTATTACCTTCTACAAATATTTCTTCTGCTTCATAATAAAAGTCTATTCCTTCGATATCAACCTCATAATCAATTACTATTTCCACAACATGAGTAACAGGATCTATTGAAAACCAGTGAAAGTCATCTGCAGCATAGATCAATCCATTAGGATGAGCTGCCAAGGCTTCCACTTTCTTGGAACCCGTTATATCACACACCTTGGTAATGCCACCATCTGGGAATGAATTAAATTTCCAGAGTTCACTTGGGTAAGTACTACTACTACTTCTTGTCCAATTTAGATATATTTCCCCATCTGCACCCTGGGTTAAACCATCTGTTGTAAATTTTCCGGGAACATTTAAATCAGCTATATGAGTGAATGAAAAGTTGCCGGGCTCAAGATTGTCGAAAGAAAAGACCTTCTCATTGCTTCTACCTATTCCATAAAGAACACCGTCAATGAATTCAAGATTTGTGATTTCACCTTTACCAACCATTCCAGTATTTCCAATTTTTACTGCTTTTACTTCTGTGTCAGGATCTTTGTCTATATTCCCTTCAGGATTTTCAGGATCGATTTTATATAATACAGAAGGTCCACTACAGTTCATGAAATACATTACTCCATCCTCATCCATGGTAAATGCTTCTATATCAGCATTGGACTCTTTTATACCTGTTATTACTCCTTCCCAATGCACAAAATCATCAGGATCAGGTACCTCTTCTTCTTCAACCTCAGAAAGAACATAGTAATGAAGTAGAGGTGGAGTCTCATCATTCACAGCCCAGATAGTTCTTTCCGGAAATGTACCGATTATTCCTCCTACTGTTACAACTTCAAGAACTGCTTCAGCGTCATGATATCTTGTCTCTCCCCTTACATTCCAGCTTACTTCTGCCATAATTAATACATCTGTGAATGACTCCTCCTCTTCTTTTAAATTATTATGAAAAACATATTCAATAGATTCTATGCTCCCGTCCAAAACCTGAAAATTTTCATATTCTACTAATTTAGAATCTGTAATTTTTTCTGATACGACTTTCTTAATACCAAAATTTAAGGCATATGAACCTAAATCCCTGTAATTCTCATACAACATATCTGGTATTTCCTCAACTCTACTTTGTACTCTTAAAATTACTGTTGGAACGATAACAGCTAAAAGTACTATCACAATAATTAATAATTTTTCCATTTTTCCTCCTTGGTTTTTTTTGTAGATGAAATAAGGGCAGCATATCTCCTTGACTTAATTAGAAGAAATATTATTTTATGAATATGGGGAGATGGGCAGTCTTAATATACCATTCAGCGCAGAATGAATTAAAAAAGGCTCTCATTTCCTCTTTTTTTTTATCACGGCGTATCCAGCAGTGTTTACTCCGGCTTTTTAATCGCCTTTGGTGATTTGACGGATGCCGGAGAAGCTGGATTACTTTAAAAGCAACATTTTTTTTGGTTTACCCACAAGATCATCTGCCTTTATCCTGCACAGATAAACACCCGATGCTACCGGTTTGCGATGTTGATTGGTTTCATACATTGTTTGAGAAATATCTCAAACTATAAGTGGACTTTTCTCAAACTTTGTGCGAATCGATACTTCCTCCTGTAAAAAGTTTATTTTACCAGGAAATTTATACAAATTTTTTTGCTCTCTTATACTTGGTGCAGTTCATTCTTACCATTCAGATTTCTGGGATATTAACGATAATATCGCTGTTAGGAATCGCAGTTCGATCGATCTGTATTTAGCCCTTCAGATCTCCTGTTTGCTCAGAATCAAACTTGATGCTGTTAATGTTGCGGATGACAGGGATTCCAGTAAGTAATTTTTAGTTCAGTACTTTCTTTTGGAGTTTTCAAAACTGCACTGCCAGTATGGGTGAATGTTTGATCCTGAACGTTCATAGAGAAATTGGAGATTATCTCAACTTGAGTGACGACCACTTTATCTCCGGCTTCTCCACCTCCGCTCTTACCAATGATCTGAACTCCGTTACCGTTAATTTTCAGCAGATTGCTTGCCCAGAGTTGTCCCTCGAACACACTTCCCGCGTTGCCGTTCAATGTCAGCTTATCACCTTTAGCCTGAATAATACCATTAATAGTGAAATCGTTCCCGTTGATCTCTACATCACCACTACTATACATTAAGATACCTTCCACGGCAGGATTAAGGGTGATATTGTCATTGTTCACCTCGATCTCACTTCCAGTACTCACCAGGGTCACAGTTCTATTGAATCCGTACTCACTGATCTCGATCTTACCATTCTCTACATAGATAATACTGCCGTCCGGTATGTCCTTATCAGGACCTTCCACTCTTATCTGGTTATCCGACTGGGTCCAGAGCTTCACATCAGTACCGTCGAAGTAGGTTCCGGCAGAAACGGCCATATCCTTCAGCTCTGTCAACGTTTTCGGGAGCGACGGTTCAGGTTGGGTAGAAATTTTTTCAGTAACTATAGTCCCCTCAACGTCTGCACTGCCGCAGTAGCTGAAAGTTCCTGAAGCTGTGATATTTTCTCCACCAATTTTCAGGTCTCCATTACAATGTCCCGAAGGGAGTTTAATATCACTTCCGTTGACCTCCAGAAGTTTGCCTGCGAACATATCATAACCTTCATCTGCCTTCGCTTGAGTGGTAAAAATATACTCTATTGAATTGATAGATCCATCCAGAACTTCAAATTCACTGTAATCAACTACAATAGAATTGGTGATCTCGTTGGTGTTCACCTTCTTAATAGCATATTGAAGTGCATATGAACCTAAATCCCTGTAATTCTCATACAACATATCTGGTGTTTTCTCAACTCTACTTTGTACTCTTAAAATTACTGTTGGAACGATAACAGCTAAAAGCACTAGCATAATAATTACTAATTTTCCCATTTTTTCCTCCATTTTTTTCTAATACTATATACAATATTTGTGCCAAATCCCTGATAATTATAAATTAGCAAAAAGGTGGTATATAATTGTATATTTTATAGTTAGTTATGAT
>JAUXFF010000091.1 GCA_030620155.1 Candidatus Cloacimonadota bacterium | reverse complement strand
TTATCATAATTTTCCAGGGATTCGTAATTAAGGTTTTCAGTATTGATTATTTTGATATTTCCAGGATTCCCGGAGTATATTTCCAAAATTGTTTCTAAAGGTAAGGGTATATTCAGTTCATCTGTTATTATGGCAATTTCAGGAGAGAGATCATAATAAAAACTGAAATAATTTCTATTGTCAAAGGATAATCTTTCATTTTTAACATTTACAAAACCACTGTGCCATCCGGTTTTTTCCAGATTTATTTTAAAGGTTTCTCTTTTCCTTTGCAGGGGTTTAAGGTCAGTAACTTTTTCAGCAATGGTCTGACCATCTAAAAATAATTGATAAATAACATCTTCCTGAAGAATGTTGGAGTGATTAACTAAATCAAAGGCTAATTTTTTTTCTAAATCCCTACCTACAAGGTCATTCAATAAATTAGTATTTTGGCAGCTTATATTGGTTCTTTCTCTGATTTCGGAAGTAGGGATGAAAAAAGTCGGGATTTCGGATTTATCTAATTGTTGAGCCTGAAAGTCCGATATCACGTAAATCTCCTGATTAGGTAACTGGCTTTCTTTTAGTTTTTGAGAAGCGTTTTCTATGATATCTTTTACAGGTTTTGCCAAAGGTGTGAGTGAAATTTCCTGTATCAAATCATGCGGGATTTTACCGTAAATCAAGTTCCCGTGAAGATTATTCCAGGCTTCATCCAGTGTTAATAATATTGTAAAATCGTCTTTTGAGATAATATTATTGATATTAAAAGCTATTTCTTTTGCTTTCTCCAGTTCCGTTTGTGTATCTACCAGATAATCCATACTATAAGAATTATCGATTATAACTGCAATTGCTGTTTTTGGATGCATGGTGCCTGTATTAAGAAAAGGAGCTTTTATAGAAGGTCTGGAAATAGCAAAAATGGTGAGGATTATTATTAATATCCGAATTATCAAAAGAAGCAGGTTTTTTATATTAATTCTCTTTCGCTGCTTTTTTTGGCTTTCTTTAATAAATTTTATTGTGCTGAAAATTATCTTCCTGGGTTTTTTCTTAGCAAAAAGGTAAATTAACAGCGGAATTATTCCTGCTGAAGCTAAAAATAAAATTCCTGAATTAAGAAATGATAAACCGAACATCGTTTAATTTTTTTAATATTATTGAACCTAAGTAATAGAATCCAAAACCATAAATCAAACCAGCAATTACATCGATAAAATAGTGATAATGGCAATAAACTGTGGATATACTCAGGAAAAAAGTTAAAGTAACAAACACCCAGCCCAACCATCTCCTGTTACGTAATGCTGATATTGTGATAACTATCGCAATAGCAACATGAGAACTCGGAAAAGCTCCCCCGAGATGAGTTGTCTGATTGTAAATAAATGCCAGGACTCTTGTGAAAATACCATAACGATATGTTGTAGTTATTTCTATGGTATTTGACCAGAAGCGCCCCCCAATTACAGGTAAAATGTTATAAGTTAAATAGCAAATATAAAATACAAAACTCGTAAGAAAAATAAAACGAAGGAAAGCTTTACGGTTTTTAAAATATAACAGTAATCCCAATACCGGGAACATTAAATAATAACTGAAATATGCAAATGACATTATTTCATTTAAAAGATAACCATCAAATTTCATTCCCCACTCGATTGCAGGTTGATAACCAAAAATCGCAAAATCTATTTTTTGAAAAAAACTATCAATGAAATCAGGAAAGATCACTTTATTTAAAGCAGAAGTCACTTCAAAAAAATAACTGAAAGCAAATACCGGATACCAATCCCGGAAGAAAGTCAGGGTTTTTGATTTATATCCATATTTTATAAGCAGGAAAATTATAATTCCAATTGCAATAAACACAAAAAAATGAATATGAGGATTATGAACTCTTTCCCACCCAAAAAGGATATATAAAATGTTAATTAAGATATATAAATAAGTAATGATATCAACTGGGCGAAATATATTTTTAGACACAGATTCCTTATAAATTTATAGTATTTCCAGGATCTTCAAATTATTTTTTTATTAAAAATCCTGTAGGTTTTGTATATTTTTGCTGTTAAGCTTTTGGATATTCTATTCATTATCTTGTTAGTTTCCAGAACCCAGGAAAATTCTGCATCCCTGTATGGATTTTTGTGTTCAAATGCAGTCTTGAATGATCTATAATAAAAAACTACATCAATACCACGGTTCTTATACTTTTCTAAAACACCCATTATAGGAACTCTCAACCCTGGAATTTTATTTTTGTATATGATATATTTTAACCAGCCAGATGGGAAAAGTCTTCCTTTAATTTTTTTCAAAATGTAATTGTAATCAGGTAAAGTAACTGAGAATCCGACAGCCTTTCCATCGGCTTCAGCTATAAATACAAATTCTGGTCTGATAATTGGCATTATGCTGTCTACCAGGAGGTCAAATTCTTTGGCTGACATCGGCACATAACCCCAGTTGTTTTTCCAGGCTTTTTCGTAAATATTGAAGATCATGGCGATATCTTTCTTTAATTTTTTTTTATTTTTTGTTTTAAGAGAACGTACAGTAAATTTCCCGCGTTTCTCTATTTTTTCAGCCAGTTTTACCAATCGTTCCGGTGGTTTTTTTACCGGTATATAATAAGCATAAATGTCCATGATTTTTTTTAATCCTGTTTTTTCTAACAGAGTTTTATAATAATGTGGGTTGTATGGCATCATAACCATTGGTGAGGAATCAAATGGGTCAATAAGAAGTGCACATTCATCATTTACTGAAAAACTCATAGGTCCCCGAATTGTATCACATCCTTTTGCCTTTAACCATTTTACTGCTGTATCAATTAGATGATCAGTCACCTCCTGGTCGTTAATAGATTCAAAAAATCCAAAGAAACCAACTTTATCATTATGAGTTTCATTATGCTGAACATTCGTTTGAGCAGAAATTCTGCCTGCGAGTTTGTTGTCTTTATAAGCAAGAAATAATTGCACTTCGGAATGTTCGAAATAAGGATTTTTTTGGGGGTTTAGAAATTTCTTTTGTTCTATTAAAAGTGGAGCAACCCAATAGGGGTCATTCTTATAAAGTTTAAAAGGGAATTTGATGAATTTTATTAAATCTCTGCCAGTTTTTACAGGGACAATTTCCATTATATTTCTCCTAATTTTTTTGATACAAAATAATTCATTATTCCCATAAGAATTGCGGCAATGAATAATTTTCCCAGGAATATCGAATCTCTAACAAAAAAGAAATTTACAAATGGAGGGAGTAAAACAATCATATATTGAGCAAATCGTATTTGTTTGAAGAAAACTATGACTATTAAGGCTAAAAAAGCTACGATTATCATTGGCTGTGGTGCAAAAAAAAAGACAAATCCAATGTAAGTGAAAATACCTCTGCCCCCTTTAAATCTATGCGTTAACGGTAAACAGTGTCCTATAACCATAGTGAAGCCCAGAATAAGTAAATGGTTCTGGCTTGATATTTCTTCCAGATATGGAAAATTAGTAATCATATAATCATTTGTGAGTAAAAATTTTATTATATGTAAGAAAAAGAATACTTTTGCTATATCAAATATTCCTGTAAATATTCCCAATGTTTTATCAATATTATTATATATATTTTGAGTATCAGGATGTCCAGTCCCGACTTTGTATATATTCATACTTTTATATGATTTCGTTAAAAGTTTTGCTGTGGAAAAACAACCCAGAAAATATGAAATTATTAATAATCCGATAAAGATTAAAGTTGGAATCATTCATTCTCCTTTTTTTTTAAAAGTTCCTTGGTCCGAATATAGCACTTCCAATACGTAAAATATTGGCTCCTTCTTCAATAGCTATTTCGAAATCATCAGTCATACCCATGGAAAGATATTTCATCTCAGTATTGTTGAAATCTATCTTCGAGATTTTTTCAAACAATTCTCGTAATATCCTAAAACAATTCCGGATTATGTCTTTGTTATCAGTAAACATACCTATTGTCATTAATCCCTTTGTTCTTAAATTTGAAAGTTGATCGATATCATTTATTATGGATAATGTTTCTATAGGAGCGATACCGAATTTACTTGCTTCTCCGGAAGTATTAACCTGTATTAAAATATCCTGAATTCTATTTATCCGGATGAGATAATCGTTTAATTTCCCGGCTGTTGATAATGAATCTATAGAATGGATTAAGTCTGGTTCTAATTTCATTAACTTCTTGATCTTATTAGATTGTAAGTGTCCTATAAAGTGAAATTCTTTATATTTTTTTAACAGATCAGGGATTTTATTTTCTGCATCCTGAATTCTGTTTTCAGCTATGTATTCAATCCCGGCATTCAGAGCAGTTTCAATGATTTCTATGGGATGAGTCTTTGTTACTGCAAGCAGTTTTATACTAACAGGGTCTCTGCCCATTTTGTAACAGATATTTGCTATTCTCTCTTTTACAGAGCTTATATTTTTCTCAATATTCATAAAATACCTTTTTTAAAGATGAATTTAAAAGGAAATTTCTGGATATATGTGTCAAGTATTTAGTGTAATAAAAAATCCCCCACTTTAAATATCAGAGAGGGGGATTATTAGATGTTTCGAAGTTTATTTCAGTAACATCATTTTTTTTGTTTTTGAATAACTTTGTGTCTGTAATTTATACAGATATATTCCGCTTCCAACTGATTTATTGTTATTATCTTTACCATTCCATTCTGCAAAATGAACTCCTGGAGCTTTAATTTCTGAAATTAAAGTTTTTATCAATTGACCACGAATATTATAAATTCCCAGGTTCACAGGACCCATTTCATTTAGAGAAAAACTTATTTTTGTACTGGGACTGCGTCCGGCACCTGACGGATTGAATGGGTTTGGATAATTATTTCCTAAAAAAGTGATTGGATTTGGAGCTTGCTGTTCCGAGGTACCTGTTGTGGGGTCAAAAGCATTTCCTGTACGCATGGGATTACGTTTGAAACATGACCAGGCAATATTGGAATTTGGAACATTTCTCTTATAATCAATAACCACATAAACAAATTGGTTAGGGATTACAATTTCAGCATCACCATCTCCATCAATGTCACCAATTGCAGGACTGATCTTTAAAGAGCTTCCAAGAGAAATTGGGAAGTTTATAGTTTCATTTCCTGTAATATCAACACTATGTAAATAACCACTATTATCACCGAAAATTATATCAATAGTTCCATTATTATCCATATCTGCAAGTATAGGTGTGGATTCAACATTTTCCCCTATAGCAAATGAAAAATCTCCAATGTCATTTCCTTGATTATCAATTGCATACAGATCCCCAGGGTTTGTAATGAAGACTATATCTATAGAACCATTGTTATCAAGGTCTCCGGTAACAATTGATGTTTTGATAAGAGAACCTGTTGTTTTTTCAAAGATAACAGTTCCATCATGATTGAAGGCAAAAACATTTCCATTTCCCGTTGCTGCAAGCACTTCCGGATCCTCATCTTCATCGATGTTTGTAACAATAGGACCATTCCAGCTGTTCATTCCAATAGCAACGGGCCAGCCTTCAATATTTTCACCTGTATTTGTTGAAATTGCATATACTGCACCTGTGAGTGAAACTGCAATAATTTCCAGAAATCCATCACTATTTAAATCACCTACAGCTGGCGAAGATAATACACCACCTGATGTTAAGGTTACCGGGAAATTCGGATAATCAGTTCCATCAGCATTAAGCACAATTGCCTTAGAAGCTGGAACGAATGTAAAAACAATAATCTCTAATGAACCATTGCCATCAACATCAGCAATTATGGGATTACCTTTCATCTGGTTGCCATCAGTATAGGGAGTAAAAATATCATTCCCTTCATGATCAACTGCGAAAATCGTACCGGATTCGGTAACTCCAACCATATCTTTGTAACTATCATCATTTATATCAGCAACAGCGATTGCAGAACCAATACTTCCACCAACATTAACAGGGAAGGGTGCATCTTCAGTTGCATCAGGATTTACTACATGCAGCAGACCTTCATAATCACCGAAAACCACTTGTTTATTCCCATTGTTATATATATCTACTAACGCTGCTGAAGAATTGGAAGCACTATTAATATTATATGGCCAACCACTTTGTTCATAAGCTAAATAAATTACCAGGTCATGAGATATTTCATAGGGATAATCAGTTTCCTGGTTAGCAGTAATTGTAACAGTGACAATTATCTCCTGAATGTTAGTATCGTCTGGTGTTGTTATTTGGAAAGGAGTGTCATAATTCCAATAGGAACCGGCTTGATAGATTATAGGAATTTCAAAGGATTCTGTGCCATTAATAATAGTAACTTCCGGTTCATCAGTAGTTAAAGTGACAGTAACATCATTTGCCTGAGCCCAGAGTCCACCTGTAAACCAGTTATTCCAGATATTAATTTCCAGGTTGCATATTTCACCGGGATTTGGAACTCCGTCGCCATCACCTTCAAATTCATAAAAATTGAAATTTTCGACAGTTAGTTTAGGTATAAGATCGTACATAACAGCTTGAAAAGCATTTACTCTACCTGAGCCTAATAGACCCATGAATGTAGGATTTACGTCATATATGTCATCGGTAGTCAATTCTACTCTTGCTTTTAATTCAAGAGGTTCAAGTTCAGGATGCAATGTTAAAACAAGTGCACAAAGACCTGCTACAATAGGAGCGGACATGGAAGTTCCCTGATATGTTGTATACCCATCACCTCCAATAACAGTTGATAATATACTGACTCCCGGTGCACATACATCAATAGAAGAGCCCCAGTTGGAGAAGTATGCTTTTACATCATATTGGTCTGTTGAAGCTACACATAAACAATTTGTGGCGTCATTAGGATAAGAAGGATGGATATCATTGCTCCAAGACTCATTACCTGCAGATCCAACTACTAATGCACCCAGATTAGTTGCTGAATTTACAACAGCATTAGCAGTTACAGAACTTCCGGGACCTCCGAAGCTGCAATTTATTATATCAGCACCGGTTTGAGCACAATATATTATCCCATCATAAGTATAGTATAAGGATTCACCAGGTGAAGCTCCTCTATGTGTAGAAACAAGTAATTTTGCATTCATATTTACACCGGTTACACCGATGCCATTATCTCCAATTGCTGCAGCACACCCTCCTACATGTGTCCCATGATCATTAGCTGCGACACCCTGGTAAGAACTGTTGTTGTTATAAAAAAAATTCCAGCCTATACAATCATCTACTTTACCGTTTCCATCGTCATCATAACCATTTCCCCCTGAAACTGTTCCGGCTGCCCAATTGATGGTCATTGTGTTACCACCATAAGTAGTTGAATTTAATTCTGCTTCATTAACCCAGATATTATCCTGTAAATCCGGATGGTTCCACATGATTCCTGAGTCAACTATACCTATTATCACTTCATCATTACCTGTGGTCCAATCCCAGGTTTCAGGACAATCGATTCTGGGATGATGCCATTGCTGGGAATACAATGGGTCATTCGGGATATGGTTTACTCTGGATATACCTTCATATTCGGCATAGATTATATTATAAGTTTTGGAAAGGGCAGATAGAGCTTCTTCAATATTCTTATTATCTTCCAATATCACTCTGTATATATTCTGAAGATAAATTCCATTGTCATTCCAGTCTAAATTTGTAATAAAATTGAACATCTGTTTCAGTTCTACGAATTTAAATTCTTCTGATAGTATATCGAATTCAGATAAACCCGTTCTAACCACACCATTTTCAATTTCATAATCCATAATACCTTCTATATTGCCAATAACATCCTGTTCAAAGCAGATTATTATTGTGTTGGGAACATAATAATCGGGATTGAAAGATATTGAAGAAGAGTAAAGAGATGATAAACTGATAATTGCTATGAAAAATAATAAAATAATTTTTTTCATTTTGACTCCTTTTTATTCTTAAAAAAATAAGATACAGCCGAAGCCGTATCTTATTTTTTAATGCAAGTTTTATTCCAAAATCTATTTCAATAAAATCATTTTTTTGGAGACAGTTTGTTTCTTAGTCTCAAGAGTATACATATATAGTCCACTACTTACCAGTTTTCCATTACTGTCAGAACCGTCCCATATAATTGTGGTGTTACCGGTCTCTAAATAGCCATCCAGCAGGGTATTAACCAACTCACCCTTCACATTGTAGATTTTTAATTCAGCTTGACCGGCAAAAGGCAGATACAAATTGATAGTGGTTTCAGGGCTGCGTCCGGCACCTGACGGATTAAAAGGATTGGGATAATTTGAAATAGAGATTTCCGGTATTGGAGTGATTTCTTCTCCTGTTCCTGTTCCGGGATTTGGGTCCACAATAGCTCTCATCATAAAGTTTCCATCAGTGAATAGCTCCCAGGTTCCGGATTCATCCGTATAGCTGTTACTGAAACTATTACTATCTAAGCCTATGACAGATGGATTGGTAATCTCAAGAATTGCCAGGTAGAAACTGCCTTCAGAGAATTCCTGTTGTTCGCTTTCAGGAATTGGGATTGTATTCCATCCATCTACGAGACTACCGGTAATAGCAAATTGTGAAATAAATGCTGGTCCAGGAAGTCCTCCATCACCATCATCATCATATATTCTGAATATAGTATTACCAACATTAACTTCATGAACGTAAAGTACAATATGTGTAACTGTAACAGGTTCTCTCAATCTATCATAGTCAGGTGTGAATTTAACTGCCATATGTCTGCCTTGACCAACATTATATCCTGATTCTGCTTCTCCATCATCATAATATAGTAGTGTTGATTCGTAATCAAGAACATATGCGGATGCTTCATTTGAATATCCTGAATCAAAACCGTCATATACAGCTGTTACAACATAGTAATTGAACGCACCACCGGCTGGAGTTGTATGAATATATGTCGGTTCATCCATAATTTCAACTGAGTCTAATAAATCGTAAGGACCTTCACTTGTAGATGAATGCCAAACGTTATAATTCTCGAGTTCACGGGTTTGATTTTGATAAGGTGCAAATTCAAATACTCTTCCATCAGCAGCTTCGATATACCCCTGGATTAACCAGTTATAATCAAAGGTGCCACTAAGGTTAGACCATCCGGTTCCTGTATTATAATATAATCCTGCTACAGATGGTCCGGCATCATATCCTGCAGAATAACCGCCCTGGTCAGCAGGATCTACTTGATTAATATGATAGCCGACCCAGAGTTCTTCACCTAATTCAATAAGAACAGGTTCAGGCAGTATTATTTCATTCCAGTCTTCAGGCACAGGATCTTCTATGGCAACTTCTGCTACAAGAGTTTCAGCCATTGACCCTGTCCATACTCGAACATCATAACTTGATGTTAAGCATGGACCAGGTATGAATTTTACTGTGGTAAGTTCGCCATTCACATACGGCATCATGTCGGAAGCGGTAAATCTACTGGCAACATCCCATTCACCAGGGTCTTCAAGCCCGATAGATCCTTCCAGAACTCCACTATCCCATCCAATCCATCCTTCTCCTCCTCCAATTTGAGCAGGATCCCAGGTTAGTTGAACTGTATTATCAGGAAGTGCAGTTGCTATTAAATTTTCCGGGGCAGGTCCCTGGAAAACAGTATTATAAACTCTAAAGTCATCAATAAATAGTCCGGCACCTGTACCACCGTCATTATTATTGTCGGTAAGTACCTGGAATTTTATTTGAACTGTTTCACCTGCCCAATCTGAAATATCACAGGTTCCACTTTGCCAGCCGAAAGTATCATTCGCATATTCCTGGTTAATCAATGTCCAAACAGATGCTACACCACCTGAGCCAGGTCCGTTAAAATTGTAATGAAGTCTGGTCCAGACAATTTCATCAACGCTTTTTACAAATAAGAGGTAATAATCTTCAAGTGTGTTGTCGCCATTACCATCAGAATCAAGCACATCACAGAATACCCAATAGTCTACATAAATTTCTATTTCCTCTTGGTCTGGTAAAATGACTTCAGGAGAGATCAATTCATCTATTAAATTATCGTGAACAGTACACCTCATTGCATTGGTTCCTTCATGAGGGTTTGTTGTATCGATTGCCCAGAAATCACCTGCTACTTCTCCTCCGTATCCGGGGATCATCTCCGAATCACCGGCAGCACCTTCACCATCACTTTGGAAAATACCGGCAATATCTATGTTATCAACTTTCATACCAAAAATATCCGGATC
>JAUXFF010000231.1 GCA_030620155.1 Candidatus Cloacimonadota bacterium | reverse complement strand
TAAATCTGGAAGTCCTTTCAAAAATAGAAAATGTGGGCGACCGGACTATACCAACCTATTTTGAAATGATACCCCTTGAGAAAGAAGGTAATAAAACCACTATGGAATTCGAGGTGATAAAATTTAACATGCCGTTGAAAAATGACTTTTTTTCAATCCAGAATATGAAAAGAATAAGGTAAGAAGGGGATAGAGGAGATAGAGGGAATAGAGGGAATAGAGGGAATAGAGGGAATAATGGGACATAAAATTTAAAACTTTGCATATGAACAATTTAAAAATAGCATGGCGTAACCTGTGGAGAAACAAAAGAAGAACTATGATCACTTCGGCATCCATATTCTTCGGTGTGATCTTCGCAACCGTAATGAGCTCAATGCAGGAAGGTTCATATGGTACAATGGTGGATAATATAGTAAAATTTTATTCCGGATATATTCAGGTGTTAAATGAGGATTATTGGGATAAAAAAACCATTAATAACACGTATGAAATAACAGATTCACTATTAAAAAAGATAGAAGATGTTGAAGAAATAACTCATTATTCACCAAGGCTCGAATCATTTGCCCTGGCATCATCATCGGATATTACTAAAGGAGCTATGGTTATTGGAATTGATCCTGAAAGAGAGGATCAGGTAACCGAAGTGAGTAAATGGCTGAAAAAAGGAAGTTATTTAAAACATGGAGACAAGGGCATTCTTCTGGCATCTGACCTTGCAAAGTATTTACAACTTGATGTAAACGATACGCTTATTATACTTGGGCAGGGATTTCACGGGATAAGTGCGGCAGGGATTTTTCCTGTCAGGGGGATACTGGAGTTTTCATCACCCGAACTAAACAAAGTGATATATATGGAGTTAGGGTCCTGCCAGGAATTTTATTCAGCGTACAATCGTGTAACTTCTATTGTAATTATGCTGAAAGATCATTATGATATACCCATTGCGTTAAAAAAAATGAATGAATCAATACATGCACCTTATGATATAATGACATGGGGGGAGATGCAACCGGAACTTGTTCAGTTGATTGGTGCTGACAGGGCAGGAGGTGTTGTTATGAAGGTTATACTATATATGATAATTGGCTTTGGTATTTTCGGGACCGTTATGATGATGATCCAGGAACGGAGAAGAGAAATGGGTGTAATGGTCGCTATTGGAATGAAACGTATTAAACTTAGTAATATTCTTTTTATTGAAACAATATTGATAGGTTTTCTTGGGGTTTTTACAGGTATACTCGGGAGTATTCCGATAATCGGTTATTATTTCAATAACCCGATCAGACTCACAGGGGAAGCTGCAGAAGCAATGATCGATATGGGAGTCGAACCGTTAATGACATTTTCATGGATGCCGTCTGTGTTTTATAATCAGGCTTTAACAATTTTTATATTATCATTATTAATTGGTCTCTATCCTGTTTATAAGACACTGAAATTAAGAATCAATCAGGCATTACGTGCCTGAGAATATTTAGAGTCTATCTATAATGTCCGAAAGTTTGAATAAATATTAAAAATCACAAATAACAAGCACCAAATAATAAATAAATATCAAATCACAATGTTCAAAAAAAGGAAAACACAAAAACAATATATCGAGTGATTCTGTTTTGAATTTTTGTTATTTGTTATTTGGAATTTATTTGTCATTTGTTATTTGATAATTGGGATTTGCTGTTTGGTTCTTCAATTCAAAATTTGTTTGACTTTATGGGCAGAAACTAAATTAGTAACAGTATTTTTTTAATGTTAAATCATATAAATAAAAAATCATGATCTTTTCAATTTCCTGGAGAAATATCTGGAGAAATAAAGTCCGGAGCTTCGTAGTTATAACTGCCGTGGCTTTGGGAATTTGTGCCGGAGTGTTTTCAACTACCTTTATGAAGGGGATGATGGATCAGCGGATCCAGCAAGCTATTTCAACCGAGATATCACATATACAAATACACCGGAAAGGGTACAGGCAGGAAAACAGTTTGCAGCTTTACATGAACGGATCACCTGCCCTGGTGGAACAAATAAGAAAAATTAATCACGTTAAAGGAGTGAGTCAGAGAATTATCATTCAATCAATGGCCTCTTCGGCTGAAACCTCATCAGGTGTAAAGATCTCAGGGATATATCCTGATAATGAACAAAATGTTACTAACCTAAGTACGAAAATCGTTGAAGGAAAATATTTCGAGGGTGTACCCAGAAACCCGGTTGTTATTGGTAAGAAGCTGGCTAAAAAACTCAATGTAAAATTACATTCGAAAATT
>JAUXFF010000005.1 GCA_030620155.1 Candidatus Cloacimonadota bacterium | reverse complement strand
TGTTCTGTGCCTTCTGCTATCAATTTTCCGCTTACTTTCATGAACTTTGCTTCTGCGTATCCCTCTCCGTAATGCTAATCACCTAAAGGATATGTAGTAGTATTGTATTTGACAATTGTACCGGGTAGAATGGTGAGGGTTACATTGGGATCTACAAATATATTATCGACAACTTCGTAAGGATTATTATCCGGACTCCAGATAGTATCTTCTGTAATATGACCGCTGACTTCAATTGCGGGTGCAATTGAAAAATGAAAAACGAAAAATGAAAAATTAAAAATGAAAATAAAAAAGAAAAGATTTTTTTTCATAATTTATTACCTAAACTCACCCCAACCCCTCTCTTAGATTTAAGAGAGGGGCTTTCAGGATGAGACAAATATCTTTTCAACCTTTGCGAAGGTCAAGACCTATTTGCTTTAATCAACCATCATTTAACCATAACATTTGAATAAAAAGTATTCAATGGCATAAATTAGGAAGATCCCGAGTCTCGACTCGTAAATCTACCCTGTAGGGAAGTTTACCCTGTGAAATGCTTGTCCCGTAGGGAAGTATGACCGTATCGGGACGAAGTAATATTTAACAGGGAATGACCCCAGTTGGTAAAAATCCAACCCCAGTTAAATAGAAGAAAGTTTAACGGGGCAGGCGGGGTAAACCGTATCAGGGGAATGACGAGTCGAAACAACCCTCTGCTTCAAGTCGTCGTCTTAGTTGTCATTGCAACCGTTCGGAAGGTCGAGAAACGCAAGAAGACCGACAACCCACGGTATGCACCATGGCAGGCGTTCCGAAGGTTACTTGAGAAGCAACATTTTTAAATATAATACTATCACTTTCATTCTATAATAAAATTATCTCAAAAATAAGTCCAATTCCTGTTTTTATCGTTTTTCATATACTGGCGTCTTTATGGCTAAACAGCCTCATAGGTTACAGTAATAATATTAAACATTATTAATTAAATTTGACAAAATTTCTATTACTCTTAAAATTAAAAAATTAAAAAAGAGCCTGAAAAATGATAAAGAAATTTTACTAAATAATTTTATTAAAGAGAGCAAATTATTAATAGCAGGAGATGTGAAGTGAAATACAATAAACTGACGGAAAGGATAATAAATCAATTAATAGAAATTATGGGAGAAGATAATATCCTGATAAACAAAGAAGAAATGGGAGACTATTTATGCGATGAAATGAGTATTCCCAAAAATTATTTTCCTGATGTGATAGTAAGACCGAAAAATACAGTTGAAATAGCACAAATAATGAAACTTGCAGACAAAGAAAAGATACCTGTCACTCCCAGAGGAAGTGGAACCGGTTTATGTGGCGGTGCTGTTGCAATTTATGGTGGGATACTCCTATCGCTCGAATATATGGATAAAATAGTAGAAGTAGATGAAGATAATTTTGTGGCAGTTGTCGAACCTGGTGTCAGGTTGTCGGAGCTATACAAAGCAGTAGAAAATAGAGGATTGTATTACCCGCTTTTACCAGGAGAAGAAAGTGCAAGCATTGGTGGCAATGTAGCTACAAATGCAGGGGGAATGAAAGCAGTAAAATATGGTGTAACCAGAAATTTTATATTAGGTCTGGAGGTAGTTTTACCTACAGGAGAGATTATAAGAATGGGTGGTAAATTCGTGAAATGCTCAACAGGTTATAATTTAACACAACTTATCATTGGTTCCGAAGGAACTCTGGCAATAATAACGAAAATTATTTTAAAACTCCTTACTGCTCCCAAGGCAAATGGTATGCTTTTTGTACCTTTTAAAAACCTGTATGATGCAATCAGAACTGTTCCGGAGCTATTTAGAAATAACATTATTCCTGTGGGAATTGAATTTATAGAGAAGGAATCCATCAGAATAAGTGAGGAATATGTGGGCAGGAAACTTCCTTCCAGAGCTGGAGAAGCTTCACTTTTGATCATCATTGAGGGGAATAGCAGTGAAGATATTTTTAATCTTTGTGATAGTATTGGTGAAATTTGTATGAAAAATGGTGCTATTGATGTACTTGTTCCACTCACAGAGAAAGAAAAGAGAGATATTTTAGAAATCAGGGAAAAGCATTATCATGCAATAAAAAACCAAGGTCCTATGGATTTAGCTGATGTAGTAGTTCCACGTAGTAAAATTACTGATTTCATGATGAAAATCGAAGAAATCTCTAAGAAGCATAATATAAAAATTTTAGGGTGCGGTCATGCAGGTGATGGAAATGTGCATCTAAGTATTCACGGGAAAGATGTTTCAAAATTCAAACAGGTTTTCGAAGAAATATATAAAACAGGAAAATCTCTAGGTGGAATGATCTCAGGGGAGCATGGTATTGGATTTGAAAAGAAGGAATTTTTTCATATTACAGTCAGTAAAGATCATATACTACTTATGAAGAGAATAAAAAAAGCATTCGACCCCAATGACATCCTGAATCCAGGCAAGATTTTTTAACTTTGATATAATTAATATGAACCGATAGAACTTCTATTTGAACAATTAATTTTATTAAATAGAGACAATCTTAGAAGATAAAAAAAGCCCCGAATTAATCGGGACTTTATTAACAGCTTAAGGCAGACTCTCGTCTACCATTCATTTTATTCTTTTATCTGTAAAGCATCTATTAAATTTTTGAGGAGTTCCGGTTTAGTAGCTACATCAGATGCTTTCAAATACTCTCGTCTTTGTTCAAATCTATCTTTCAGAAGTGCAATATAGTCACTCAAATTTTCACGATTTTTAGGATGATATCTCTCATAATAACCGGGGAGAATCTTTTCAACAGATTCTTTTGTAGGTATCATGGCGCCAGGCAGCATATCCCAGTTCTCCCATTCAAGCTGGTCCATTAAGATTCCGGTTTGCAAAGTTAACGATGTTTGCAATTTGACATCGTCTAGATCATCATCAGAAGATTTCCAGTATCCTGCAGAATTGAACGTATAACAATCTGCGCCGGATTCCAGTACTTTGATGAATGACTCCACATCTTTATAAAGTTCATAAACTCTAAATGGATTTGCAAAAGGTTCAAAAACCAATTTCTTGAGATCTTCTTCTGTAACATTTTCCGCTCTGCTTCTTTTTGTGATAAGAGCTGCACCCATGGCAACTGCAAGATATTTATTTTTATATTTATGAACCGGTGGAAGTGCCGTATCCTTCATAAGCCAGGTTAAAGCTTCCGGGAAACTGCATCTATTTACCCAGTTTCCTAACAAGTCTCTATCCAGAAGTGCTCTTCCGTTTGCCTGTCGGACATCCAATCCTAAAGGTAATAGCTTTCCATTTCGCTCTATCATCGCATGATTCATAAGGGCAATCAGGTATTTCCAATCAGGATTATTAAGGTCTCTACTGTCGGTTTTATCGAATAGAGATGGTTCCCAGACCCGACAAACTCTTTCTTCAGTATCGATCTGGAAGGCATCATCGTGAAGGCAATATTTTTCGAATCCTGCTGGTAATGTGCCGCCATTATCGATCGAATTTGTGTGAGAGGATTTTCCTGTACCAGAGAGACCGTAGAAACCGATTGATCTTTTGCCTAAATGTTTGTATTCATCTGCACAACCTGAGAAATCAATTTCTTTGATACCACCATGACAAGCAGCCATTCCCAACCTCATCCCGGATGTCCAGGCAAGAGTTAAGGTTCCTTTTTTACGCTCACCAAAATAACGCATTCCTAAATTGAAAATAACGTTCTGGGTTTCATCAACCAGACCGATTTGAGGAGCACCAACATTGTGATAATAGGGATCATTGCAGGTCCATTCATTAAATGCAACAATGATAACATCTTGAATTGGAAGAGGTTTACTTTTTTCATATTCCTCTTTCACCAATTCGAGCGGTGCGAAATTGCATAACCAGTTGAAAACATTGCTTGCATCTGTAGTTGTAGTTACATAAGTTGCTTTTATCATAAGATCAGGATCCAAACCTAAGACAGCCTCGCATTTAATCAAATCGTAATGTTCAAGTTGATACATTGCTTCCCGGATGTCACCTTCGACTTTCTTTTTTTCCTCTCCCGGTATTCTATTATAGAACACTCTTGCTTTTGCTGTACGTCCAATAATTTTACCATGACAATCATTAAGCACTTTTGCACCTTTTGGCAGTCCCAAACGTTCAGCAAAGGGAGGATAAATTTCCAAATCCGTAACTGCTACTCCCGGTTGCTTTTTTGCCATTTCATAAGCTTCACGGGCACTAACTTTTCGGATTTTTGGATTTAGCATTATCGTTTCCGCTACTGCCCGAATAGAAGACATCTCTTTTAAATTTTTGTAAAAATCAATACTGGCTTTGCTTGACATTTCTTTTTCCTCCAATTTATTTTAATTTAAATTTATTATATTATTTGCTAAGATTAAATCCTTTCTTAATCCGTCAAATTTTTTCATTTGAATTCTGATACTATTTTTATTCTCTTTTCTAAAACCCCTGTAACTCTCGTTCCCACGACAGCCACAACGCTATGCACAACGCCACAACGCTATGCAGCATTGCGTAGTGCGGCATCGCGTGGAAGTCCTGTATCTCTCGTTACCAATCCCCTGATTGGTAACGAGTTGCGTTCCCAAAGAGGGCATCCGGCGGTTGCCGGACTGCTAAAGCTTTGGGAACGAGAGAAAAAAGATTTCTCCACAATATATAATAGCCTTTTTAAACTGGTTTATACGGCAAATAAACAGGTTGGAACATTTTACTCTTTACAAACTCGAGAATATTATCCGGTCTTTTTTCCCAGGCAAAACCTTCAGAATAAGCAACATCGCAAACGGACGCAGCAATATGGGCTGAAATTTCTCTAATTCCCTTTAAGTCCGGATAGACCCTACCCTTTTGTAAATCTTCCTTACTTACTAATTTAGCCAGAGTTTTAGCAGCAGTATAGAACATTGAATCTGTTATCTTTGTAGCTTTACAAGCCACTGCACCTAAGCCAACTCCGGGAAAAATATACATATTATTTCCCTGCCCTGTAGCATAAGTTTTTCCTTTGTATTTTACTGGATCAAATGGACTACCGCTGGCATAAACGACATTACCCTCTGTCCATTCATAAGCTTGTGTTGGTGTGCATTCCGATTTTGAAGTAGGATTTGACAGCGCAAAAATTATCGGAATATCAACATATTTTTTCATTTCACGTACAATTTTTTCACTAAATGCTCCGGGCTGTTTACTTACTCCTATAAGGGATGTTGGTTTTACAGTTTTCACAACATCCAGAAGAGACTTGATAAATTTTTCTTCCCTGGCATATGGAATTTTATGTTCTGCAAGTTTGTCTCCGCGAGTAGTAGTTACAAGTCCTTTACTATCTAAGAACCAGAATTTTTTCTGTGCCTCCTGCCTGGAAAGTCCTTCTTCCACCATTCCTGCGACGATCATATCAGCAATTCCAACAGCAGCAGAACCTGCACCCAGGAAGATAATCCTCTGGTCACATAATTTTCCTTTTGTAATACGTAAAGCAGCTAAAAGACCTGCAAGAGCAACTCCTCCTGTTCCCTGGATATCATCGTTGAAACATAGAAGTTTTTCTCGATATTTTTTTAACAGCGGAAAAGCATGGTCATTTGTAAAATCTTCAAACTGGATGAGAGCATTAGGCCAGCGTTCATGAGCTGCAACAATAAACTCATCAATTACTTCATAAAATTCTTCTCCCTTAATTCGATGACGTTTTTCTCCCAGGTATAGAGGGTCTTTCAATAATTTCTCATTATCTGTTCCAACATCGATTATTACCGGCAGTTTTTTAGAAGGATAAATTCCTGCACATGCAACATAAAGAGAGAGTTTCCCAATCGGAATTCCAATTCCACTTGTTCCCAAATCTCCAAGACCTAAAATTCTGCTTCCGTCAGTAACAACTATAACATCGATTTCGTCTTCCGGCCAATTGTATATTCTTTTCTTGAAATCTCCTTTTGCTTTTGATGAAATATACATCCCTCTTGTTCGTCGAAAAAGATGACCATATTGCTGGCATGCCATTCCAACAGTGGGAGTATAAATAATAGGAGTTAATTCTTCCAGATTTCTCAACAGTAATGCATAATACAGAATTTCATTTCGATCGTGCAATGCTTCTAAAAAAATGTATTTCCCAATATCTGTATCTTTTCTGCGATAATTTTCAGTAACTCTTTTTATCTGCTCTTCAAAAGTGGATACATGCGGAGGTACTAATCCATAAAGATTGAATTCTTCCCTTTCTTTTTCGGAAAATGCTGACCCTTTATTAAGCATCGGATCACGAATTAAGTCTAATCCTCTTTTCTTTACATGAATTATTTTGTGTTCAAGCTTATCAATTTCATAACGTTTAAGTGTCACTTTTTCCTTCTTTATATTTTTTATTTTTAATAAGTTTACCTGGAATAATTACATTAATTAACCAACAAACAAATCATCAAGCTTAATGTGGGTTTTAGCTTTTTTATCCATAGTTGGTCCGTGAATAAATTTTCTTTTATGCAATATTCGTGGTGCTATTCGTGGAACAGTTAAACTTGCGTCCATCATAAACAGGATCTTCTCATTACCTTTTTCTTTTAACGAAGCTTCCAGGGCTTCCTGTAAATCATTATATCCTCTTATGAAAATCTTACTTAATAATTCAGGTTCTAACTTAGTGTACGCCCATAAGGATGCCCATTTCATTATTTCCGCCATTTTAGCTGCTTTATGATAACCCAGCTTATAACCCTTTGCTATTTTATCAAAGACTTCATCTGGATTTCTGGCTTCACTTAATAATTTTATGAAACTCTCTCCTCCAACACCTTTCCGGCAACTTGAAACTAAAATAAGAATTCCATTCGGATTCAATGCAAACTTGCTGTTATCAATTGCTTTTTGCGATTGATAAAGGTCAATGTCCATCGGATAAGGTGCAACTGCTACTACAATATCCGCTCTATCACGAATTTCGACAGAGAATACATCTTTAGCTTTTTCGCATGCCAGTTTGAAAGCTTTATGTGTTTCTCCACAAACACAATAATAGATTTTATGGTCTTTATTCAAAACAGTTTGAATTGAAAAAATCTTTTTCTCTTTTGCTATAACATCGAAAGCTTCTTTTATGTCGTCTCTAACCGGATTCCCTTCGGTAACCAGCGCTTTAGCAGAAGCCTTTAAAGCCAATTCATGATTTTGTTCGATAGTCTTATATCCGGCAATCCCAGGTAAAAAGGATTTGGCGCCACCTGTATAACCTGCAAAATAATGTGGTTCAACTGATGTGATATAAACTATTTTCTTTGCCTCGATCACCAGTTTATCAAAGTAAACATCAGTATCATTTCCAGTTTTACCGATAAAGATATTTTCCGTTTCATTCTTAGAATCATGGGAAAATATCTTCTTTCCCAAATCATGATAATGATCACCGAAAAGTTCAAAGTATTCATCTTTACCGGGTGCCCTGTGAGCGCCTGTAGCAATCAGAAATTTTATATCTTTGTTCTTTATTTTATTCCAGAGCAGGTCAATTATTCTTGCATTCGGAGTAGGTCTGGTGGCGTCGTTTATTATAAAAAGTATAGGTTCGGTCCCTTCTATAAAATCATCAAAACTACTAAAATCAATAGGATTGCTTATAGCCTCGAAAAGGATTTCCTTCTCTGGTCGAATTTCAACAGTGTTCGGATAAACTATTTCACCTATATTTTCGCCTGGGAGGTTTATTGTTAGTTCCTCTCCCCAATAAGGAATTTGCAACTCCATTAGATCAAGTTTTCAGACTCTATTATTTCAATAACCTCTCTTCCTTTATCTGCAGAAAGATGCAATGCCTGTTTTTCTTCGGTAGTAAGTGATAATTCAATTATTTTTTCCACACCATTTCGTCCAATTACAATAGGTACACCTGAAAATAGACCATCGATACCATATTCTCCTCTTAAATAGGCAGAACAAGGAACAATTCTATTTCTATTACGCACTACACATTCAACCATTTCTGCAGCGGAGCTGCCTGGTGACCAGTAGGCACTTCCGGTTTTTAAATATGAAACTATTTCTCCTCCAGCTTTTCTAGTACGTTGTATTAATTTTTCTATTTTGGCTTTTGGTAATAAATCTGTAACCGGTATACCATGCACTGTTGAATATCTTGGTAATGGAACCATAAGGTCACCATGACCTCCAAGAACTAAAGCAGTAACATTTCTGGGACTAACTCCGAGTTCATCAGCAATGAAGTATCTGAATCTTGAAGAATCCAGAATACCTGCCATTCCAATCACCCTTTTCAAAGCAAATCCTGTAACTTTTAAAGCCACATAGGCTAAAATATCAAGAGGGTTCGTAACCGTAATTAATACAGCATTGGGAGCGTATTTAGCAATCTCTTCCGAAACACTTTTCATAATTTTTACATTATCCCGCAGTAAATCTTCCCTAGACATACCTGGTAATCTCGGTTTACCTGCTGTTACTACTATAACATCGGAGTCTTTTATTTTCGACATATCTGAATATCCATTAATAGATACATCATATTTTCTTATAGGAGATGCATGAACAATATCCAAAGCTTTACCTTCTGCCCATCCTTTAACAATATCAATTAAAACTACATTAGCAACTCTCTTCTCGATAAGATATAAAGCTGTTGCCACGCCAACGTTTCCACTTCCAATTATACTAACTTTCATAATGACCTCCTAAATTCCCATTGATTCAATGGTTTTATTGATTACATCCGCTGATGCCTGCAGTTCTTCTCTTATAGGCAGGGATAATTCAATTTCGACAATTCTTTCAACGCCATTCTTTCCAAGTTGAACAGGCACTCCCAAACAAGTGTTTTTAAAGCCATATTCTCCATCAAGGCAGGTTGGAACGCAAAGTATTGCCCTGGTATCATTTATAATTGCACCTACAGTTTCAGCTATAGCAGCACCGGGAGAATACATAGATGTTTGCTTTTTTAACATTGATAAAATAGTTGTTCCTGCTTCCCTGGCTTTAGATATTATTTTATTGATTTTTTCTTTGGGAAGTAACTCATCTATTGGAATGCCACAAACCCGAATAAATTCCGGGGGTATTACCATAAACTTATGATGGCCTCCTAAAACAAGAGCACTAACTTCAACAGGTGTAACACCAAGTTCCTGAGCAGTATATTCACAAACTCTGGTAACATCGAGTTTCCCGGCAACTCCAATTACTTTCATTCTGTCAAATCCGGTTTTCTTCCAGGTGTAATAAGTTAATGCAGTAACCGGTTCGGATAATACAATAACAATCGCATCAGGTGCATACTTTTTGATATCTTCGATTATTGGATCACCAATTTTCATATTATCTTCAAGTAACTCCAGACGCAAGGTGTTGGGTTTTCTAACTTTACCCGCTGCTATAACAACAATCTTCGAACCCTTAATATCTTCGATATGAGAAGAACCCTGAATTTTAACATCATACCCTCGCAAGGGTGAAGCTTCAGCAAGGTCAAGTGCACTGCCTTCAGCTTTTCCTTCTAAAATATCAATGAGCATAATATTCGCGATACCCTTCTCTGCTAAATAGAATGCTGCAGCGACACCAACATTGCCACTACCAATAATTGAAACTTTTTCCATCATTCCTCCTTGTTTAATTCTTTCATAACATTTTTTACACTGCCAAATTCGTAATTCTCGTTCCCAAGCCAACCTGGAAGTGATAACTATTGTTAATTACTTTTTATATTTTCTCACTCCCTCATCAAATAAATCTTTACCATAAATATCATTGGCAACGATGCAGGGTAGATTTTCTACTTTCAATTCTCGGATCGCTTCCGGTCCAAGGTCTTCGTAAGCTATTACTTTTGCTGCTTTGATAGATTGAGCCATCACTACCGCTGCTCCACCGATCGCTGCTAAGTAAACTGCTTTATTCTTTATCATTGAGTCAATAACTTCTTTATTTCGAGGACCCTTTCCTATCATACCTTTTAAGCCTGCATCCAGAAGAATTGGGGAATAGGGATCCATCCTGTAGCTGGTTGTGGGACCTGCAGAACCTATCGGCATACCCGGTCTGGCAGGAGCGGGACCAACAAAATAGATTATCTGTCCTTTAATATCAAAAGGTAAATCTTTTCCAGCTTCGATTAAATCAACAAGTCTTTTGTGAGCTGCATCACGTGCAGTATAAATAATTCCGGTTATAAGAACTTTGTCACCGATTTTTAGTTCTTTTACATCGTCATCTTTGAGTGGAGTTCGTAAATGTATTTCTTTTGACATGCTCTCTCCTTTTATATCACTGCACTTTTATGTCTGTGAACATGACATTGAATATTAACCGCAACCGGCATACAGGCAATATGACAGGCTTTATGCAGAATATTTACAGCAATTGCTGTGGTTCTGCCGCCTAAACCCTGTGGACCAATTCCAAGATTATTAACTTTTTCTAAAATTTCTTCTTCAACTTTTGCCCATTTAGGGTCGGGGTTCTTTTCATTTAAGGGACGGAGAAGGGATTTTTTTGCCAGAAGAGCACTTTGTTCAAAATTTCCTCCCAACCCAACTCCAACAATAATCGGAGGGCAGGGATTCCCCCCGGATCTTCGTACTCTATCCACAACGAAATCTATTACCCCTTCAATACCATCTGCTGCTTTCATCATCTTTACTTCACTCATATTTTCTGAGCCACCGCCTTTTGCTGCAAGTGTAATTTTTACTTTATCACCGGGAACAATATCCAAATAAATAAGTGCCGGAGTATTATCTTTAGTATTTTTTCTTTCAATTATCGGGTCATCGACCATAGATTTTCGTAAATAACCCTCTTTATAACCCTGGCGAACTCCCTCATTTATGGCTTTATAGAAATCACCTCCAACCAGATGAACATCCTGTCCAAGCTCTATAAAAAAAACAGCAACCCCCGTATCCTGACACAATGGCATTTGTTTTTCAACAGAAAGTCTTTGGTTCTCAAATATTATGGCTATAATTTCTTTCGCTATGGGAGATTCTTCTTTTTTCTGAAATTCTTTTAGTTTTTCTACTACATCATCTCCAATGTAAATGCTTGCATCAATACAGAGTTTTTTTACAATTGGGATAATATCTTTTACATCAATTTCTCGCATAATTGCTCCTGAATCTTTAGGAATCTTTATTCTGATCATTAGTCAATTTCTTCTTAAAATATTTAAATGCTTTATCAATTGCAGAAAATCCCCTATACGCTTCCCCGATATGATAATTTGTAATTAATACCTCAATGTTCTCATCACTTTTAGCTTCTTCGATCCCAAAAGTATAAAGTAGCTCCTGATCATTAATCAGGTTACCTAACTTATCTTTCGCACCATAATGTTCAGGATCTATTTTAAGAACCTTTTTAAAACATATCAAGGCTTTCCTGATATCGGAAAGTCCAAGATAAGAAAGTCCAAGATGGTAATTTACAGATACAATATCAGGATCTTCTTTCAATATTCTTTCCAGATATTCTATTGCCTTTTTATAGTTCCCTATAGTTTTATAAGATATTGCCAGGTGATAATAACCTAAAGTGCTGTTCTTTCCCTTTTCCTGCAGTTTTTTATATGATTCTATACTTTTCCCGACTTTTCCAATATGATAATAAGAAAGACCCTTCCAATAATGTGCCATATAAAGATCTGGATCTAATTTAATTACCCGATCCAAAACAGATATGGCTTTATAAAATTCTGTGGCACGGAAATATGATATACCCAATCTGTACAACACCAAACCATAATTTGGTCTCTGGGCAATTACTTTTTCATAAAAATCAATTGACTTTTCTATCTCACCTAGAATATAATATATATCCGCTAGATTTATTCCAGCGTTTACATTATTGGGATCTTTCTCTAAAATTTTATTATACTCAGAAATAGCTTTCAGCAACTCTCCCTGCATTTTGTATTCTTCAGCAGTTGTAAATATTTTCTTTAAATCTGACATCATAAACCTTCTAATTTTTATTTAATACTTCCCTAACCTTCACTCCGACTTCAGCAGGAGAATCCACAACTGTGACTCCAGCTTCAGCCAGGGCATCCATTTTCTCCTGGGCAGTACCTTTGCTTCCTGCAATTATAGCTCCTGCGTGACCCATTCGTTTTCCTTTGGGAGCAGTACGACCTGCTATGAACGCCACTACAGGTTTTGTGATATTTCCTTTGATATACTCTGCTGCTTGAATTTCCATATCACCGCCGATCTCACCGATAATAACTATAGCTTCTGTTTCCTGGTCTTTTTCAAAAAGCTTAAGAAGATCAATGATTGTAGAACCAATTATCGGATCTCCCCCGATACCAATTGCAGTAGAAATTCCCAGACCAGCCAGAACCACCTGGTTTGCCATTTCATAAGTTAATGTTCCTGATTTGGAAATTAGCCCGACTGTTCCTTTTTTAAACACAAAACCTGGCATAATTCCAACTTTCGCTTCATCTGCAGAAATAATTCCAGGGCAGTTGGGACCAACTAAAGTTGTTCCCTGTTTATTAGCAAATTTCTTTGCTATAATAACATCACGAGTTGGAATACCTTCCGTTATGCAAACGATCACCTTGATTCCCGAAGCAGCAGCTTCCATCACAGCATCTGCGGCAAAAGCAGGAGGAACAAGAATTAATGATGTATCTGCTTCAGTAGCTTTAACAGCTTCTTTTACCGTATTGAACACCGGTTTCTCCAGATGAGTTTGACCACCCTTTCCTGGAGTTACTCCACCTACTACATTTGTTCCGTAAGCAATACATTGTTCTGCATGAAATGTTCCTTCTTTGCCGGTAAAACCCTGAACAATCACTCTGGAAGATTTATTTACTAAGATACTCATCGGTCACACCCCTTTAGCAGCTTTTACGACTTTCCTGGCAGCATCGCCAAGGTCGGTTGCAGAAATGATATTGGATAAATTGGAATCTCCAATAATCTCAATTGCTTCTTTTGCATTCGTTCCATCAAGTCTGACTACAATCGGAACCTCGACCCTGGTTGTTTCCGTAGCTTCAAGAATGCCATTTGCAATCCTGTCACAGCGGACAATCCCACCAAAAATATTAACCAGTATTGCTTTTACATTCGGGTCTTTCAGTATTATTTCGAACCCCTTGGCAACCGTACTTGCACTTGCTTTACCGCCAACGTCAAGAAAATTTGCAGGTTCCCCGCCTTCAAGTTTGATTATATCCATTGTAGACATTGCCAATCCTGCACCATTTACCATACAACCAACTTCACCATCGAGTTTAACATAACTCAATCCGTAATTGCCTGCTTCGATTTCTGCCGGGTCTTCCTCATCGAAATCCCTCATTTCTGAAATATCTTTGTGTCTGAAAAGAGAATTGTCATCAAACCCCATTTTCGCATCAAGTGCAATAAATTTATCATCAGCAGTCAAAACCAAAGGATTAATCTCAACAAGACTCGCATCATTCAAAGTATAAACGTTGTACAGGGCTTTTGCGAATTTGCCGAATTCTTTTATCTGTTCTTTTGAAAGATTCAAACCAAACGCTAATTCACGAGCATGATATCCCTGAAACCCGGTTAGAGGATCGATCTCAACTTTGATAATTTTTTCAGGTGTTTCTGCAGCTACTTTTTCAATTTCCACTCCACCTTCTGTAGATGCCATCATTACAGGTAGTTCTTTTGCCCTATCCAGAACCATTCCTAAATAGAGTTCCTTTTTTATATCAATACCACCTTCAATATAAGCTTTTTTAACTAATTTTCCAGCAGGTCCAGTTTGATGAGTTATAAGGTTCATACCTATTATTTCAGAAGCATATTTTTCCACTTCATCGAGGGATCTGGCAAGTTTTACTCCGCCACCTTTTCCTCTGCCTCCAGCATGAATCTGAGCTTTAACAACCCAGATATTTCCACCGATTTCTCTGGCTGCATCTTTTGCATCTTCGGCTTTTTCGATCATTTTTCCTTTAGGAATAGGAACACCATATTTTTCTAATATCTGTTTCGCCTGGTACTCATGAATATTCATCTAACCCCCATAAATTAATGTTATATATTCAATTCATAAACCCTCGTTACTAAGCCTTTAGCATACTGTATTGTGTGCCCGGCTTAGTAACGTAAATAATACATTCCCAAGCATTGGGCTTGGGAACAAGAGGTACAATTTATTTAAAGAGAGATTGTTCATCAATGATTTTTTGAGATATAATTGGAATAGCAGCTTCAACTTCCATTGTGCATGTTTCAGAAAGAGTTGAAGTATCAGTAACTTCTACCGCATAAACTTCAATTTCAGAAGGTAATTTATCACCATGTTTTTTAATAATTTCAAAAGCATCAAATAAGCTGATATCGTGTGGTTGAGCATGGTGTAGTGTTTTTTTAAATTCTTCAAAAGTAAATTTATGAAGCTTTCCAGGTTCAGCTTTTCCAGTTTTTATTGAGTCAATTAAAATAAGTTTATCGTAACCAATTATCTCGTCTATAACTCTGAAGCCAGCAGCACTGGCTTCAGAGACATCAACATTTTTACATTTTTCTTTTATTTTTTGTGCTATTCTTATTCCTACTCCATCATCTGTTAAAATCGTATTTCCCAATCCTAAAATCAATGTTTTCATTAAACAAGTTAATCTCTTCTAATAGATTGAACTATATCTTTGTTGTTATCGCGAATATTTACAATAAGAGGCATTTTACCCGGTAATGAATGGGTAGCACAAGCGAGACAAGGATCATATGGTCGGAAAGCCATTTCAACCATGTTGAGAAGACCATCATTCACTTTACCGTTTTTTATCAAATTCTTAGCAGCTTTGGCAATGGACATAGAAATAGCAGCAGAATTGTTAACAGTAGCAACTATAAGATTAACCCCCGTAACCATTCCATTTTCATCAGTTTTATAATGATGAAACAAAGTCCCTCTTGGAGCCTCAATGACGCCAACACCTTCATCCGGGGTTTCAGTCGGAAGATTTCGGATATCAGGATTTGTTATTGATTTATCTTCAAGAAGTTGAACTAACTCTTCGGAAACATACATAACTTCAATGAGTCTTGCCCAGTGAAACGCTAAAGTATGATGAGATGGTTTTCCACCCAGTGTATCAAACATCTTTTCATACTCAGCTTGCGCGAGTGGAGTTTTCATACCATCTGAAGCATTGAGTCTTGCCAGAGGAGCAACACGATAAACGCCGCTGTCGATTCCATCAACAAATCCCTTCCAACCGATATTTTTCAGGTATGGAAATTTGATGTAACTCCAGGGTTCAACATGCTCGATAATATGATCTAAGTAGTCCTTTGCTTCAAATTTAACAAATTCTTTTCCATTCGGATCAACAACTCGAATCTTTCCGTCATAGAGGTCAACCTTGTTATTTTCATCAACCAGACCCATATAATAAGTTTGGTGTTTGAAAATATCGCCTACAATTAAATCGAGATAAGTGTTATTTTTCAGGACAATATCATTAAATACCTGCAAACAGAACTTAGAAAATTCAACAGCGTCTTTGGCAACTTTCAGGAAAGCCTGCCTTTGGTCTTCAGCAAGACCTTTGGAAACTCCACCAGGAAGACCACAAACCGGATGGATAACTTTTCCGCCAAGATGAGTAATAACACTTCGCAACCTTCTTCTCATATCGATTACTTGTTTACCAATCTCTATACCGACTTTTCCGATTACACCCAGAATATTTCTTTCACCGGGAGGAGCGTCCGGACCGACCACGAAATCTGGTCCTCCAAGGAAAAAGAAATGCAGTAAATGATCTTCTGCCATAAATGCATTGTAGATCAGTCGGCGTAATTTGAGAGCTGTTTCTGTTGGTTTTACATGATAAACTGCATCCAGTGCTTTGGTCGAACACATATGATGAGCAGTAGGGCAAACACCGCAGATGCGAGGAGTTATTCTTGCCAGTTCTTCGACCGGTCTGCCCACACAGAACTGTTCAAAACCTTTTAATTCCGGAACTTGTAAATAGGCATTTTTAACATTACCATCATCATCAAGGAAAATTTCTATTTTACCATGTCCTTCCAATCTGGTTATTGGATCTATTGATATTTTTTTAGCCATTATATCTATCCTCCTTTGCAGGATTGCTCATTCTTTTTCTTCTCAATAATGAAGTAGGAAGAGAGAAACGATAGAAATATCCAGCTGGATCTACTATCTGATTAATAAGTTTTTCCACATCCTCTTCGCTCATATTTTCTTCTCCCTCAAGACCGACGATAGAAGCAAGAGCAGATATCATTTTTCCCCCAACATCTTTAACTTCCGGTGGAGGTCCAAAACATCCGCGACAAGGCATATTAGCAGAAATACACTTCCCATCTCCTTCTTCACTGCACCCTGACCGTGTAACAGGTCCCATACAAATTACACCTTCAGCAAGAAAACACTTTTCAGGATCAGAAATGACTTCGGAAATTCTTTTGATTTCTTTGATAGAAATTTTCTCCGGTTTTGAATCATTAAGAGAACACTCATCGCATAATGTTTTTTCAGGAGCCAGGATCGCTCCTTTTTCAGGTAATTCTCCTGATAATATAGCAACAATTGCTTTCATAGTTAAGTAAGGTGGGGGAGCACATCCGGGAATATAATAGTCCACATCAATAACCTGATCGAGACTCTTGACCGTGTTATGGAAAGCAGGTAAAGTCAACTCTCCTTCCGGAACTTTGCTTACAGTCTGAGGAACTATTCCATCCGGATTATCAACTGACGGACAACCTTTCCCATAAGAAGATTCGAAAATCGTTTCTCTATCCCAGAAATTTGCTAATCCAGGGATACCACCAAGATGTGAACAAGACCCAAAAGCAACGACAATCTGAGCTTTCTTCCTGAGAAGATTTGCCATCTCTTCCTGTTCATCAGTACGAATAGCGCCATTTATGAATGCAACTGTAATTTCGTTATCCTTCATTTTTCGTACATCATCGTATTTAAAATCCATTGCACAGGGCCAGAAAACAATATCAACCAATTCAACCACTTTCAGAATATCTTCATTCAGGTCAACGATTGCTTCCTCACAACCCCCGCAGGATGCACACCAATAAAAAGCTACTTTAGGTTTTGGCATAATTTATTCCTCTCAATTTAATATTTTTAATTCGGGCAAAGGACCTAATTGTTCGATCGTTTCAGCCATTTCATTGGCTACTTTGGCAAATCTTTCTCCTTCACTCGCACTGACCCAGTCTAATCTTACTCTATCCTGTTCGATCCCGAATTGCCTTAACATTTTTTTCAAAAGACTTATTCTTCGTATAGCTTTATAGTTTCCCTTTTTGTAATGGCAATCTCCAGGATGACAACCCAAAATCAACACACCACTTGCTCCATCTATGAAAGCCTGTATTACAAACTGAGGTTCGATTCTACCACTGCACATAACCCGAATAATCCTAATATTTGACGGACAATTCAACCTGGCATTACCAGCTTTATCTGCTCCCTCATAAGAACACCAGTTACATAGAAATGTTACAATTGCTAATTTTTCATCCTTCATTTTGCCACCTCCATAATCTCAGCGGATATTTGCTCCATCGTAAAATTCTTTGCTTTTGTTGCACCGGTTGGACAGGCTGCGACACAAGTTCCACAACCCCTGCAAAGTGTGTCATCAATAACCGAAACTTTTTTCTCCACATCTCGATGAATAGCCGAAAAAGGACATAATCCTATACAGGTATTGCATCCACAGCAAATTTCTTCATCTATCTCTGCTACTATCGGTTCTAATTCTAGTTTTTCTCCAAGCATTAACCTCGAAAGTATCTTTCCTGCTGATGCGCTTCCTTGAGCTACGGAATCTCCAATATCTTTTGGGCCCTGACAGGTACCAACAACGAATACACCTTCAAGAGGAGCACCAAAAGGTTTCATAAGTATATGCTCTTCAGAGAAGAAACCATGCTCGTCCAAAGGTATATCAAGAAGTTTTGCTAATTTCTCAATGTCTTTAGCAGGTTCAACAGGAGGAGCAAGAATTACCATATCTGCTAACACACTCTTCACGGAAGATTCTGTCTTGTATTTGACGATGAGTTTTTTTCCGTCATAATCGACATATTCAGAACCATCACTCCTGATAAATTCTACTCCTTTAGCTAGAACCTTCTCAAATATTTTCTGATGCTCTTTTTTTGGTAGGCAAAGATCTGTATAAAAACTATAAATTTTCACATCGGGTAACTTTTCTTTTACATGATGCGCTAAAGCACTCATATACATACAGCATATTCCTGAGCAGTATCCCTTCTCTTTCCTGCCAACACAGTAAATAAAAGCTATAGATTTAGGTTCCTGTCCGTTTCTTAAGAGAATCTTGCCACCTGTAGGACCATTCGATGCATTTAATCTTTCTAATTGTATTGCTGACAATACATTGTCATATTTACCATATCCGAATTGTGGAAATTGAGTCGGATCAGAAAGTTTAGAACCCACTGCCAATATGATAGCTCCTACATTTTTTTCAATTAGCCGATCCTCATCCTCAAAGTTTATGGCTCCGAACGCACAAGCCTGTTCACAGGCATTACATTCTTTACCATTTAAATGCAGACAATTTAATCTATCTATAACAGGTACATTAGGAAGAGCACCTGCATAGGGAAGATATATCGCTTTTCGTTTGGATAATCCTCCATCATACTGATTTGGGATTTCGATTGGACAAGGTTCGAAACAAGCATTACATCCGATACAAGCTTCTTCACTAACATATCTTGCTTTTCGTCTGATCTTAACAGTAAAATTCCCAAAAGATCCTACAATTTCTTCTACTTCGCTATAAGTAAGCGTTTCTACATTCTCTTTTTGAAGAACTTCTTGAAGTTCAGGTGATAACATACAGGGAGCACATTCCATTGTTTGATAAACTTCTTCAAATCTCGCACTAACTCCACCGATGCAGGGACTCTTTTCAACAAGATAAACCCTTCTAAATTGAGCTGATTCAGTGGTCTCAGTTTTTCCGGAATCATCCTTTTCAACGAGGATTATCTTCCTTCCTTTTGCTGTAAGTGTAAGTGTTGCTTCCAATCCTGCTACTCCTCCACCTACTACCAGAACATCCGGTTGAACATCGATCTCCTTCTTCTCAATCGGTTCTTGAAAAGACATCCTGTTTATGGCAGCTAAGCAAAGTTTTCTTGCTTTTTCAGTAGCGAGGATTTTATCCGGAGTTACCCAGGCGACCTGTTCCCGTATATTTGTCATATGAAAAAGGAATGGATTAAGTCCTGCTTCTTCACATGTATTCATAAATTTTTGCTCATACATTTTAGGGGTGCAGGCAGCAACCACGACCCTGGAAAGGTTTCCCTTTATTATTTCCTCTTTTAGGAACTCCAAACCATCATTCGAACATAAGAGATTGTGACTTTTTGCAGTGACAACACCATCGATGTTTTTTACTTCATTAACGATAGTATCAACATCGATTTTATCTCCTATATTCGGACCACACTTACATACAAAAACTCCTATTCTTTCCTGCATTAAAACTCCTTATTTATAAAAAATAACTTTTCTTCCTGCTTATGAATATCGTTCCATTCATTAATTTAATGTTTTAATTCTCATTTTACATCATTGATTCGTATAAAATATCAAGAAGATTTTTTACTTCAATTTTCCCACCAAGTTTTTCCACAGCATTCTTAAGATTAAACTCACAAGTGGGACAGAGTGTGGTTAAAATTTCTGCGCCAGTTTCTATTGCTTGTTCTACACGTTTTTCAGCAAGTTTTTCAGCTAACTTATCATCTGATACTAATAATCCTCCGCCACCGCCACAACATTCTGCCTGTTTCCCATTAGTTGGCATTTCTACCAATTCTGCACCAATTTCTCGCAGAATATCTCTGGGTTCATCAACCATATCCATACCGCGAGCTACATTACAGGGATCGTGATAGGTAACTTTAATGTTTAACTTTTTTAATTTACCTTTATATTCAGGTAACCTTTCAACAATTTCATCAATTATATATTTAGCTTTCAAATCAGGATATTTTGCCCTGATAAAAAAGACACAGGTAGTACAAGCACAGATAAATTCCTCATTTTTATCCGGTAGTGTTTCTCTAAATTTATCCTGTTGATTTTTAAAACCTTTTTTATCACCCAGAACTGCAAATGGCATACCGCAACAGGTTTCATTAAGTGTTTTTGTTTTTACTCCAAGTTTTTCTAGTATTGTTAGATATTTCTCTGAATCTTCTTTTCTCTCAATAAGTCTGCAACCCAATAGAACTGCTTTTTCGCCTTCAAATACGGGAGGTTTGAGTTCTTTTCCAAAAATATTTCCACTCTTTTCAATTTGTTTAAGAAGATCTTTATGTGAATCGTATGAATAACCTGCATCGAACAGATCTGCTCTTGCTGCTCCGATAATATCCGGAATCGATACATCAGCTGAACATCTTTCTACACAATCTCTACAGTAAGTACACTGAAACAATTTTTCTGCAATATATTCAGAAGGTTCAAGCTCGCCTGTCAGTAATCCATAAGCTACAACTAATTTACCTCTTGCTCCATCTATCTCCCAGCCAAGTTCCTTAAAAACAGGGCATCCCTCAAAGCAATATGCACATCTGATACAAATATTCAATTCATTTTCCCATTGCTTTAAATAATTTGTTTCCATAGAAACACTCCTCTAATTTATACTTAGTACAGGTCCCATTTTTCTTAATTCATTTGAAAAATCATCGATCGCAAGTTTCAGCTTGGCAGCTTCTCCTTTATCGATCCATTCAAGCTTGATCCTTTCAGGTTTAATTCCGAACTGCTCGAGCATTTTTTGAAGTAAAATAATTCTTCTTCTTGTTTTGTAATTTGCATCATGCTCACACTTCTCATTCGGACAACTTGCTACCATTACGCCCCAGGCATCGTTATTGAATGCTTCTAATATCAATTCTGCAGAAACTCTACCGGAACACATACTTATGATTATATTATTTTGTTTTCCGGGATCTTCATAAAGACTTTCGGATAACTGTAACCCAGGATATGAAGACCAACTACAACAAAATATTACTGATTTTGGGTTCATTATTATCTTCCTTTAAAAAATTGATCACTTTCTCACGCAACTCATTCTCACCCAGTTCCCAGCCTTCAACAATATATGCAGCTCCGGAAGGACATGCTGCTTCGCAACAACCACAGCTTTGACATTTAACTTTATCAATGACAATTTTTTTATTCTCTTTATCCAAAGAACGAGCTTCGTGTTTACAGACTGAGACGCAAATTCCACAACGGCTGCACAAGTCATCGTTTGTCTTTGAAGTAGTGCCATCAACATCAAAACCTGCATCTACAAAATCAGCTCTGACATCTGTGAAAATATCAGTTATGGAAACTCCTGCTGAGCAGCTATTATCACATCTTTTACAATAGAAACATTCAAAAAACTTGTTTACAATGTATTCTGATGGTTTTGTTTCTCCATGCAGCATACCATAGATCAAGATGAGCTTTCCACGAGGAGCATCTGTTTCCCAACCTGTAATTTTAAAAAGATGACATTGTTCAAAGCAATATCCGCATCTAATGCAAATATTCAGTTCATTATCCCATTTTTGAATTCTTTTAAAGTCCATGAAATATTCTCCAAAAAAGTTATTCAATTTCCCTAGAAAGAAAGAATTAGAATATACCTTGTTGTGTAGTATACCTCAATTTCGTTGCAGTAACCCAGTCATCCGGTGCATCCATTAACTTACCTGGATTTAAAACATTATTCGGATCTAAAGCCTTTTTTATGGCGCGCATTGCATTTAAGGAGTTAGATTTTTCTCTTTTAAATGCCGGAGCTTTTGATATTCCGATCCCGTGTTCAGCGGAAGTAGTTCCTCCAACTGATCTGACATAACTATATATTTCAAAAACAGCTTTTTTTGCATCTTCCCATTGAGATTTTTTTCTTGGATCCATCAGGATTTTAGTATGCATGCATCCGGAACCACAGTGTCCGTAAGCTGTCATTATAACATTATTTCTTTTTGCGATTTCATGGATCTTTTGGGCAGTTTCTGCCATTTTTGAGTAGGGAACAGCCATATCATCAGCTAAAGATGCACAGGTAAAGTAATCTTTAAATCGTGATAAGGATGGGAATAATTTTTTCCTGCCTGCGTATATTTTTGCTCTTTCTTTGGCATCATAACTCAAATCAATACCAAATCCATTTTGTTTCTTACAGATTTCGATGATTTTTTGTATTTCAATGTCAACAGCTTCTTTTGCCATTCCGTCAGCTTCAAACAAAAGAATTGCTTCCACATCAGGAAGTCCCAAATTCTGAGCTTTATTAACAGCAGTTATAGCAATATTATCCATTAATTCAAGCATAGATAAATTAATTCCACTGGACATTACTTCTGAAATTGAATTTCCAGCATCCTCAAGTTTATTGAATTTAGCCATTCCCAGACATCTGAATTTAGGAATAGGAACAATCTTCAGGGTTGCTTCCACAATAATACCCAGAGTACCTTCAGAACCAACCATCAATCTTTCAAGTTGATAGCCTGTTGCCTGCACTCTTGTTTTAGCTCCAACATCGATTAAATCTCCATTTGCCAGCACTACTCTCATACCGAGAACCGAATCCCGCACAGCTCCATATTTAACAGACCTCACGCCACTGGCATTGTTGGCAATTTCTCCACCGATAGTGGCAATCCTGCTGGAAGCAGGTGCTGGAGGATAGAAAACATTATGTGGTTTCAAAGCACGATTCAGATCATCATCCACAACACCGGGTTCAACTCTGACAAATGTATCCTCAAGATTTATCTCAAGAATTTTATTCATTTTCTTAAAATCCATAACTATTCCACCCTTGATGGGAACAGCCTGACCGGACATGCCTGAACCTGCTCCCCTGGCAATAACCGGTATCAACCTTGGATTTGCATAACGCATAACATTTTGAACTTCTTCAATTGTGTGCGGTCTTACTACCACCCAGGGCATGGCTTGATGAACTGATGAGTCAGAACCATAAACATACAAATCAGCTTTATCATCTTTTACATTTTCTGCACCTATGATTCCTTTTAATCTCTCTATATCTACAAGTCCCAAAATAACCTCCTTTTTAGTTCTCGTTCCCAATCCCCTGATTGGGAATGTTTTTCAAGTGTGTTCCCAAACTGGACCTTTTATCCAACAGGTTAAAATTTTAGGAACAATCTAAATTTTCCTAGAAAAAATTTCTTAAAAAATATCAATCATTCTAGCAAGAGCTGCTTTACCGCGGTATTCTGGTAGCAGAATAGGAGCCTTTCTGTTAGTTTTGATACCAGCTTCCTTTATCATTTTAATATATTTGGGTAAATGCTCAAGTGTTAGTTTACCCTGCTTCTTACCTGATTTTATATATTCTGCGGTAGAGATACCGGTTCTCCTGCCAAATACCATAGTATCAAGTGTAGAATTTCCCATTAATCTATTCTTCCCATGGACTCCACCCATAATTTCACCAGCTACCCAGAGACCGTCTATATTTGTATGCCCCCATGGATCTGTTTCAACTCCACCATTCTGGTAATGAAGGGTAGGAAAGATAAGAACAGGGTCCTTTGCCATATCAATATTGTTACGTTCATATAACCTATTCATACCCGGAAAGTTTTTCTTAATATAACCTTCTCCATTCTTAACTTCAATCATTGGTGTATCAAGCCATACTCCTCTCAAGCCGGTCGGTGTGGTTATACTTTTATTCTCAACATAACACTCTCTGATTATGGCTGATGCTTCTACATCTCTTGGTTCAAGTGGATAGACAAACGCTTCGCCGTCCTTATTAACAGGTTGAGCCCCTGCACTTCTCAGTTTTTCTGTAAGTAAGTAACCAACAATTTGAACCGGATAAGCAGCACCTGTGGGATGATATTGTACAGTATCAGTATCTCTTAATTTAGCACCGACCCGATAAGATAGAATAATGCCGTCTGCAGTTGCTCCATAATGGTTAGTGGTTGGGAAACCTCTTATATGTAGCCTCCCAAAGCCGCCAGTGGCCATAATTGTTGTTTTGGCTTCAACGATACTGTATTCTCCTGTTTCAAGATTATAAAGAACCGCACCTGTAACTTTTTCACCATCTGTTAATAACTCGATTACAGGAGAGTGCTCAATGTAAGAAATCTGTCTATTTCTGAAATCATCTCTAATGACCCTAAATTCTTCAAGACCTGTATAATCCCGACAGTAATGTAATCTTTTCCGTGACAGCCCTCCAGCGAACTTCTCAGCAAAATCACCGTTTTCTTCTCTATCAAATATTACTCCTAATTCATGCAACCACTCCATAATTAATGGGGCATCACTCACTAATGCACGAACAACATCTGGTTTATTAGCAAAGTGACCCCCGCCCATTATATCTAAATAATGTGCTCTTAATGAATCCTCTTTTCGGTCAGCTACCTGAGTCCCACCTTCTGCCATTATTGAATTAGCATCTCCATGTCGTAATTTATTGACCAGTAAAATCTTATTTTTATCAATACCTTTTTTATTAGCCCAGATACAGGCTGTAGTACCTGCTAATCCACCTCCGATCACCATTAGGTCCACACTGTAATCTGCTTTCTTTAAATCTATTTCATCTGGTGTAATAACAGGATATGCTTCCAACAAATCAGCAACTTCAATGGGAGCAATATCTCCTTTATTTTGTCCAATAGATATTTTGCGTTTGCCTCCTGGAGCATAATCAGGATGGTTTTTTAAAGCTTCCTGTTGCTCCTCTTTATTCATTGCAGGAGGAGTGTAGTCTTTTCTTTTCATTCTGGTTCTACTAACAATGTCTATATATTTGCGAAAATGTTCTGGATAACCACCAATATATTTTATTTCAGCCATTATAACTCCCTATTCTTTTTCTCTTATGCGCTCAGCATATAATTTTTCCAGTTCTTTTCTGCTGAGACTTGTTAATTCATCTAAATCTTTTTCAAATTTACCTTCGTTAATCTCTTCAATACGTTTTTTTAAATGTTCTGGTTCAAATTCACCATAATGACCATACATTCTTCTACCGAGTTGAGCAACATGATACTGTATAATTTCAGCCGGACACCTAATTGCACACATTCCGCATTGGATACAATCAAAGGATTTATCAGCCATTGATTCAAAGTCACCTCTAATAGCGGCTTGAATATAGTCCATAACTTCAAGATCCTGTGGACATGCCTTTGTACAAGTATTACAACTCACACATCGTGCTACTTCTGGATAAAATTTAAAAAACACATTCACAACATAATCTTCTTTAAGAATATCATAAAAAGCTCTAGGTGCTGGAGTAAAAGGAATTTGAACCAGTTCCATTCCATCCT
Source organism: Candidatus Cloacimonadota bacterium (assembly GCA_030620155.1). Taxonomy (GTDB): domain Bacteria; phylum Cloacimonadota; class Cloacimonadia; order Cloacimonadales; family TCS61; genus JAUXFF01. The sequence goes on along the minus strand of JAUXFF010000005.1, from coordinate 21,044 downwards.
CAACTCTTGTTTGACAGGCCAAGTTACATTGCAACTTATAATCTCCTTTTATACGATAAATAGTTGCACAGGCACCGCAATGCCCCTGACGGCATCCACAACTTCTAACAAAGCGATATCCTGCGTATTCTATTGCAGTTAGAATAGTTAGATCAGCTGGAACTTTATAGGCTTTGCCCATTATATGAACTTCTACCCAATGTTCAACATCTTTTTTGTCCACTCCTGTTGTAATTGCTTTGCTTGCTTCAGCAATTCTCTCCATTATATTCAATTCTTTTTTCATAGGAAACTCCTACAATAAGTTTTTTCTTTAAGAGTCGGTTTGGAATTGATATAATTTAACTCCAACCCATATGATTTGTAATTTAATTCAAAGGCAATAGTCATTAATTGTAAAAAATAAAATACGATCATTTTTAATTTATCTGCCATTATTTATCTCCCTCCTTCCCAACCATTTTGGGAATTGGTTCTAAATTTATTTTTTTCCAAATTTTATTCTCCGAGTTCAGTAAATTCTTCTTCTTTAAATATCATAACAGGTATTTTCTCTTCTACATCTTTACCTGGTAGATAATCGAAGAGTTGACGGGTTTCTTCTCCTGTTTTCTGGAAAATTGCAGCAACAGGAATATCCACCGGGCATACATCTGTACACATTCCACAGCCAACACAGGAGAAACTCATATGTGTTAATCGTCCGATCTGAAAAAATATGGTGTCAGGAGGAAGTCGTAATCCTCCTTTTTTATGAAGTTCTTTTTCATAATCATATTGACTGTAATCATAAGTGGCAGATTCAAAATCACAAAGAATGCAATAGCAAATAGGACAAACACGACTGCACACGTGGCAACCAATACATTTCCCGAAGACTTCCACCATCCCTTCTAATCCTAAATCCTCAATGTGAATCTCATCGAAAAGTTTTTTCTTCTCAGTCTTTCTCTTATCCAGAAGAGACGATATCTCTGACGATTCAAGTTTTTCTTCTAACATCTCTCCAGTAAATCCTTTAACAATTTTATTTGCTTTATCAGTATTCAAAAATATCCTACATTCTTTATCCAACTTTTTTTCTCCAATCAAAGAAACTGTAATATCCGCATTATATGGTGTGAAGTATTCACAAGCTTTGCAGGTTGGTCTTATATCGGCAGAGATATCAGCATTTTTTACAGTATCCCAATAATTAGAAATGTATTTATCGGGCTCAACTGTTTTAATTGGAAAGACCCCTCCGCAACTTGATGAAATAAACAAGAAGTTTTCCAAACTTCCCTGCTCTCTTTTCACAAGTTCTACAAATGCTCTTAACTCACAAGGCCTTAATACTGCGGCTATCGGTTTTTTAATTGGTTTTTTTTGGGTAAAATGAGATAATATCTTTCCTGCATTTGCAGTCATTAATGGATAAAAAGGTACAGCATTATCCAATTCAGATACATCCGTAATCAAGGAATATCCCACAGAATCATTATCATATAATTTTCTTAAAGTAAATACTCCATTAATTTTTTTACTTTCAAGAAGAAATTTCAGGAGATTGATTATACTTTTTTCTACACTTTCATTTATCTTTAATACTTTATCCATCTTATTACTCCTGACCAACAGACTCGTTTAATGATTTTTTTATCTCCTGGAGTTCCTCTTCTTTATACTCTTTTAACGGTAGAGGTTCTCCAATATTTCTTCCGGGTTTATATTCAAAAGCTTTTTGTGTTTTATCTGCCACATAACTAAAGATCTGTGCTACAGGAATTGATGTAGGACAAACGTCCTCACACATCCCACAGGAAACACAAGATAGACTCATATGCGACATTCTGCCCGACTGGAATAAAATAATATCAGTAGGAAATCGCAGACCTCCTCGCTTTTCAGCTCGTAAAAGGTAATCGTCGGAAGTAAATTTTGAAACCTCGGAATCAAAATAACACTGACGACAATAACAGATGGGGCATACGGTCATACAATTGTGACAACCAATACATTTAGCAAAGGTTTGTAATAAACTATCAAGTCCTTCTACCATTGGTTGAATATTATGATAAGTTTCTTTTTTTGTCTTTTCTTTTTCCTTTTCAATTTCATTTACTTTCTTCTTCCAGGATGATAAGTCATTTTTATAAGCAATTCCCATTTCATTTAGAACACTTTCTCCTTTGGAACTGTTTGGAATAAGTAAAAGATTATTTTTTTCAACGCCCAATATTCCAAAATGCAAATCACAGTTAGGAATGCTGAAATTATCGCACATTTTACAAACCGGTTTGATTTGTTCTTCATTCCATTTATTTTCATTAAAAAAAGATTCGAATAGTTCTTCGCCCTTGGGGGGATTTTTAGTGTAATCCAATAAAGGTAATGCACCTGGACAGTCAAAACTAAAAAGGTACAGAGTCTCAAGATTGACCTGTTCAAGTTTGGAGAGTTCAATAGCAGCTCTGATTTCACAAGGTCTCAAAATGGCAGCGATCTTTAAATTCCCTTTTCCTTTCCTGGTAAGACTGGATAAAGCATTAGCTCCCTGAACCGGCATAATTGGTGCAATGGGTGCGGCATTCTTAAGTAGTGATATATCTTCAACGAGAATCCAGGTATAAGAATCACCTGCAGGAACTTTTACAGGAATAAGTATTGCATCAAAAGTTTTTTTCTCTAATGCTTCTTTGAAAAAACGGAGAATTGTTTCCCTTATACTATTTTTTATAGAAATCATTGCTCCCTTCTTGGGGCTGTATAATTCATTTTCCGCTGTATTCATATTTCCTCTTTTTCTATCTTATTGCTTCAAGAACTTCCTGATAAATTTGAGGAGAAGTAAAATGTTTGGCATGAGCTGCTCCAGAGGGACAACTTGCCACACAATTACCACATCCTCTACAAATTGCTTCATTAACTACTGAGATATTTCTATCCTCATCAAAATAGATAGCTCCATAGGAACATACAGAAAGGCAGGTCTGACAACCAGTGCAGAATGCATCTGATATTTCTGATATTGTAACTTCCGGAACTAATTTCACTCCAGGTATCAGTTGTGTAAGTATCTTTCCACCAACAGCTTGAGCATCCATTATAGAATCTGGAATGTTTTTCGGGTTCTGAGCAGAACCAACGATAAAAACACCATCAATTGAAGTAGCAACAGGATTCAGTTTTTGATGAGCTTCCTGGAAAAAACCCATTTCATCTAAGGAAATATTAAGGAGTTCTGCTATATCTTCCGAACCAGCAGCAGGTTCTATTGCCGGTGCAAGTATGATCATCTCAGCAGGAATTTTCTCCTTTTTCCCATCTGTTTTTGTATATTCAATAAATTTTTCTTTATCCTTCTGCTTTATTGAAATATCTTTAAAGCGAATGAAATCAACTTCCTTATTTTTTGTATCAACAAAGAATTCCTGGTCTGCTTTATTTGGCAAACACAGGTCTTGATAGAATTCTGTGATTTTTATATCGGGTCTTTTTTCTTTGAGATATTGAGCTATTTTAAACATATAATTACAACATACTCGCGAACAATATCCCTTTTCTTCTCTACCAACACAGTGAATAAGAGCTGCAGTTCTAGGAGGTTTGCCGGATTTAAGAAGGATTTTGCCTGTTTTAGAATTACTCTCTTCAATTTCCATAGAAGTATAGACATCTTCTATTTTTCCATATCCATAGCGAGGGATTTTTTCCGGATTAAATAAATTATAACCGGTTGCAACTACTATCGCTCCGACTTTAAACTCATTTTTTTGATCATCGTTATGAATGTTCTTCAAAGTGATTTCAAAATTACCCAAAAAACCTACAGCTTTATCTACTTCTGTTTCAGTAAAAATTTTTATGTTTTCATTTTCCTGAACTGCTTGTATTTTTTCTCGGATAATATCAAGATTTGTTCCCTGATGAGGAAGTATTTTTTCAAATTTAGTTACTTTACCACCTATTGAGGAGGTTCTTTCTAATAAATATACTTTTCTTTTCTCACTAGCAAGAGATAGACTACTTTCTATACCGGCAATACCGGCACCTATTACGAGCACATCAGGAATACTATCTAATTCTTTTTCTGTAAGTGGAGCCTGATAAGCTACTCTGTTTATACCTGCACGGATATACTGAATTGCTTTTTCTGTGGCCTCCTCCTTATCTGGGATGATCCAGGCACAATGCTCGCGGATATTAATAAGCTTGTATAAATAAGGGTTAAGATTTGTTCTCTTACACACATTCATAAATGTAATATCATGATCTCGCGGGGAGCAAGCTGCAATAACCAGATGTGTTAATTCATTCTTTTTAATCTCATCAGCAAGGAAATCTTGCCCTTCATTTGAGCATAGAAGCTTGTGTTTCTTGGTAATTATTATCCTCTCAGGCGGTTCACTAAGAGAAGATATTTCTGCTAAAATTTTCTTAATATCCACTTTATCAGCAATATTAGGTCCGCATTCACATACATAAACTCCAATTTTCTTACTCATTTTATCACCTTTGTTTTCACATTTAAGAATTCAATTCACTTTATTGAAAATAAGACATCACTTTGCCCACAGCTGCTTCAGCTTGAGTAATGGAACTCTGAATATCTTTAGGTCCTTCAGCGCAGCCGGTAAGAAAAATTCCAGGTTTGGAAGTATCTACAGAACCCAATTGAATACTTTGATTCATAAAGAAACCCCTCTTATCCTGTTCAATCCCAAGAAACTTAGAAAGAGAAGCAGTATCTTTTCCCTGAATCATTGCCAGAGAAAGAATCACCATATCTGTGGATAGTTTCTCTTTTTCATCTTTTCCATTATAGTATTCTATTGATAAACTTTTTTCATTTCCTTCAACCTTGATCTTATCAACAGGAGAATAAATAAAATTGATACCTTCATCTTTAATATCCTGAAAGAATTTCTGATAGTACTTTCCCGGTATGCATAAATCTGAATGAAAGTCATAAATTTTTACATTAGGTAATTTATCCTTTAGATAGTGAGCTAACTTGAAGGAGTACATACAGCACACACTAGAACAATAACCCTGTTGTTCTCGTCCAACGCATTGAATTATTGCTATAGAGTTGGGAGTTCCATCCCCTTTTCGCAGAGTTATCTTGCCTTCGGTTGGTCCATTGGAAGCATATAATCTTTCAACCTCCATTGCTGTATATACATTAGGATGCTTTCCATATCCATATTGAGGAAATCCAATTGGATCTACAATATCAAATCCGGAAGCTACGATAATTGCTCCAACTTTTAATTCAATTTTTTCATCTTTATCGGAAAGGTTTATTGCTCCAAATGCGCAAGCTTCAACACAGGCATTACAGGTTTTCTTGCCGTTGAGTTGCAGGCAATATTCAGGATCAATTGCAGGAACATTTGGCAGGGAACCGGGACAAGGTACATAGATAGCTTTTTTCTCGGAAAGATTCTGTTCAAATTCATTTTTCAAGCTGACAGGACAGGGTTCATAACACATTCCACAGCCAATACAATCCACAAGACTGACATACCTTGCTTTCTTCTTAACAGTTACTGTGAAATCTCCTATTTCTCCTTGAACTTTTTCCACCGTACTAAGCATTAAAAGTTCAATATTTTCATTTTGCAGCACTTCCTGTTGTTTGGGGGCTATCATGCAGGTTGAGCATTCCATATTGGGAAAAACATCCTCATATTTTATAATATTCCCACCAATTAAAGACTCTTTCTCTACTAAATATACTTTTTTGCCGGTATTCGCAAGTAATAAACTTGCTTCCATTCCTGCAACACCAGCACCGATTACTAATATATCAGAGTTATTCACTTTTCCTTCCTTAATTTTTTAAGAACGCTATAGATAAGGATTAGTTTGTATAGGGTTTGGACCTAACTTTCTTATTTTGTCAGTAAACTGGTTAACCACTTCAGCATATCTTTTTCCTTCTGAGGCAGATACCCATGATAGTTGCAATCTTTCTGGATCTATTTTTAAGGTTTCAACTACTTTTCTCAATAAGGCGAATCTTCTGCGAGCATAATAATTTCCTTTTTCATAATGACAATCACCCGGATGACATCCTGCAATCAGTATTCCATCTGCACCTAATAATAAAGTTGTTAAAACTAAATTTGAGTCAATTCTACTGGAACACATCACCCTGATAACTGTAAGAGAAGGTAATATTTCCAATTTAGCTGAACCGGCCAGATCCGCACCTGCATAAGAACACCAGTTACAAAGAAAACCTACTATTTTAGGAGTAAATTGTTCCTTCATTATTCCTCACATAATTATTAAAATCATTCAGAGCAAGACTTGACTCGCAGCGAAGCGTGAGTCGAGAATTGCACTCATTTTATTTTAGTGGTTTGTTCTCAACTCACACTCCCTGCGGTCGTTGCAAGTCAAGCCCAATCCTTACAGTATTTATAAGAAAACATTTGATTTTGTCGGATTTTCTCCAAAACTTTTTATCTTCTCTGTATATTCGTTACTGACACGAGCAAATTTTACTCCTTCCGATGCTGAAATCCACGATAATTTCAATCTTTTGGATTCCAATCCTAGAGCATCAAAAACCTTTTTTAATATAGCAAATCTTCTTCGTGTATGATAATTTCCCTCTTGATAATGGCAATCACCCGGGTGACAACCACCGATGAAAACTCCATCAGCACCATTTAAAAAAGCCTTAATAATAAAAGCAGGGTCTATTCTGCTGGAACACATAACTCTTATAGGTAAGATGGCTGGAGGATAACGGAGTCGGCTTGTTCCTGCTAAATCTGCACCTGCAGAGGTACACCATTTACACAGAAAACATATAATCTTTGGCTTATGCTCTTTCATCTTTTCCTTCCCTTATTTATAGATGTAAGAAAACAAATACATATAAAATTCATTATCTTTTCTTATTAAGCATTTGTGTAAATTCTAATCATATTAAATATCTGTTCATCTGTAAGGTTTTTCTGTTGAGCTGCACTAGCGGGACAGACACTAATACAGGCACCACATCCCTCGCAGAGGACATCATTAACTGTAGCAATTTTTTCTATTATATCCAGTTCGCGAGCACCGTAAGGACAGGTATCCACACAAATACCGCAACCTGAACAAAGGTCTTCATTCACTATAGCAACAATCGGCGAATGAGAGATTTCATCATTAGACATCAAAGCAAGAACCTTTGCAGCAGCTCCTGAAGCCTGAGAAACAGCATCGGGAATATCTTTAGGTCCCTGAGCTGTACCTGCCAGATAAAATCCGGACTGTATACTTTCAACAGGTCTAAGCTTAGGATGAGCTTCGACCAAAAAACCATTTTCATCTGTATTTAACCTGAGTATATTAACCAGTTTGTCAGTATCAGCACTTGGAATGATACCCATAGCGAGAACTACCATGTCAGCTTCGATTTCAATCTTTTTACCGGTCAGGGTATCCATTCCGTGAACAATCATTTTTTCGCCTTCTCTATAAACCCTGGAAACCTTTCCCCTGATATATACTATTCCATCTTCAGAAACTGCTTGCTGAACAAATTCCTCATATCTTTTCCCCCCTGAACGGATATCAATATAGAATATATAAGGCTGACCATCGTGGACCTTGTGTTTATACAATTTTGCATGTTTTAATGTATACATACAGCAAATCCTGGAACAATACGGGAGATGTCTTTCGGGATCACGGGAACCGGAACATTGAATGAACACAACCTCTTTGGGAACTTTGCCATCTGAAGGACGAAACATTTCGCCGCCTGTGGGACCTGTAGCAGAGAGAATTCTTTCAAACTGCAAACCATTAAGTACATCAGGATATTTCCCATAACCGTATTCAGCCATATTTTCAACAGGATTAAGGTCAAATCCGGTCGCTACAATTACTGCACCTATTTCTTCTTCAAAAGTTTCAGGCTTCATATCATAATTTATTGCATCAGGTTCACAAGCATCCTGGCATTTAGTACAAGCAATCGGATTAAATCCCAGACAGTTTTCAGTATCAATAGTGAATGTAGCAGGAATTGACTGAGGGAAAGGAATATAAATAGCTTTCCTCCAGGTTAATCCTTCATCATATTCACTAGGAACTACAACCGGGCAAACCGCTGTGCAGTCGTCACATAGAGTGCATTTGTCAGGGTCAACATATAGCGGTTTACGTTTAATTCTTACTTTGAAATTCCCAAAAAAACCTTCTATGGATTCGATTTCACTATTTGCATATAATTTAATATTTTTATGTTTATTAATTGCTACCATTTTGGGAGTCATAATACATTGAGAACAGTCCAGTGTAGGGAAAGTCTCGGAAAGTTGGATCATGTGACCGCCGATCGAGGGGTTCCTCTCAACCAGTAAAACTTCATAACCACCGTCAGCGATATCAAGAGCTGCCTGTATTCCTGCAATTCCCCCACCAATAACAAGAGTTCTTTTTGTTAAGGGAGCGAAAATGGGAGTAAGTGATTCATTAAGTTTGAGTTTTTCTATAGCAGTTTTAATGATCAAATTTGCTTTTCTTGTTGATTCTTCAATATCTGTATGAACCCAACTGCATTGTTCACGAATATTTGCTACTTCAAGCTGATGTCTGTTAATATTCATTTCCTCCAGGGCATCCTGGAAAGTAGTTTCATGAAGTGTGGGGGAACAAGCTGCCACCACTACACCATCAAGTTTATGCTCAATAATGACATCTCTTATAAGTTTTTGTCCTGGTTCAGAGCACATGAAAATATAATTTTCAATATATGCAACACCCGGATAATCAGCAATTTCCTCAGTTATTTTTTCAACATCAACAGTGCCTTTAATATTTATACCACAATGACAGATAAAAACTCCGATTCTTTTCATTACAATCCTCTATACTATAGTAGATTCATAAAATTCATATTAAACCCTTTTCTTTCAATATTGGTTCGGGATCTGCATAATGCAATTTGCTCCAACTCTTATCCCATCCTCCTCCCAAAGCAACAGACATAAGTTCAGTGAAATAAAACACCGGCATTTGCTCAAATTCTATGAATTCCTCTGCTGTTTCCTTTTGTCTTTGGTCAAGGTTGAATGCACATAGGGGGCAACTTGTTACAATCGCTTCACATCCGGATTTCCTGGCAGAATTTATTATCTCATAAGTTCTTTTGATAGTTACATCTTTCTTTGTTATGGTTTGATATGCACCGCAGCATTCCAGACGATATGGAAATACAATGCTTTCAGCCCCGAGTGATGAAAGAAGATCTTCAATAATAGTAGGGTCTTCGAAATCGTCGATCGCAAACTCTTTTGGTCTTAGTAACAGGCATCCATAATATCCACCAATTTTTAATAAAGATAAAGGTTTTTCTACTTTTTCTTTGATTCTATCAAAAGTGATTCTGTCTTTGAGAACAGTTAAAAGATGAGTGACATCAACAGAACCTTTATAGCGAATATTTTCTTTATACATAAGGTCATTAACTTTATCTAAACTTTCTTCATCTTCTGTAATGAACTTTTTTGCTCTTTGTAATGTATTATAACACATACTGCAAAGAACTACAAGCTCATTCAGATTTTGTTCTTCTGCCCTTAACAGGTTGCGAATGGATGCCAATTGGAGCATTAGATCATCATTTGTCATAGAAAATACAGTTCCGCAGCAGACCCAATCTTTCATCTCCTGAAGTTCGTATCCTAAATCCTTCATTACTCGCATTGCAGCTTCTTCAAAATTTGCTGCATTTGCTTTTAAAGTGCAACCCGGATAGTAAGGTAATTTCATGAATTTTCCTCGAATATTATTTTTTTATATCTCTTATCCTGTTAGTTTTCTGAAAGCACCCACTAAGGCAATTGGGGGTAAATTTTGAAGATCCTCTATCTCTATCTTTTTGGGATCAAGAGTTCCGATTCTTTTCCGTAAATTAATAGAGCGGAGTGCTTCCATAACTTTAGCAACTTCTACACCTTTAGGGCATCTGGTGGAACATTGCAGGCAGGCAGAGCAAATCCATATTGTTTCAGAATTTAAGATATCCTCGGTTGCTCCCAATTGTGCAAGACGCAGAACTTGATTTGGCATAATATCCATATAATCAACAACTGGGCATCCGGAGGAACAATTTCCGCACTGATAGCAGTCAAAAACGTTTTGTCCAGAAAGCTCTTCAATTTTTTGAACCAAAGAATTTTTTATTATATCTCGTGTCATTTTATAACTCATGGTTATTCCTTCTTATAATCATACCCAGCCTGGAATGCCTTAAGATTGAGGTTAATAAATCTTGATGGTACAGAATCTGCAACTGCTTTTTCCATTCCTTCTTTTGAAACCAGCTTGGTTATAGCAGTGAAAAATCCAAGCATTACTACATTTGCGAATATTCTATTCCCTAATTCTTCAGCAATTCTGGTGGAAGGTATTGATAAAATTTTTATTTTTCCACGGGGAGGATTAATCTTTACCAGATCCTCATCTACCAAAAGTATTCCTTTATCACTTAATTCCGGTTCAAACATATCATAACCTTCCTGGGACATTGCAACAAGGACATCTGAAACTGTAACATAAGGATATAGCACTTTAGTGTCTGACAATACTACCTGAGAGCTACATGCTCCACCTCTTGCTTCAGGACCAAATGACTGATTCATAGTAGAAAATTTATTGTCATAAATTGAAGCGCCCTTGCCAACAATAATTCCAGACCTGATAATACCTTGCCCTCCATAACCTGCAAATCTAATCTCCGCCACTTTGTCCTCCGTGTGGTATAAATTTATCGCCTAATATTTTACTAAGTTGGGCATTATAAGTGTCAATAAATGTAGGTTTTTCCTTATCTGTAAATTCGCCTGTTATAATTTTTTCTCCGGGAGTAATTTCCACATTACGAGTGTCCTCATTATTTTTTGTCACAGAATTTTTATAATAAAAATCCAATAATTCAGAATCAATTTGGTTTATATCTTTATAGAAATTCGGACCTGGTGACAGGACTTCAATCACAGAAAACCCTCGTTTATCTAAAGCATTAGCTATTGAATTTGTGAGATCATTGGTATGCAGAGCTGTCCATCTTGCTGTAAATACTGCACCACAGGAATTCGCGAGATGTGGAGCATTGAACGGTTTCTCAAAGGTTGAAAAAGCAGAAAATCCTGGAGAAACTGAGGGAGCGGGTGTTCCTGCTATCTCTCTATAAACAAAGTTATTCACACAAATAACAAGCATTTCCATATTTCTTCTTCCTGAATGAACAAGATGATTCCCACCCAGAGTCATCAAGTCACCGATAAAGGCTACTATTTTCAGATCAGGATTTCCAAGTTTCAATCCGGTACCAAAGGCAATTGCCCTGCCGCGAGTTATGTGGAAAAAATCAACTCCTAATTCTTTTATGATTTCGGGTTCAAATGGGATATCTGAGACAAGCACCATGTTAGATAGTTCAACCCCCGACTTTTTAATTCCGTTTGCAAAAGCAGTTATAATTGGGTTCATTTGTTTAATTTATAACCTCCCTCAAAAACAAATTTTTCAAGTCGTGTTTTCCATTCAATAACTTTTCTGATCTTCTTCTTTTCCTTAACTGCATATTCGATTGCCTCTGCTATATCATCAGGGTTATGAACTCCTGCTCCACCATGAGGAATAAGCACGACATTTGCCTGTCCATGACTACATCTTTCAACCTCAAAGACGATTTGACCATAATTGATTTCAGGAACCACAAATGCTTTTACTTTGGAAGCGAGTTCTGTTATTTTTTTATCCGGGAAAGGCCAGACTGTTATCAGACGAAGATTACCTACTTTTATACCTTTTTCCCTTGCTTTTTCAATTCCTCTTATAGCAACTCGATATGATATTCCATAAGAGACTACAACAACCTCAGCATCATCCATCCCTTCTTCATTCAATTCAATAATCTTATCTGCATTAAGTCGAATTTTATCTACCAATCTTCTTGTAGGAAACTGTTGCCTTTTGCCCTTTTCCTTTTGATTTGTTATCGGATACCCTCTTTCATCGTGAACAAGCCCTGTGATATACAAGTTGTAGCCATCACCTGCTTTTACCATCTTAGGAACAAGGTCTTGATCTGGTTTGAATGGCAGATATTTTTCTTTGGGTCCATTATAAAATCTTCGTGGCTCAATTTCAATCTCTTCAGCCGGTGGAATCACTACCTTTTCAGACATATGACCAACGCATTCATCAGACATTATCATAACAGGACAACGATACTTTTCTGAAAGGTTGAATGCTTTAATTGTGTAATCAAATAATTCTTGTGGGGAATCGGGAGAGATAGCAATAATTTCATAATCTCCATGTGAACCCCATCTTGATTGCATCATATCTGCTTGACCTGTTTTAGTTGGAACCCCGGTGGAAGGTCCACCCCGCTGGATATTAAGTATAACAAAAGGAGCTTCTATCATTGCACCCAATCCGATAATCTCCATCATCAAAGAGTAGCCGGGTCCTGATGTAATAGTCATTGTTTTTACTCCGGACCAACTTGCACCCATCACGGAGGCAATGGAACCCAGTTCATCTTCCATTTGAATAAACACAGCACCGGCTTTGGGAGCAATGCGGGCAAATGTCTCTGCTGCTTCGGTTGATGGAGTAATAGGATAGCCTCCAATAAATCTGCATCCGGCAGCCAAAGCACCATGTCCGGCTGCTACATCGCCATCCATGTAATAAGTTCCTGTATTTACATCTCTTGGATTTGCTTTCATTTTCAGTCCTTCTTTGTTCCGGAAAGCCATTTATTATATGAGTCCATATAAGTCGGTCTTTCTCTATCAACAAATTTACCAACAATTATCTTTGTTTGAAATCCAATATCAAGATTCTTTGTATCTTCTCCGTGTCTTATCTCTGTATTATCATGATAGAATTTCATCATATCAAGTCCGTCTCCCAGTCGGTTAATTCTTGAATAGTACATTGCACAGGGAGATATAACTTCAATCACGGAAAATCCTGGTTTTTTTAATGCCTCAGCAATGGAATTTGTGAGTCTGCGAACATGAAGAGCGGTCCATCTTGCCACATATACTGCTCCGGAGGAATCTGCTAAGTATGGAATATTAAATGGTGGTTCAACACAACCAAAAGGTGAAGTTGTGGCATAAGTAGCAAGCGGAGTTGTTGGCGCAACCTGTCCGCCTGTCATTGCATAGATAAAATTATTTACACAGATAACGAGCATATTAATATTTCTTCTTGCTGCGTGAATAAAATGATTCCCACCAATCGAGATTAAATCTCCATCGCCTGAAAAGACAATCACTTTCAGATCTGGATTAGCAACTTGTATCCCGGTTGCAAAAGCAATGGCTCTACCATGAGTTGTATGAAATGAATCCAGTTTTACATAGCCTGCTACTCTTCCGGTACAACCAATACCAGAAACTATGCATGTCTTGGTCAAATCAATTTCTGCTTTGGCAAGACCTGCGGCAAAAGCAGTCACAGCCGTACCAATTCCACAACCTGGGCACCATATATGAGGAATTCTATCCATACGGAGTAAATCATCCATTGGATGAATATCTTTTTCAGTCTTTCTTAAAGGTTCCATTTATACTCTCCCTGTTTGACTCTGATATTCAATAATTCCTTTTTTTATTTTCTCTTCATTCAGAGCTAATTTTATAGCAGAAACTATATCCTCTGTGTTATCGATTCCATTTTCTCCATGGGAAACAAAGACAACATTTGCATTTCCATAACTGCAGCGCTCAACTTCAGAAACAATTTGCCCATAATTTATTTCCGGAACAACAAAAGCTTTCACTTTCTCTGCAAGTTCGGTGATTTTCTTATCAGGGAAGGGCCAAACCGTATCAAGTTTAAGACTACCGACTTTTATACCCAGATCCCTCGCCTGCTTTATTGCTTTGCTCGCAGCACCTGATGTTGCTCCATAATAGACAATTACAATCTCAGCATCTTTAGTACCAATTTCCTGAAATTCAATAATCTTTTCTGTATCATTACGAATTTTCCATAAAATGGGGTGAACATTATATTCCTGACACTCCTCAAGCATAATAGGATAACCTTTATCATCATGAGTCAAACCTGTAACATGAAATTTATAGCCATCACCAATATCTACCATACGAGGAACAAAATCTTTATCTCTTTTGAATGGTAAGTACTTATCCTTTTGCCCTTTAAAATATCGTCTAGGTGTAATTTTTATCTCATCAGCCCGAGGAATTATTACCTTTTCTTTCTTATGAGCCACATACTCATCCGACATGATAATGACAGGTGTTCTATATTTTTCGGAGAAATTAAAAGCTTTAATAGTAAAATCGAACATTTCTTGTGGCGAACTTGGAGAAAGGGTAATTACTTCATAGTCTCCATGAGAACCCCATCTTGCCTGCATCATATCGCCTTGCCCTGCGCGAGTTGGAATTCCTAATGATGGTCCTGACTGTTGCACATCAACAATTACACAAGGAGTTTCCAGCATCACACCGAGTCCCAAATGCTCCATCATATTGGAAAAGCCGGGACCGGATGTTACTGTCATTGACTTTTTCCCAGTCCAGGAAGCACCTATAACAGCAGCAAGAGCTGAAATTTCATCTTCCATCTGAATAAATGTGGCACCGACCTCTGCGCTTCTTTTCAAGTATCTTTCTATCGTTTCAATGGCAGGCATGATTGGATAAGCAGCGAGAAAACGGCATCCTGCAGCAAAGGCGCCTTCTATAAATGCCTCATTACCACTAAGAGTATGTGTTCCAGTTAAAACCGCTTTTAAGTTAGTTTTCAAGAGCTACCTCCTCTTTCAAAGTACACCAGATAGCAAATTCAGGGCAGATAGTCTCACATAAACCACAGTTCACACAGTCCTCTTCATTCATTATTTTTGGTGGATGATAACCTTTGGTATTAAATTCATCTGACATTTCAAGGACATCCTTAGGGCAGTATTCCACACAGAAACCGCATCCTTTACATCTTTCTTTGAGTATATGGATTTCACCATTAGGAACTTTTGGCTTTTCTTTGCCAAATGGTTTTTCCCAATATTTCATAAAATCTCCCGTCGCAAAAAATCAAAATACTTATAGAGTATAAAAAAAACGTAGTCTATTTAATCATAAACTACGTTTCAACGTATTATATATTTACCAGTTTTGCACTTCGCTCTTCAGATTTACTTTTTTGCTCGTTATTGCAAAAATAAACAAAAATAAAATTATAAATTGAATAAGCAGCAACCCGGCTTATTTCCAACATAACCTCTTTTTAAAGAAACCTGCTAGTTGAATTCTGTTATATCTCTCTTTTTCATTTTTTTTGGGGCGACAATCTAAATTTCAAAAACTTTGTCAATTAATTTAATAAATATTTTTGACATTATAAAATTTATTTTTTATATAGAGGTTTTTTAAAGATTCTATGTTATAAAAAGTCATGTCTTTTTTTCTTTTTCTTCACAGAGTTCAAATAAGACTCCATGAGTAGATTTTGGATGTATAAATGCAATTTCCATATTATGGGCGCCTTTCCTGGGAACCCTATCAATTAAGTGAATATTTTGGGATTCAACATCTTTTAAGGTGGGAATAAGCTTATCCGTTCCCATCGCTATATGATGAACTCCTTCTCCCTTCTTTTCTATGAACTTGGCGATCGGGCTATCGTCAGAAGTTGCTTCAAGAAGCTCAATTCGAACCTCACCTAATGGTATAAATGCAACCTTAACTTTTTGAGATTCAACGATTTCACAGGCTTCAACTTTAAGCCCCAGTTTCTTATAAAATTCAACAGCAACGTCTAAATCTTTAACTGCAATACCAATATGATTGATTTTTTTTAACATTATTCTTCTATGATATATTCGTCTGCTAATTTGAACCCCAATTTCATAGCTTTAAGATCCATTTCGACATATTGAGGTTTGATGAAATTCTGAATAGCTTTTTTTAAAGAAGCTTCGCTGACTACACCTGTTATCCTTACAAGGAAACCGAGAGTAATAATATTCGTAGGAAGCAGGGATCTGAGTCTTTGCTGAGCAATGTCAGCAAAAGGTAACTCATAAACTTCCGAATCCAAAAGAGTGATATTTTTTACGGAAGTATTATCTGCGATCAGTATTCCGTTGTCTTTCAAATTAACGGAATATCTATCATAAGCTTCCTGTGTAAGTGTAACTAATATGTCAAATCGAGTAGCTTCGGGGTAGTAAAATTCGGCATTACTGATAATCACATCTGCACGGCTGGCACCCCCGCGTGATTCGGGTCCGTAGCTCTGGGTCTGAGTAACTCTATACTTTTCTATAACTGCTGCTCTTGCAAAGATGATTCCTGCCGTTATAAGTCCCTGTCCTCCACTACCGCTAAATCTAATCTCTTTTTTAAATATCGTATTTGCCATCATTTCCTGCCTTTCTCGTCTTGAAGAGATTTAATAAGTTTGTCATATTCCTCTATAAATTCAGGACGAATCTTGTTAACAAAAATTCCTCTTTTTTGCTTTCCTTTTTTCTGTTTATCGGAAAGTTTTTCAAACGCTTTTATTGGAAGAACATTTTCTTTCATACTTTTCATCATAGCAGATGCATCGCCTTTTTTGTTTAAGCGTCCGTAAATAACAGGACAGGCACTGATGATCTCTACCAAAGAAAAACCTTTGTGTTCAAAAGCCTGTTTTATGAAAGATTGTGCTTCAATTACATGGAAAGCTGTTGTTCGGGCAACAAATGTGGCTCCCGCACCAAGCGCAAGATTGCAAATATCAAAAACAGGATCTATATTCCCATACGGAGTTGTGGTTGTCCTATCTCCGTAGGGTGTTGTGGGAGAATACTGTCCGCCGGTCATTCCATAGATATTATTATTTATGAGGATAACGGTCATGTCAATATTCCTGCGAGCTCCATGAATAAAATGATTTCCACCGATAGCAGTTGCATCGCCATCTCCAGTAATAACGATCACTTTCATTTCAGGTTTTACGATTTTTATACCAGTGGCATAAGCGATAGCCCGTCCATGCAGAGAGTGAAGTGTATTAAAATCCACATAAACCGGCATCCTGCTGGAACATCCGATCCCGGAAACCATTACAATATTATCCTTTTTATAACCCAGTTCTGCGATTGCTCTAATGGTCGCACCCAGAACTATTCCATTACTACATCCGGGACACCAAACATGTGGGAAATTTTTGTCATGTCTTAAGAACTTATGAATTGCTTTTTGGGAAATCTTTGGCATTTTACTTTACCTCCCTGATAGTCTGGAAAATTTCTTCAGGTGTGATAAGTTCTCCTGAATTCTTGTGTAATTCTACAATGTTCTTCGTCTTTCTTATTTCATAATTCCAGATCCCACCCATAACTCTTTTAAGTTCAAGTGAGAGCTGTCCTTCATTTAATTCAGGAACGATTATCGCCTTTTTATCTCCCAGGTATTTCTTTACTGCACCATCCGGGAAAGGCCAGATTGTAAGTGGTCGAAGAAGCCCGACCTTAATCCCGCGTTTGCGAGCTTTCATCACAGCTTCTTTGGCTGCACGCGCTGTAATACCGACAGAAAAAATAGCTATCTTTGCATCTTCCATAAAGAAACTTTCGATCTGAACGATATCTTTAATATAATATTCAATTTTCTTCCTGAATCTCTCCATCATCCGGGAAATTTCTTTTGCTTTATTTGTGGGAAAACCTTTTTCATCATGTGATAAACCAGTAACATGAAAGCGGTAACCTTCTCCAAAACTTGCCATTGGCATGGGATATTTCGGGTTTTCAGGAAAATGTTTATACCACTCAGGAGGAATTGTCGGTTTGATTCTACTAATTATTTTAATCTTAGACAGATCGGGAAGATTAACGGTTTCTCTCATATGTCCAAGAACTTCATCGGAAAGGAGAATAACACAGGTTCTGTATTTTTCGGCAAGGTTAACAGCACGAATAGAAAGTTCGTAACTTTCCATAACTGAATTCGGATAAAGCACTATAGCCGGGGCATCGCCATGATTTCCCCATCTTGCCTGCATGATATCACTCTGTGAAGGTTTGGTAGGAAGACCAGTGCTGGGACCTCCACGCATCACGTTCACTACCACGCAGGGTGTTTCCGTCATTTTGGCAAATCCGATCCCTTCCATCATAAGGGAAAAACCCGGTCCGCTAGTGGCTGTCATGGTTTTCGCACCTGCAAGTGAACCTCCAATTATTGCAGAAATACTGGCGATCTCATCTTCCATTTGAATAAATTTACCACCACGCCTTGGCAGTTCATAAGAAAATATCTCGGCTATCTCGGTGGAAGGAGTAATGGGATAACCTGCATAAAAATTTACTCCTGCATCCAGAGCTCCGCGAGCAATAGCTTCATTTCCCTGCATCAAAACAGTTTTTCTTTTTTTTAAAGTATTGTTTTTTGACATTTCCCCTCCCTACCTTTTGGCACCGGTTATTGCAAAATCAGGACAGAGCCTATCACACATTTCACAATGAATACATTTCTCCGGATGTGGGACGTAGGGTGAACCATCCGGTTTTCTTCCCAAAGCTCCTGTGGGACAAAATGAAACACATATCCCGCATTTCTTACACCAGTCATAATAAATATAAACAGGGGATTTTTTATAATCTCCCTCGGATTTAATATCATCAATTGCAACTTCCATCTTAATGGAAGAATCATCAGTAAGAATAATTGTACCTTCTTTATGTTTCTCCACCTTCTTAGGCTTTCTTGCAGCACTCATGTTATCTCCTGTAAAGCACGGCAATAAAAGGCTGTACTTTATTTAATCGCTTTTATATTTAAGATTTTCGTAAAATCCTTTATTTTTATATTCTTCTTATTTGTTTAAAAAAAAAGTTTTAATTAATTGAAGACCAGATTGATACATTATAATATGTAATTTTTTCAAAAAGGGCTATGACTCTTTCAATTCAAATATGCGGTCTCTTAGTTCTGCCGCTCTTTCAAAATCCAGTTTGTCTGATGCTTCTATCATTTCTTTTTCCAACAACTCCATAACCTTTTCCTTCGAATCTAAGTTTAAATATTTCATAAACTTATCTCTTTCGGAAACCTTCTCTTTTTTGTCAACTTTCCGATAACCTTCGGCCACACTTGTAGAAGCCATTATGTCGTCAATATTTTTTTTGATACTCTGGGGGGTTATATTATTTTCGATGTTATATCGCATTTGTTTGGCTCGCCTGCGATTGGTTTCATCTATGGTTTCCCGCATTGCATCTGTAATTTTATCTGCATAAAATAGCACTTTCCCCTCTATATTTCGAGCGGCTCTACCTGCTGTCTGGATTAAAGAACGAGTTGAGCGGAGAAATCCGGCTTTATCAGCATCCAGGATTGCAACTAAAGAAACTTCAGGAAGATCTAAACCTTCCCTCAATAGATTGATCCCGACTAAAACATCAAATTCTCCAAGTCTTAAATCACGTATTATTTTTGTCCTATCTATAGCAGTTATCTCACTATGAAGATAACGTGTCTTGACCCCCGCTCTTGATAAGTATTCACTCAAGTCTTCCGCCATTCTCTTTGTAAGTGTAGTAACCAGAATTTTCTGATTTACAGCAGTCCTGGTTCGAATCTGTTCCAAAAGATCATCTACCTGGGTGGAAACAGGTTTTATTTCAATTTCAGGATCTATTAAGCCTGTGGGTCTGATAACCTGTTCCACAAAAACACCTTCAGTTTTGGAAAGTTCATATTCTGCCGGAGTAGCAGATATAAATATTACATGGTTAATCTTATTTTCAAATTCATCAAATTTTAAGGGACGATTATCAAAGGCGGAAGGGAGTCGAAAACCGAAATCAACCAGATTTTTTTTCCTGGTGTAATCTCCTCCATACATTGCGTGAATCTGTGGTATCGTGGCGTGAGATTCATCAATAACCATTAAAAAATCTTCTGGAAAATAATCTAACAAACAATATGGCGGCTCACCCTTTTTTGCTCCTGTTAAATGACGGGAATAATTTTCAATTCCAGAGCAATAACCTAATTCATTCAACATTTCCAGGTCAAAATTTGTACGCTGCTCTATTCTTTGAGCTTCTAAAAGTTTTTTATTTTTTTCAAAAAAATTGATTCTTTCTTTTAATTCTTCTTTAATAGAATTAACCGCTTTAGCCAAAATAGATTTCGAGGTTATAAAATGATTTGCGGGATAGATCGGGTATTCGTTTACCACTTCCAGAACCCTGTTATCCAGCGGATTTAACCTGGATATCTTTTCAATCTCATCACCATAGAATTCCACCCTGATCGAATGTTCCATATAAGCAGGGAAAATATCCACAATATCACCATGAACCCGGAAAGTTCCACTCTCAAAAGCTATATCATTTCGTCCGTAATGAATTTCCACAAGCTTTTTAAGAAGATGATCACGGTCAATTATCTCACCGGTTTTTATTCGCAGATGCGCTTCCCTGTATTCCTCCGGTATGCCCAATCCGTAAATGCAAGACACACTTGCAACTATGATAACATCTTGTCTTTCCATTAAGCTCATGGTTGTATGTAAACGCAACCTTTCGATCTGTTTATTTATATCCGCATCTTTTTCAATATAAATATCTCTGCCCGGGATGTACGCTTCAGGTTGATAATAATCATAATAACTTATAAAATATTCGACCGCATTTTCCGGAAATAATTGTTTGAACTCTCCATAAAGCTGTGCGGCAAGTGTTTTATTATGAGATAAAACCAGGGTTGGTTTATTTACTTTTTCAATCACATTCGCGATGGTGAAGGTTTTCCCGGAACCTGTAACACCTAATAAGGTTTGAAACTTATCGTCAGATATTAACCCTTCGACAAGCTCGGTTATCGCTTGTGGCTGGTCACCTTTCGGTTTATAATTTGAGATTAATTTAAATTTATTCATTTTAATCCGCTTTCTTTTCGCTAATTCTGATTTTCCAGTTTTTTAGGCAATATTTTTATTTGCTTTAAATTATGATAATTATCAAATCAATATTTAAAATTAAAAAATAAAAGCAG
>JAUXFF010000239.1 GCA_030620155.1 Candidatus Cloacimonadota bacterium | reverse complement strand
GGCAAAAAAGAAATTAGAAGAAATGATGTAACTCGACCCACGGTATTACGCCATGGCATGCTTCCAAGGTCGAGGCAGGCTGTTGACAAAGTATAATTTACTAGTAGATTATGCAGAACTTTGATTTGAATGAAATTGTCATGGTGAGCGGAGTCGAACCATAATTGTCTAATTATTAGTGTGTTAAGCCCTTCGTCCTTCGACTACGCTCCAGCCTTCGCTCAGCTTCGGCTTGGCAGGCAGGATGACACAAGCTCAGGGTGACATATATCATTATGCATTTAATAACAAGATTGCTGGTAAACCAAGGTTTATCAGCAATCTCACTCTACCCATGGCATGCTTCTAAGGTCGAGAAAAATACTAAGAGAGACACATTATAATTTTTAAAAACGGCAGTAATTTCTTTTTATGAACTTTGTATACACGACTTTGGAAAATCATGCTACATAACTCCAATATTTATCTTATTCCTAAATAATCATTGACTGAATAAAGAGTATTTTTTTAGTAAATTTCAGTGTTTTTTAAGATGTATCTTCTTGAAATCATAGGTGATATGAATATTCGAAGGGAGAATTTGATGAATATAAATCTTTTAAAAAAACGAAGAAAGAAATTATTTGGGCAACTGGAAGATAATGAATTAGCATTGATATTTGCTGCTTCCAAACCGGGCGATCCCGACTATCCCTGCTATTTTCTTCAAGATGATAATTTTTTATATTTTACCGGGTTGGAAATTCCTGATGCTGTCTTTGTTTTCTGTAAGATAAAAAATAAACCTGTTGTACATCTTTTTATTGAAAGGACAATCCCTGAGATGGTTGTGTGGGAAGGGGAAAAATTAACTTTTGATAAGGCTGTTAAGATAAGTGGTATTGAAAAAATTTTCTACCTGGATGAATTTGAAAGGAAGATTTCAATGCTTTTATATCCAATTTCTAAATGTTATGTTAATATTGGTTCCGGGAATTTGAATTCACTTTTAAGCAAACAACAGGATTTTATTAAAAAAACCAGGGATCGATTCCCTCATATAATTTTTAAAGATATTACAGACAAAATGAGACCCTTGAGACTTATCAAAGATAAGTGGGAAGTTGAACAACTCCGAAAAGCTATTGATATCACAGGGAAAGGTATTGTTCAGATTATGAAAAAAGCCCAACCCGGAATGATGGAATATGAACTGGAAGCAATTCTTAATTACGAAGTTACAAAAAACGGATTAAGACACATGGGGTTTAAATCTATAATCGCCTCAGGTATAAATGCAGCAACTCTTCATTATATCAATAATAACTCCAAAATTGGAAAGAATGATCTCATTTTATTAGATGTAGGGGCAGCCTGCAACAATTACAATGCTGATATTAGCAGGACTTTCCCAGTTTCAGGAAAATTTACACCTCGTCAAAAAGCTGTTTACCAGGAAGTATTAAATATAAACAGGAAGATAATCGAAATGGTGAAACCTGGGATTCCTCTAACAAAACTCACTGAAAAAACAGTTGAATTAATAACTGCTTCCCTGGTAAAGCTGAAATTAATTACAAAAAAGGAAGATTATAAAAAATATTATATGCATAATGTTTCTCATCACCTGGGTATGGATGCTCATGATATTGGTAAACGTGATTCAATTTTAGAAGTAGGGAATGTAATAACAGTTGAACCCGGCATTTATATTACTGGAGAAAAAATCGGTATCCGAATAGAAGATGACATTCTGGTCACAAAGGATGGATACAAGAACCTATCAATAAAAATTCCCAAAGAGATTGAAGAATTAGAAAATATAATTCGTAGATGATTTTTTCG
>JAUXFF010000010.1 GCA_030620155.1 Candidatus Cloacimonadota bacterium | reverse complement strand
TGTTTGTGAAGTTCAAGCACTGTTTCAGGATCTCCTATCCTGTGCTGATAATCCTCAGGGTCATGTCCTCCGTAAAATGTGAAAGTTCCCTTTCCAAAATTTCCATGCAGGTATTTTACTTCTTCAACCTGTGGTGATTCTCCTAGAATTATAACACTCTTTTTCACATATTTTTTATGGAAAGAAGTCGTTTGACCCAAAAAACCATTTATAACGTTTGTGTGGCATTGGGTTAACATTGTGGGGACAGGATCATATTTTGCTGAAAAGTCAAAAAGAGTAAAATAATCTGCTTCGGGACCTCGCAATTTTGCATAATCACTGGCATCGATACTGGAGAATTCGTATTGATAAGGATTGCTTATCAGTGTAAAATTCTCAAACGCAAAGGTTCGTGTAAAGTCCAATTTATTTTCATAATCGGGATCCATACCATCTCCATCAAAGACCGACTCACAGATATCTACATTTCTTGCTGCCAGGGCAATATCATAAGTATCCGTGGCAGCACACATAGCGAATAAAAAACCACCATTTCTCACATATTCATAGATTTTTTCCACAACTGCATGCTTTAATTGCCACACCTTTCTAAATCCAAGCCTGGCAGCCATTTCTTCGTTAATTCTCACGTCTTCAATGTACCAGGCAGCATTCCTGAAACTGCTGTAGAATTTCCCGTACTGCCCTGTAAAATCCTCGTGATGCAAATGCAGCCAATCATATTCATCAAGTTTTCCTAAAAGTACTTCTTCATCCCAGAGTGTATCATAATCTATATCTGCATAGGTCAGGGCTAATGTTACTGCATCATCCCAGGGGTGTCTGTTAGGAGGTGTATAAATTGCCATCTTTGGTTCCTTTTCCAGTATAATCATATCCATATTTGATGCATCGATTTCCGCCTGTATATTCACAACTTCAGGTGCAGAAATAACCTCATAAAAAACACCACGTATATTACATAAACTTTCAATAGCATAAGAATCCGGTATCAGATATGAACCTCCACGATAGTTTAATAGCCAGGTTACAGTAATCTGTTCCTTTAAAGCCGCAAATGCAATACCATAAGCTTTTAAATGATTGGTTTGGACTAAATCCATGGGAATTAATATCTCAGCAAAAGCTGAGGAATTTATAAATAATATTATTATTATGAGAATGTATTTCATTTTTTATCCTTTTTTCCAAGACCTTTAGAATCCGACAGATGCCGGATTCGTAATGGTTATATCTTTTCTCATCCAAACTTAACCACCATCTTCAGATGTCGGAAGGTTTCACATAAACTCCGAGAAAATCTCATCTGAAACAAAATAAGCTTTCGGAGTTAACCTTATAAAACTATTTTTAATTTCAATAAAGTTTTTCTTCAAATATTTATCAATGATTTTTCTATATTTTTGTAAAAAACCTTCTTTGAATTTTGCTTGATATTCCTGTAAACTCATACCTTTGGTTCTTCTTAAACTAAGGAAAATAAATTCCTTCTCATGATCATATTTGCTTAAACTTCCGAAGTTTTCAAAAACTTCGGAAGTTTCAACTTGCTTGAAATATTCCTCCAAATCAGCCGGATTTGTATATCGAAAAATTTTGTTTTCATTATTTGATGTCCTTCGACTCCCACACCCAGGCGGGTAAAGCTCAGGATGAAATTTAACTAAGTTGATATACCCTGAAGCAGAGGGTCCGGAACCTAAATAAGATTTATCACTCCAATAACATAGATTATGCTTTGATTCAAATCCTTTTTTTGCAAAATTTGATATTTCATATTGCTCATATCCTGCTTCAATCAGGATTTCCCTGATCATTTCATAAAAGGAAGAGACCTTTTCATCAGAAGGAATGAGAGATTTCCGGGAAAAAAGCGGAACATCTTTTTCCAAGCTTAAACAATAGATGGAAATATGTTCCGGGTCAAGTTCTATCATCCGCTCCAAAGAAAATTTCGCATCATTAACTGTTTGAGAAGGAAGACCATAAATCATATCTAATGAAATATTTTTATAACCTGAGTTCCTGAGTACTTTGTAGGAATTATAAATTTTATCTGAATCGTGTAGTCTTCCCAATAATTTTAACTCTTCATCAATGAATGATTGTGCTCCTAAGCTTATACGGTTAATGGGAAGCTCAATAAGTTTCTCAGTATAAATTTCGTTAATATTTATTGGATTTGCTTCAAGAGTAATTTCAATGTTCCTATCAGGTAACTGCCGGATGGGAACAAGATTGTGTTGCAAAAGTTTGGGAACTAGAGAAGAAAAGATTGTTCCAAAATCTTCAGATGATAGTAATGATGGTGTACCCCCGCCAAAATAGATGGTTTCAGGTTTGAGATCGAACCTGTTTTTATATAGGTCAATTTCTTTGAGAAGATAAAAAATGTATTTCTTGATTCTTGAGTTAGAATATCTTTCAGAATAGAAAGAGCAGTAGTTACATTTCCTTAAACAAAAAGGGAAATGAATATAAATATGTTTAATTAATGAACCAGTTTGAATGACCTTTTCCACCTGAATTCGTTTTTGGTTTTAAATTTATGATGTTGTTTTAAATACATATCCCTAATATCTCTAATGGGTTGTGCACCATAGGAGAATGTGATAATTCCAGGAGTTCCTGTTACTGCATCTCTTGGTAAGAATCCCCAATACCTGCTATCTCCACTTACATCACGATTGTCTCCAAGAACAAAATAGCTATCTTCAGGAACTATTACCGGACCAAAATTGTCTCTACTTCCCATGTATTCACCATCCCAGTCAATACCATTTGGACCTCGGGGAATGATACGAGAATCTATGTATTGTTCATATCCTCTTTCAAAAAGTTCGTCATTTATATAAACTTTTTTATTGATAAGCTCAATCTTATCACCCGGCATTCCTATTACCCTTTTTACTACATTTTTCTTTTGATGCCATTTGAAAAACCAATTATTTTTATCAAAATAAACAGGTCCCAAAATTTTCAAGAATCGATCGCGAGGTTCCGGTTCAACAGGATCAGCAGGATAATAAAATATAACAATATCCTCTCTTTGCGGATCAGTGAAAAAATATTTAAGTTTATTACCAATCAGATAATCACCGATAAGTAAGGTCCTCTCCATAGAAGAAGAAGGTATTTTGAAATTTTGTATAGTATAATTTCTTATAAGCATGGCAACGACAAAGGCAAATAATATTGCCTCTACGTATTCCTGAATAACATTTTTCTTTCTTTTTACTGGTTTATCTTTTTTCTTACCGAACATTTTTCCCTACTTTTTTTCTGAAAATCAGGAAAGACCTTGTCTTTGAAAAGAGTACTGGTGTCAAGAAAAACAGGGAGATCTTACTACATTAGATACGAAATAAATTCAAGCGTGTAATTTTTTACTGAAATAAAACCCTATTTTGAAATTTTTCTCTGCAAATCAATAAGCTGTTTAATACCCCTTTTTGCCTGTCCTATCATTTGTTTCAACTGATTGTCCGTGAAAGGTTCAACTTCTGATGTTCCCTGTACTTCGACAAATTTTCCGTTTTCAGTCATTACTATGTTCATATCTACTTCAGCCCGGGAATCCTCATCATAATCCAAATCCAGAATGATCTCACCTGCAACTATTCCAACACTAATTGCTGCAACCCATTCTTTAAGCGGATTTTCTTCGATCTGCCTCTCTGACAACATTTTATTAAAGGCATCGTTTAACGCTACACAGGCACCTGTTATGGAAGTGGTTCTGGTTCCCCCATCTGCCTGGATTACATCACAATCAATATACATTGTATATCCGGGAAATTTTGTTAGATCTACTACAACTCTCAGAGCACGTCCTATCAATCTCTGAATCTCGGCGGTTCTTCCCCCGACTTTATTTCTTTCCCTGCGGAAACGCTGATCAGGAGCTCCGGGAAGCATACTGTATTCTGCTGTAAGCCAGCCTTGTGGCGGATCTGCTTCTCTAAGAAATTGAGGTACACCCTCTTCTATTGTTGCTGTGCAGATTACTTTAGTATTGCCGCTCTCTACTAAAACCGAGCCGGCGGGATGTTTCAGGTAATTCCTGGTTATTCTGGTTTTTCGTCTTTTCATATCTGCTACCTCTGATGGTGAAAAAATTAAAAAAAGGAAACCTGTGTCAAGAAGATAGATACTTCTCCATATTTTAGAAAGCGTTTTTTCTATACTGATACGGTCGTGAGGAAATTAAATATTGACATTCGGAATGATCAAATAAATTTACTCTCAGTTTGAAATTGGTAAAAAAATGATAAAAGCAAAAAAGAAAAGAGAGCTTTCACAAAGAGATATGATTCTCAGGATGTTTTGCCGTTCCTGTCAGGAACGGTATTTTTTTATAAAAAAAAGGAGATGCTATGAAAGAACTGAATGGTAAAAATGTTGTTTTGGGTTTGCAACACACTTTCGTCATGTTCGGGGCAACCGTCCTCGTTCCTCTTATCACGGGACTGGATGTAGGAGTAACGCTTTTCGCAGCAGGTATTGGCACACTGTTATTTCACATTGTTACTAAATTCCAGGTCCCTGTTTTCCTGGGTTCGTCTTTTGCTTTTATCCCGGGTATTATCGCTGTAGCAACAGCCCAGGGTGGTTCTTTGCCGGAAGCTTTGGGAGGCATCGTAGTTGCGGGTTTATTGTATATAGTGGTAGCTGTCATTTTCAAATATATGGGTTCAGATACAATCCACCTGATCCTGCCTCCTCACGTAACAGGTCCTATGATCGTGCTTATCGGCTTGATCCTGGCTCCGGTTGCAATTAATAATGCGAATGGAACTTATGCCGCTGGTATTGTAGAGAAAATTGGTGTGAATGGCTGTTGGGGAGTTGCGCTCTTTACTTTTGCAGTAGCAGTATTCGTGAAAATCTATTTCGCAAAGATCGGCAAAAAATTAATCTCTATGCTACCGGTTCTTTTAGCACTTATCTTTGGTTATATTTTCGCAATCATTCTGGGTATCGTAGATTTTACACCAATAAAAGAAGCTGCCTGGTTCGGTCTTCCCAGATTTTCATTACCGGTATTCTCTACCCGTTCACTCTCCATTATTGTTCCTATCGCTATTGTAACTATTGTAGAACACTTTGGTGATGTTCTCGCTATCGGAAACGTTACAGGAAATGATTTTATCAAAAAGCCGGGAATTCATAGAACTCTTATC
Source organism: Candidatus Cloacimonadota bacterium (assembly GCA_030620155.1). Taxonomy (GTDB): domain Bacteria; phylum Cloacimonadota; class Cloacimonadia; order Cloacimonadales; family TCS61; genus JAUXFF01. The sequence goes on along the minus strand of JAUXFF010000010.1, from coordinate 25,893 downwards.
GGGGACGGATTGGCTACTACTCTTTCTGCCATGATCGGTGGTCCGGCAAACACAACTTATAGCGAAAATACAGGAGCTGTCGCCTTAACTGGAATCTATAATCCTGTTATTATGAGAATAGCAGCTATTTTTGCCATCATACTTTCTTTCATTCCCAAATTTACCTCGATCATAACTACAATTCCTGATCCGGTTATTGGTGGTATTTCTATCCTGCTCTTCGGTATGATCTCATCTATCGGTATTAAAAACATGGTGGACTACAAAGTGGATTTTACCAATCCTAAAATCCTTATGATCACCGCAGCTATGCTGGTTCTAGGTCTGGGCGGAGCAAAATTTGTCATTGGTAATTTCCAGCTTAGCGGATTGGGTCTGGCTGCAATAGTCGGTATTCTTTTAAATATAATTTTGAACTTCGGTGAAATGAAAAAGAAAGCTATCATAGAATAATTGATATTTATTTTAAACCAAACTCCCGCTGAATTGCGGGGGATTATTTTGGTTTTTCGTCTTTTCATTGATATATCTTCTAACTACGAAAATATGCAAATTTTTGCTAATAAAAAAACATTTTACCCGCGAAAAATTAACCTGTTTTTTTTACCCACGAAAAACACGAAATTACGCAAAAAATTAACCTATCTTGTTACCCGCGAAAAACGTCCTATTAAATAAAAGAGATTTAAAAGGGTAAACGAAAATACACGAAAAATTACCTCATAATAAATTTAATAAAAGCTAAGGTTGCTGAAAGGCAACCTTGCGGCCAAGAGAAATTCTCTTGGTGTTATAAGCAAATAAAAAAAAATAGAGTTTTGAATATCAAACACAATTCATATATCTATTCAGTCATTCAAATTCTTTAAGTAAATCCTCAATATATATTTTAAACAACTCATATTCATTATTTTCTTCATGATTTTCTTTCTCTTTTCTATCTAAAAAAATGTCTAAAATACTAATATTTTTCATAAAATGAAAAAAAATCAATTTTAATGCTTTTTCTGACAATTTGAAATATTTTTGTTTTGAATTATTATAACAACATTCTAAAGGATAAATGTATGTTCTCTCTATAAATTGTATTGAATGAAGCAAAATCGAACTTTCTTCATCCAAACCAGGTAGTATAGGATTATATTGAGGAGAAAGATAAAATCTGTCAGGATTGTTTAATTTCATATCACCTAAAACATATTCTTGATTGTGTCTGCTTCTTTTATAACTAAATATTGGAAAGCATAACCAACTTTTTTTTATGTCTGTTTTACTCCACCAGTCAGTTTCATAATATTTAAGTAATAAAATAGGTCTATATTTTCCAGCAGTTGCAATTAAATTTTCTGTTGATTCTAAATCAAAATATTTTATAACATTCTTGTCTGTATTCTTATTTTCTGATCTTTTACTCGAATATTTATGTGCATACCAAGTTGATTTGGCTTCATTTATTTTATCATAATGTGCAGTTGTGAAAAACCATCTTTTTCTCTTCTCATACCAAGCAGGTGCACAACAAATTTGACCTGTTTGTAGTTCACTATTTAAATCTAACCATTCATAGAACGTCCAATCACCTTCATAAAGTGATAAAATGTTATCATATAATTTAGGAATACCCTTAAATCTTTCTGGCATTTTTAAATCTTTCTTGATATTTTAAATTTAATTTCTCAAGTACTTTATCTATATTTTTAAATTCTTTTATATCGTAATATTTTTTTGGTTTTACTAAGCTGAAATCCAATTTATCTAATCTTTTTTTAACATCTATCATTGGTTCTGTGTCATAATAAACATAATCCAATAATTTATAAAAATCCATATCTCCATATTCTTTTACAATATGATTAATAATAAGATTAATTTCAGATGGTAACTCAGGAATTGTAGCACTATCATTTAATGTAACTTTTGTAAAATCATCTTTCATGTCTTTAACAACAAATATCTTTTTATCATTAAGAATATTATCATAATTCATTAAATAAGGTCCAAATTTATAAAAAATCCATTCTTCACTGGTCAATCGCTTCATTTCATTACGATAATAGAAAAGTTCTACTAAATAAGCTATTTTAAGTAATCTGGTTTTACCATAGCCAGTTCCGTATTCTTTAAAGTGTTTCAAGATATTAGATAATATAGTCTTAAAATCTATCATATCAGCACCAATCCATACTCTTCCAAAATCTCTTTAGCCATTTGTTCTGCTTCGTTCCAGCTATGAAGTTTCTGTTGGGCATTTGCTTCTAATTGCTCTTCTAATTGAGAAATATAGTTTTTATAATTTTCCAAAATCTTATTAATGATTTTTTCATCTTTCGGAATTTTTAATCTATAAACATCCGGTTTTGCTAAAATTACAGCAAATTCTGCTTCTGATAAGTTTTTTGTATCGAATATTACTTCACCTTCCTCATCTATCAAAGTGCAAATATTTATAAACTCATCGATATGAAGTTCTTTCCCGCTTGTATTATAAACCTCTGTTTCTACTCTTTCATAATCATGCCCGAGTTTTGCAACAGTATAAAAATCTTCAGGGAATTTTTTTATATGCTCTCCAATAACTTCATTGAGGACGGTTTTTTTTACTTCTTCATAAGATGTTTTAACTTTCTGTTTTTTACTCTTTTTACGCATTTTTGGTAATTCAAGACGCTCTTTCACCATTTTAGTTAGTCCTTCATAAATGCGAGGAAGATATTCGTCAGGATTTAAACCGAGTGATTTTAAAACTGCTTTGTCGAGTTCTTGACGGTCTTTGAGTTTCACTTCTTCAGAAATTGATTTTACTTTTCTACCCATTAATTTTGCGATGTTATAATCAACTTTTAAAGGTTCTTTAGAAATCAACATCAAATTATTCCAATCAACACCTTCAGTTTTCGTTGCTCCATCACCCAAGTTTATTCTGCTATTTACTTCTTTGATAATTGCAAAAAAAGTTGAATTCAAATATTTAATCGCTGAGTTTATCGTTTCTTTATCTTCGAGCAAATACTCAAAAAGGTTGTGATCAACTTTTACATTCGATTCATTAGCATAAACAAGAAATCTTTCATTATTAATCATCTGAAATAATATTTTTGCAGGTTTGTTATCAAGTAACCACCACCAAAATTTTCTTCCTTGGACAGAAGGAACTTCTGGCCAGGGTTTATTCTCCTTAGTCCTTTGTGTCTCTCCCCATTCTATGTACTTGAGTGCTAGCAAATGATTTGATTTTTTCAGTTCTTCTTTGCTTTTGTTGCAGATAAAAATAAGGTTTTTTAATTTCTTCGGGTCAATGATAATACTATCAGATTCCTTCGGACTCTTGATAACCTGTTTTAAATAAACACTTTCTATTTCTCCTTTCCATCCTCTACTGTTTTCACATATAATCGTTTTTTCTTTTTTATCTTCCTCAATTGGTTTTAAATAAAAGAATTCATTTATTCCGGTTTTAATCCCAAATCTTACATCTGCAACTTCTTTTAAAGGAAAAAGTTTACCTTTGCATTTTTCCAGGATTTCAAAATAAACATCTGGAGCTCTCAGATATTTCCCCCATTGGGAAAGCTCATTCTGTTTTTCAATTTCTTTAGATAGTTCATTTTGTTCAATTAATCTTACTCTCATCTGCTCATTTTTAAAGGAAGAAATTTTCTTATCAATTTTTTTAGCTTTATATTGAGCAGATTCGATAGTGTTTACAATTCCATCAATTCTACGCCAGCGGTTATTGGATTCGAGTTTCAGGTTTCTTTCCGGTATCAGTTCTATAAATTTTTTCTTTAGTTTCACAAAATGAACAAGATTGTTGTTTCGTTCTTTTTCATCATCGCATTTTTCCAAAACAGTGAACACTGTATTCACAGCAGCATCATCAAACCAGGGTTCAGCCCAGGAAGCAACGATCATTTTTATTTTGAAATGGTCTAAAAAAAATTCCTTGAGAACAGAGCCATAAGCAACATCCAGCCAGGAATTGGAAGTGATTACAGCAAATGAACCAGCTTTACTCAAAAGTGTTGCTGTGTGAATAAAAATGTATGTATAAATATCAGCCTGGCCTGATAACTTTAGTTCAACAAATTTATTTTTTAACCAATGATCAATTAGTTTCTTTCTTTCTGATTCTGGTTTTTCTAAGAAATTCTTGAATTCAGCTTCTTTGACATGATTCAATTTAAATAATTTCGAATAATCTGCGAGGTATTCATAAGCCAATAATTTTGTTAGAAATTGCTTATATCCTTTCACATTCTTTTCTATCAGTTCCTGCCTTATATATGGAAAGTTTCCAACAATACCATAGAATTCAGGAATTTTAATTTTTATTTTATTATAGTTCTGATTGTAATTAATATTATTTGGTGGAAATTCAACTTCTTTTCCCGTATTAATATCAAAAATGTCTTTATTCAAAATACGAGGGAAATTTTCAAAATTACTCGAATCCTGCCTGAATAAGTTGATTGTAGAAAGTTCTGCTGGAAACTTTCCAATATCGATTCCCCAAATTCTGTCTAAAATTTCTTCGTGGTTCATTCTATTTGCACTCAAGAATTTCAATCTATCATACATTCTTATCAAAAAAGTTCCAGAACCACATGTAGGGTCTGCATAAATTTTATCTTTATCATTCACAATAATTGAGATTATCAGGTCAACCAGGTCTTCCCGCGTGAAATATTGTCCTAATTCGTGTCGTCTTTTGGGTTCGATGATTTCTTCAAATAATTCACCGATGACATCTTCCGGTAATGCTCCGAAATTATATATCTTTAAATGTGAGAATAACTCATTCAATGAAGTATATGCTTCCTCTGGAATTCCCAGGTCTTCTATCGGATCAGTTTCAAAAACTGCCTGCCAGTCAATTTCCCGTGCTTGGGAAAAAGCAGAATTCAAATTTGCTTCGATGTCTTTTTCATCTTCAGTATATAAATTAGGTAATTCTTTAAAGTGTCTTTTTATGGTTAGATAAAAAATGATTTTTGTGATAAGACCATAAACTCGCTGGCTTGCAATTAACCTGTAAAAATCTTCATCATTTGGATATGCAATTCCTTGTTCAGCAACAAACTTATTAATTATGCTTTTGTATTCTTTTTGTTTATGGAATACTCTGATAAACTGCTCGAATAAAGGGATCAGATCATCAACAATATTTCGTAAGAATCTGATAAAATAATGCTTTTCAGGTTTAAATTTTCGGAACTTTCCTTTTTCAGAAAAATTTAAAAGCTCATCACAAATCCTGGAAATGAAAGCTTTAATATGAGCTTGCTTATCACCTCTTTTCCAATCTTCAATATTCGTTAGAATCGAATAAGATTCAGTTGCGGTCAATTCTATTTTGTTATCTTTAATTTCATAAGCATTGAGAGATTGAAAATCCCAAGTATATGCAATTTTAACATTTAACTGAACTGCTTTTTTTTGGAATCTTTCAATATTTTCTGTTTTCCCGAAAGGTGGTTTGAGCTCGATATAGGAAAATGCTTTATTAATTTCCCTGTTTCCCCAGATAATAATATCACCGAAATAAGTTGTTTTGCTTACTTTAATTCCGGTTTCACAACTTGCAGATGTAAAAGGATATTTTCCTCTTTTTATCTGCTCATTGAACCATTGAGCAACCTTGCTTGCTAATTCACGTTCATTGGTTTTAATATATGACACTATATCTCCAGATAGTTTACATAACAATATTAGAGTTAAGTTTTTTCAACCAATCTAACTAAAATCTTACATCTAAGTTAAAATTACTAAATCATATTAATAACTTTGAAAACTTGAAACAAAGCCACATATCAAAAAAATAATTCTTTGAAATTAACACAAGATTTTAAAATATTAAATCCATTTAAATTATTTAATTCATATTTAGACCAAAAAATATGAGCAACAAAATCAACAAATTGTAAGTTTAAGTTTCTATGAGATTCTTGAATTGAATGTTTTATCACAGTACTTGACCATCTATCAAACCACAATTTCGTTTGCAAATAGTCAATCATACTATTTTTACTTTCAACTTTGATTGATCTTGGATCAGGAACTAATGTAACTACAGGTTCTTTCTGGATTTCATCAATAAGTGCAAGATTAATCATATAATTATAAAGTTTGTTTGAGTCTTGTCTGATATGAAGTTGAACGTTTTCTTTCTTAACGGTTATTACAATAATTTTTATATCTTTATGACTATTTATAACATTCTTTACTTTTTGCGAAAAATATTCTCTACCTTTTTTTGTTAAGTCTTTTCCTTTCAATTCAATTTTCGGATTTCTTTTTTCAAATTTGTAGATTTTCTTTAATAGTCTTTTTGTTATATCTCTTTTCTGAGAAGGAATTAGAAGAAATGCAATAGATAAGTAACGACTAGAACCACCCTTACTGAAGGGTTTTGAAAAATTCCATCCTAATTCTCCACTCTCATCTAAATAAACCAGCATAAAAACATCCTAAAAAAAAAGAGTGGTCCCTGAGGTTGGCATATTTAATAATATGCTTATGACACCTTTGACATCACAACTTTTCAGGATTTATCCACTCATATTTTATTATTTTTTCTTCTTTTTTTTTGTCAACTTTATTTTTTATCTTCTCAATATAATGGCATAATTTTATTCCCAGGCATTTTTTTTACAATATTTTTTAATTCCAGGGAAAGCAGAATAGTCGAAAGTTCACCAACCGAGCAACCTGTTTTCATGATCAAATTATCGAACTGTATTTCGGGTTTATTTTGTAAGATTATGTTATAAATTTGGTCTTCTTTTTCACCAAGTTTGGGAATTTCTCTTTCATCCTTATCCATTATCAGGTCGTATTCTTCCAGGATATCCCGTGTTGATGTAACGATTTTAGCACCTAATTTTATTAAATAGTTCGGGCCCTCGGCTTGTTGTCTATTTATATCTCCGGGTAAAGCAAATATATCCCGATTTTGATCAAGAGCGAATTTTGCTGTTAAGAGAGCTCCACTTCTTTTTGAACCTTCAACTATCAAACATCCGATGCTCACTCCACTGATAATTCTATTTCGTGTAGGAAAATTCCAGCGCTCTGCTTTTCTTCCCGGGATAAATTCGGATATTAAAGCACCATTTTCAACAATTTTCTCAGCTAAATAAATATTCCGGGGTGGATAAATTTGGTCCACACCGGTTCCCATTATGGCAAAGGTACGCTTATTACTTTCAAGAGCAGAAATATGAGAGATTGTATCTATTCCATAAGCAAGACCGCTTACAATTGTAAAACCGGATTCAGCCAACTTGGAACCTATCCTCTTTGTCATCAACTTTCCATAATTACTAGCTTTTCGGGTACCTACAATAGCAAATGTTCTCCTGAAATCCTCTTTAAATAATGTTCCTCTATAAAATAAGAAAGGTGGCGGATCAAAGATGTTTTTTAATAATGATGGATATTTCTCATCCAATATTGATATAAATTTGATCTTATATTTTTCAATTAAATTAGCTGTATATTCCCATTTTTGAGGAGGAAGCTCTTGAGAAAGCTGTTCTTTGGCAAATTCGGAAATAAAGCTAATATCTTTCAACTTTCCAGAAGCTGAGCCCATAAATTCCTCTGGTTCTCCCAGCATTTGAGCTAATTTTATGGCTTTTGAATTACCTATTTCAGCGGTTGAAATTAATTTTATCCAGGCTTTGATCCTGTTTATTTCAGTACTGTTCATTATATTTTTTGATCATTTTATAAAGATTCATTTTGAGTTTATTTAAATTCTCTTTTGTAACTGACGAAATTGACATTACATTTTCTTTTAATTCTTTTTCAAACTTATTTCTTAATTTTTCGACAAGTTGCTCTTTTTCTTCTTCAGGAATAGTATCAACTTTACTCAAAACAATCACATGCCCTTTTTTGTCCAGAAAAGGATCATAAAGATGAAGTTCTTTTTTTAAGACTTGATATTCATTAAAAGGGTCTACTGAATTTATTTCAATAAGGAATAATAGTATCCTGGTTCTTTGAATATGTTTAAGAAATTGTGTACCAAGTCCTTTTCCATCGTGTGCACCTTCTATGATTCCGGGGATATCTGCCATTACAAAGGATTCATAATCGCCAACTCGAACCACTCCCAGGGTCGGTTCGAGAGTAGTAAATCTATAATCGGCAATTTTAGGATGAGCATCAGAAACCGTACTTAGAAGAGTCGATTTCCCTGCATTAGGTAATCCTACCAGACCGACATCCGCCATTAACTGGAGAACCAGTTCCAGTTCGAAATGTTCTGCATTACCTCCCTTTTTTGCATATCTCGGAGCTTTGTTAGTAGCAGATTTGAACCTGCTATTACCCCGTCCCCCATTTCCTCCTTTAGCAATAGTAATTCTCTGGTTATGTTCTGTTATCTCTCCGATTTTTTGATGTTTCCCTTCTGTAATATTATATATTACTGTTCCCAACGGAAACTGTAGAACAATATTATTCCCCCTGGCACCTGTTTTGTTGTTTCCCTGACCATTCTGACCTTTGGATGCTTTATATAATTTTGAATACCTGTAATTTATAAGAGTATTAACATTTTCATTACCAACTGCTACAACATTTCCACCTTTGCCGCCATCACCACCGTCAGGTCCGCCTTTAGCTACAAATTTTTCACGGCGGAAACTTACACACCCATCCCCACCTTTACCTGACTGGACTTTGATCCTTGCATAATCTATGAACATTACTTTTCTCTCTTATTAAAAAAATATAAAAACATTTATTGTGTGTGTCAGAAGTATTACTTAACAATTATTTGTAAAGAAAAGGTAGAATAACTTTTTTAACTGTTGTTTCATTTTCTTTAATCTGAATACCTATAAACTTACGTCTTTCATATCCCGGTTTGGAATAACGAACCGTATAAATTCCGGGTTCAACATCAGTAAGAAAATATTCACCCAGGAAATCTGCTTTTGTTTTAAAATCAGTTTCAATAAAAATCACTTCTGCAAATCTAATTGGATTACCATATTTGTCGGATACTTTACCTTTTATTGACCCGGAATTACGTTTCTCAACGATTCCCCCGGGAACTTCCGATTTTAATGTATCTTGCTTTTTTGTGTCGGATTTATCAGGTGACATAAGTCTTAATTTTAACTCAGTCTTTAACTTTTTGGGAGAAATGTTAGTTTTTGGTTCCACTTTGAACTCCTTTTCATCGAATTCTGTAAGGGTTATATTTTGTGAAGTTATTTCAAAAGCTCCTATTTTTATACTATCAATTATTTGTTCTATATAAGTAAAATGTGAACATATCAAACTATATGTGCCTTCAGGAAGTCCTTCAATAATGTAATTTCCATCCATTTCAGTAATAACACCGTAATTTAATCCCTCAAATGATATATTAGCATTTGCTACAGGGAATCCCGCATTATCAGTAACTGTCCCTTCAAGTGTACCTGTAATCTCTATAGAATATAGTATTGCAGAACTTATTAACATTGTTATCATTGTGATTAAGTATTTTTTTCTCATCTTGTTTCCTTTTTTATTTTTTTATATTATCCTTTTTCATCAATCTTACCATTGTTTTTATTAAAAAAGAGGGATCATTCCCCATTTCTAAAAGTAATTCCCTGCTGTAAGAAGAATTAATCTTCTTAAACCCCCGTGCTGTGATAACTCTATATTTCTCTGAAGGTGAGTTAATGAAATCTTTTAAAATAATCGTACTTTTATCTGTCTTCATTTTCCCAAGAGCTGAGAGAATATTCGGAATGTATTTATTCTTTACAAGAAATATCTTTAAAGTGTCTATATAAGTTGTATCCTGTAAATCTCCAATTAAACCGATGGTATTTTTTACCCAAAGACTATCCTGGTGATGCAAAGCTTCGGGAATATATTTTTTGAATTCCTCCGATTTCTGTGCATATTTCTTTATTGCTCTATAAACCAGTCCCCTTTTTGTTCCCAACTGATTTTCATAAATATATTCAGCAGCTTCATGATCCCTTTTCAGAAGGATTTCATCGGCTTTATTAACGCGCTCAACTGCGCTTCCTACTCCCCACTCCGAAGCTATACTGAATATTTCTTCAATATCCGCTAAGGAATCTATCTCCGCTGCTTCCTGTTCAGCTATTTCTTTAATAATCTCCTTGGGAATAACGATTAGAGTATCCAACCCTACTCCGTAAGTTCCGGATTTCCATATTGTATCATTCTTACATCTTTCGATGGGATAACTATCCTCTCCCCCGGTATCCAGAAAGATACCTATCCCACCTGTATCCCGAGATATATTTGAATACCCATAACTGTTCTGATTTTTCCTTTCATACCTGTCATTACCGGAAACATCGAGGAAAATTCCCACTGAATTTGTTAATGCAAGACCATTCCCCCCTTCTACGGAATAGCTGTCATCTCCTTCACGATCGACCAGGAAACCAACGGCATAATCATGAGCTGCTCCCTGCCCCGGTCCATGTTTGGAATAATAATGATCTTCACCTTCTTCATCCAATAAGAATCCTCCGGCAAGATGAATTCCACTACCCTGAGGATAATAAACAGCATTATAAAAGTCATTTCCCTTCCTATCTATTATTATACCCAAGGCATACCAGTATGCAACTGCCTGAGCATAGACTCCACCATCATACCTGTCATTACCTTCTCCATCATAAAGGACACCTATCCCTCCAGCCATATCGGGTCGCACACCAAAACCAAAACCCTGGGACAAACTGCGAAAATCCATTGGTGCAAGGGGTTTATGTAAATATTTCCCGCCTGCATAATACAGGTCATTCCCTTTATAATCAACAAGTAATCCTGCAGCAAGAGTACCGGCAAAACCTTCTCCAAGTTCTGTAACTTTATAAATATCAGAACCATCTTCATCAAGTAAAATAGAAATCCCGAAAGTTGAGGCTCCTAAACTATGAAGACCTCCATAATATATATCATTTCCGGATTTATCCTGTAAAATAAAATAACCAACGAAGGTAGAAATACTGTAATCTCCACCTTGATAAATATCATCTCCAACAGTATCAAAATGTGCACCCAAACCAAATAAAACCCTGAAAAGTTCTGCAATTTCAAAATTTATATAATTATCATTACCTTTCAAATCCACTATCCAGAAATATGGATTATCCAAATCAGTACTAATTGAAGTTTGATAAACATCATCACCTCCAGGATCTAAAATAAAGGAATATTTTTTCTCATAGATGTCAGCTTTCTTTGTTCCAATACAGAAATTTCCAAATGGAGTAAATTTTTCAATTTTTCTTTTCCATTTGAATTCTTTATTTCCTAAATTTTCTATTAAGATATTAAATCCGGTTTGGAATATTAGGGCAGAGATCATCATTTCTTTAAAATTTATTTTTTCAATAATCGTCTCATATTCATCCATTTCCAGATCAGAATATTCGGTTATTTCATTTTCAAGATAATAATTCTTATATTTTAAAGAATCCTCAGATTCCATATGAAGTGCAGTTGACAAGTATTCCAGTTGTTTTTTTTCAATCTCATTTAGTTCTTTTAATGAATTCATTAAAAAATAATCTGCTTTCCCCCATACTAATTCAACGTAAGAAAAAATATCTTTTGGCTTTTTTACATTCTTAAAAAAATATTCTCTAAATTCCTCATAGAAACTTTGACCGGAGCTATCGGTCTCATAAAGAACAGAACTAAAAAATTTAAGAATTTCTTCTGTATCCTGTCTTTCCAGTATTGTTTCAATATCATTAACAAAATCCGGAAAAGTCATGGGATTATTCAAAATTTCAATAACTATAGGAATTTTAAATTTTGTATCACTAACCCAATCCTTTAAAAAGTTAACGGAAGTACTATCCAGATCATTAAGTTCCAGGATGTCATAAATTAATCTTTTTTCTTTATTGGTCATAACTTCTGCAATACAATCAAACCACAAAAGTAAAAGAAGAATTATTAAAAATACTTTTTTCATTTAATTCCTTTTTTCATTTATTGCTTTGACATAACAATTTTTTTTATTTCAACTTTCCTCTAAAAGATACCTTATTTTATATCAAACAATTTATTTATGCAAAACCTGTGCCATAATAAGTTAATGATAAATTCTTTAGTATATGAACTCTTTTTTTTAGAACCTTGTAGTTTATCAAGATTCAATCATACAGCTAAGTATTGTATACCAGGAAATCCAAAAACACTACGAACTCCTACGGTTCCCGAATTCACAGTTCAATCCATGGAAACCTGAACTGGTTTGAATCTATAACACCCTTCCCAATCCGGACTGTCGGACGACCGGACCTGTCTGGCTTTTGAAATAATATTTTTGAAAATAGCTTTTCCAGGATAACACTAATCATAACCGGGTGAAGCTGTTTTTCATGACAATTTTTCTATCATCAGTGGAGTAAATAAAACAACTGTGACAAAATTGACCATTTTTCGCCCAAATGAGCCCAATTAAAGTCAGTTTTAAAAAGTTCAAGAATTTATTACAGGAGTCTGAATGCATCAGAATATTTAACTAATCTCCATTAAATTTCCTAAACCAGCTATTTTAAATGTTTTTTTAATTAACGGTTGAGTATTAATAATATAAAAGTTTCCAGGTTTCACACGTTTAGCATTTATTATACAAATTCTAATAAAAGATGAAGAGACAAACTCAACATTTTCAAGATCAAATACAATTTTTAATTTTTCATATTTTTCAATATCATTTTCAGTAAACTTTTTTAATTCATCTTTATATTCTCCATAGAGTTCATCTAATTTTTCATTAACCTTTTGTGCAGCCAGAGGGCTATTTTCAGAGTCCATTCTATCTGGAAATTTACAAAATAAAGTTTGTTTTTCCAATTCATAAATTAATTTGAACATATTATCTCCTGATTAATAATTTTTATTATATTCTTTATTTATTTCTTCTGCTGATAAATCTTCATTAAAATACTTTATTTGATCAAAATCAAACCACCTTTCATTTTTTCGACGCCTGCAAATTCTCTTGATATTGATTAGATTAACAGCAGAGATGTTTTCAGTTGTAATATTTTTTCCACCTGCCCCACAACCTAAAGTAAATGAAGTATGCAAGGTATTAAATAAACCACCCACTGCACCTTGAGCTGATGGTGTGTTCACAACAACTCTACCGGCGTTCATTAAGTCAGCAAACTCTGAAATTCTTTTTTCGTTATTTGCATAAATGCTCGCTGTGTGACCGACTCCACCCAGGTAATTCAAATCTATACAGGTTTTAATTGCATTATCATAATTATCTTCAATATAAAAAGCCAGAATAGGAGCTAAGACTTCCAAAGAGAGAGGATAATTTTTTCCAACTCCATCCAATTTCGCCATTAATATTTTTGTGCCATCCGGAACTTTAATATTTGCCAATTGGGCTATAACTTCCACTGACTGACCTACGATCATGGGACTCATCAGCCCGGAATGTATATCAATTGCAATTTTTCCTACTTTTTCGATTTCTTCAGGATTCAAAAAATAACATTTCTGTTTTTTGAATTCGTCAATTACCTGCTCAGCGATTTTCTGCTCAACTACTACTGCCTGTTCACAGGCACAAACAGTCCCGTTATCAAAAGTTTTGGAATCTATTACATTTTCAACAGCAAAAGGAATATCCGCACTTTCATCGAAAAAAACCGGAACATTACCAGGTCCTACTCCCATTGCAGGAGTACCTGAACTATAAGCTGCTTTTACCAATCCTGTTCCCCCTGTAGCAAGTATCAAAGCCAGTCTGGGATCGGTCATACAAGCATGTGTAAAATCACGAGACGTTTTAGAAACCCATTGGATACAATCCTCAGGAGCTCCTGCCTTTAATGCCGCTTCGTAACATATATTTGCCGCTTCAATACAACATTTCCTGGCTCGTCTATGGGGGCTGATAATAACAGGATTTCTAGTTTTCAGGCATATAAGGATTTTATACAGAACTGTAGAGGTCGGATTTGTCACAGGTATTACTGCAAAGATCGGACCTAATGGTTGGGCAATTTCAGTTATACCGGTAATTTTATCATAGGAAATGACCCCTACGGTCTTTTCATTTTTGATATTTTCATATACCATTTGTGTAGCAAGTACATTTTTCATTACTTTATGTTGCCATACTCCCAACTGCGTCTCTTCTGCAGCCATTTTTGCCAGTTTTACACGATTATTAAAACCGGCTTCATAAACATTTTTAATGATTCTGTTAACCTGTTCCTGGTCGAACAGATTGAAGACCCCGGCAGCTATTGAAGCTCTTTCCAATAAATCGTTCGCCTTCATTTCATCTTTGTTCATAAGTGTCTCCTTTTATATCACTTTTTAAAGGGATCTGCAAAATAGAAGTGGAAACCGCTCCCAGTTAAATGAAAAGGATTTAACGGGACAAGTGAAGCGGTTATTAAGTAATTAGTGTCATACTTAATCCCACAGTTGATCCAGCAGCTGCCGGAAATACAATAATATGTATCGAATTAACCCACAACTGTTTACTCCGGCTCAGACGGATCAGTTGTGGGGATCTAACAAACTTCAACATGAAAATTTCAACCATTTCAATGGTTTTTGAAATTTTCCTTAATTTTGCAGAACTCATATCACTTTTTAGTAAAAATTCGGATAAGAATTGTTAGAATAATACTTAAAACTAAACAGGTCACTATAGGAAAATGAATGGAAAAATTCCCCTTTTTAATATTAATATCACCCGGAAGTTTTCCCAGAAATTTACCTATAAATGTATTACTGACTAAAAATCCGATTACTATCAGAATAATTCCAATAATAATAAGTAGTTTCCCAAAATGGATCAAATCTCTTTCCTCTTTCTTCAGAAATACATGTTAGACTTCAAAGCCTATTTGATTAAAAAAGAGAAGTTGCCCCTCCGAAAAAACCGTCGGGGGCTAAATTCCCTTATTTCATAAGGATTTATCCTCCGTAGTTTTAACGTAGGAGGATCATTTTTCTCATCTTTTCGAAATTATCTGTTTTTAGTTTATAGAAATATATCCCTGATGAAACAGATTTGTTGTTTTCGTCAGTTCCATTCCAGATAACAGAGAGGGTGTGAGAGGGAGAGGGTGTGACGATGGGAAGCTCTCTTACTTTTTCTCCTTTGATGTTATAAATTATTATTTCTACATCCTTTGCCTGTCCGGGCGAAGTTGAACGAAGCCCGACGTCTTTGCGAGAGATATTAAAAGAAATAGTTGTAGAAGGGTTAAAGGGATTGGGATAATTAGACAATACAATTCCTGATTGAATAATATTATCCTCTGCATCAGTATTTTGAATTACATGTTCCACAAATTCAAAACCATTATCACTGAACGAAACGGTTATCTCATTCCAATCATTTTCGGGAATTTCAGTAAAAAATTCTACCGGTTCAGTATAATCAAAAGATAATGGAAACATTTGATAAATATTCCCGCTGTTTGTAATAACTTCAGCTGCTATTGGGAAGTTCCCGTCTATATCGTAGTACCACAAATTTATATTTGTTATTGGACCTATTATTTGATATTCAATTTCTGTTAACTCAGGAAGCTGATTCTCAAAGGGTTCGATAATATATTGGTCAATAACCTGGAGCGATGGTATAGAAAAATCTATAATATTAAAATAAGTTAACAGTAAATCAAAGGCATTTGTAATAAAATCTAATCCTAATGATTTGCTGATGCTGGGCCACTCACCAAAATGTTCGTCAAGTACTAAATCATTAATATTACAAGCCATTACCAGGACACTGTCGATTATTTCAGTTTCAATATCTCCAATTCTCTGCAAAGACTCCAAACTTAAATCCGTTCCTACGATTTTGTATAATCCGGGAGTTAGAAGCAGGTAGTTGGCGTAAATCAAAGCATACGCTGTTGAGTCAACGAGGATATTTTCAGGATTAATGATGCCTGCTGCATAAACATAAAATTCTTCAGGAATAAAACCACCACTGTTCAGAGGGAATCCTTCACCATTATTTTTTACAGCACTATAAAACCTGGTTTCGGAATAACCGAAATAGCTGCCCATGATATCAAGAAAATCATACCCGGCAACAAGTGTATCTCCAACAGGATCATCAGAAATATAACTAAGGTCAGAGATAGATGGAGGGAATACATCTTCCGAAATAAAAGCCGGCATCATTGCTACTAATGTATCATTTTCGGTTTTAAATCTACAATATTGTGTCTCTTCAGGATTTATATCTATTACACCTTCATAAGTAAATCCTTGTATAAGCTGCATCTCAGTAGAATTCCAATCTCCTTCATGTAAATAATACAATTCTGTCTGTAATTCAGGAAATTCAATAGTCTCACACCTAACATGCATTTGATTATCAATGGTATACGAACTATTCCTGATATTATTCCAAATAGACAGATCAAACTGAGAAAATAATAATTCCTTCAAAATAAATATAAATAAAATAATTAAAAACTTTTTCATAACTCACCCTTTGTAGTTTTTTCAATTTGGTTTTTTAAATATTTTCTAACTCACCCTCGGTCCCTCTCTTTAGCATAAGAGAGGGATGACTTCTTGTTATTTTTTTATATTTTTCTTTCAATTTTCCTTATGTTGAGTTTAATGAGAAGAGCAACTTTATACTGTCTTTTTAAAAGAAAACGTTGTTAGAAGCTTCTATTTATTTTTCATCCCCCATTTTTTGTTCTGTTAATAATCTTATTTCCTTTAATGGCACAGTATTACAAGTTCCTCTTTTCCATCTTTTTATTCATAAATTAGACTTAATCCAGTTCTTTCAATTTGGTTTTTTAATTTATTCAAGCAAAATATTAGGTCAAGTAATTATTTGATATTCAAGCAAAACACTCCCAGAAATAACCTAGACTTGACAAAATATGTAAGAAATAATGTGTGATTAACAATTGAAAATTCTGGGGGATATATGGAAAATTTAGAAAAACATAGAAGTATTATGAAAGCTAAATTTGCAGAGTTGCATGGAATTCAAACAGACCAGCAAAAAAACTTTCCTCAACCTTCATTAGAGAAAGAATATAATAAATCTGACAAATTAATCGATCTAATCAAACCTGAAAATATACAAATTCCAAATAATAATCTCAGAAATTGCATAAAAGAAAGAAAAAGCCGCAGACAATATTCAAATGAACCCCTGAGTATTGAAGAACTCTCTTTCCTTCTCTGGGTGAGCCAGGGAGTAAAAGAAGTTATAAAAAGATTTGATAAAGCTTATGCCACCTTGAGAACAGTTCCTTCAGCAGGAGCAAGGCATGCTTTTGAAACCTATCTGATCATTCACAATGTTACAGGTATTGAACCTGGTGTTTATAGATACCTGGCAATTGAACATAAGCTTTTATTTTTATATAAGGAAGAAAAACTTAAAGACAAAATTAACGCAGCCACATTTGACCAACAATTTACAGGAAACAGTGCAGTTGTGTTTGTATGGAGTGCAGTTCCTTATCGTGCTGAGTGGCGTTATCACATCTCTGCTCATAAAGCGATGCTTTTGGATTGCGGACATGTTTGCCAGAATTTATATCTTGGCTGTGAAGCGCTAAAATTAGGTACTTGCGCAATCGCAGCATACGACCAGGAAAAGATAGATGACCTTCTGAAACTAGACGGGAAAGACGAATTTGTAATTTATTTAGCCCCTGTAGGGAAAATATAATAAAATGAAAATAGTCCGGCTTCAAAAGCAGGTGATGATGGGTATCATCACCTGCAACGCCGTGACAATCCGGCTTCGTTAACACTACGCCGTGATAAAGGAGTGAATTATGAAAAGAACCATATTAGTCAGTATAATTTTAATGATAGTATATTATTTAGCATATTCTGAAATCATCAATGTAAACCCGGATCCTGATGGAGAACCCTGGATCGCAGGAGGATTGCGTCCTTTAACAAAAGAAGACTGGGAATTTTTGAATAAGATGCCTAAACTCACCATCCCTGGAAATTACAGAAACAGGGTTTTACCGGAAAATCTTGATAATTCTTTACTACCTTATTTCAGACCTATCTTTTCTCAGGAAGGGGGAAGTTGCGGTCAGGCAAGTGGGATTGGTTATAATTTTACTTATGAAATAGATCGGGAAAGGCAACTTGCTGCAGATATACCTGAAAATCAATATCCAACTCATTACACGTGGAATTTTTTAAATGGCGGAGAAGGATATGGCTCCTGGTACTGGGACGGTTGGCAAATAATAAGAAGTAATGGCTGCCCTAATGTTGCAACTTACGGAGGAATGGCTTATGGGGGGCATTCCCGTTGGATAACCGGATATGAAAATTATTTCGGAGGAATGCATAACCGGGTTCTGGATATGTTCAGTATAGATGTTAGAAATCCGGAAGGTTTGGAAACCTTAAAACAATGGATGTATGATCATCTGGATGAATCAGAAACAGGAGGCCTAGCCAATTTTGCAGCAGGAGTTTCAGGGTATTTGATGACCTTTTTACCTGCAGGTACACATGAAGCAGGAAAAAGTGTTATAATAAGCTGGGACCCTAATATAAATCATGCAATAACTTTTGTGGGTTATGATGATTCTATAAGATATGACTACAATAATGACGGTCTGTATACCAATGATCTTGATATAAACAATGATAGTATGATTGATATGAAAGACTGGGAAATCGGTGGTTTGATTGTAGCTAACAGTTGGGGTACCGGATGGGGAGATGAGGGAAAATCCTATATGATGTATAAATTACTGGCGGAATCATCTGAGGATGGAGGAATCTGGAATAACCAGGTACATACTGTCATAACCCGAGAGGAATATACACCCTTATTAACTCTTAAGGCTACTATTGAGCATACTTCCAGGAATAAGATACGAATTTCTGCAGGAATTGCTTCTGATATTTCAGCGGTAGAACCCGAAATAATCCAGAGGTTTTCTCTATTTAATTTCCAGGGTGGAGATCATTATATGCAGGGAGGTTTTACAGAAGAAGATAAAACAATTGAAATAGGGCTGGACATTACACCTTTATTAAGCGGTATTATTTGTGGGGAACCGGCAAAAATCTTCCTGATGATTGATAACCATGATCCATACAATATCGGTTTGGGCGAAATAATTTCCTTTTCCATAATAGATTATACAAATGAAGAAGAAGAAGAGGTCATTAGTGAGCAGCAGAATGTTCCCATAATAAATAATGAACTTACCATGGTTTCAGTAAATAAAATATTTGATTATGATGTTATTTCAATTTTAACTGACGAGCTCCCGATGGCTGAGACAGGTGAATATTATTGTTATCAATTTGAAGCAATTAACGGAACACCTCCTTATACATGGAGTTTGAAAATGGATTACCTGGAATTTGGTACTGAAGACGAATTCCCGATAGTTTATGACACTCAATTATTCCCTACACATAATGATGATGGTTTTGCAGAACTTGACCTGGAATTTTCGTTTCCATTTTATAATGAATTATTTGATCATGTTCTGATCACTACCGACGGTTCAATAACCTTTGGAGATGAGTTCGGATATATCAGGAACGAGGAAAACCTGATAGCAACTAAAGCTATTACACCCTATGGGGCAGATCTGATGATATTTCCTGAACAAAATGATGGTATGTGGTACAATTGTAATGAAAATTCCGTATCCTTTCACTGGAAAACTTCCAGGTATAACCAACCGGAAGCAGATGCAGAATTCATAGCAACCCTTTATTCAACAGGAGATATAGAATTCTTTTACAATAGTGAAAACATTACAGAATCTCCGAATTGGATATCAGGTGTTTCACGGGGAGATTATACAAGTTATACAATAACAAATATATCCGGTTCTTCCATTCCTCAGGATTACAAAATCCACTTTTTTAAACCATTATTTCCTTTTGGTATGGATATATCTGAAGATGGTTTATTCTCCGGAATTCCTACAGAAAATGATCAAACCTGGGATATTCTTTTCAAAGTAACTGATTTCAATAATATCTATTCATTTAAGACTTTACAGTTTTCAACTTATTCTACAGGAATAGACAATAATGAAATCGTCTTAAAACCACGTTTATTACAAAATTATCCTAATCCTTTTTCCCCTGGAAGTGCAGGTCGCAGCTCGGGAACAAGTATTTCATTTAATCTCACCGCAGAGGATTCTGAGAACGCAAAGACTTGTCCGCCTTTGCGGATTATAATTTATAATATAAAAGGGCAGAAGGTAAAGAAACTTGATGTTGCCACTCGTCCTTCGACTGAGCCTGTCCTGAGCAGCGACGAAGGGCTCAGGATGACACAAGCTCGTGGCAACACCTACACTGTTTACTGGAACGGCACTGACGACAGCGGTAAACCTGTATCTTCCGGAATCTATTTCTACAAATTGGAAGTTGACGGTTTTTCCACATCAAAGAAGATGATCCTGATCAATTAAGAGGTTGCTCTTGTATCCACGACAGCCATGCGGCATCGCGTGGAGCCTGTAAGGGTGATGTATATTACTCCCAGCCTGTCGGGGCGTAGTTTACGGAGACTGGCTTGGATACAAATAATCAACATGATGAGAAGGTTTCCAAGCTGGGCACACTATACAGTATGCTAAAGGCTTGGAAACCAGAATATTAGGAGACATTTGGCACTAATGTAATTAAGAGGTATTTTCCAAAAGACAGAATTTTTCGAGAATAGAGCTTCTTAGTCTAAAAAAAATAAAAACTATGGTAAAAAAAGAGAATATATTTACAGTTTCCGAAGTAACAAAACACATAAAAAATGTAATAGAATCGAATATCCCTAATTTGTTTGTAGAAGGTGAAATTTCAAATTTTACAAAACATAGATCCGGGCATATTTATTTCTCTATAAAGGATTCTAAAAGTACTTTAAAATGTGTTTTCTTTAAAAGCTATAATACTTACTTGCAATTCCTCCCCAAAGTAGGAGATCAAGTTATATGCCTGGGAAAGATCACAGTTTTTGAAAAAAGTGGGAATTACCAGTTAAATGTTACCAGGATGTATCCTACTGGTATTGGAGAGCTGCAGATAAAGTATGAAGAATTAAAACGTAAGCTGGAAGAAGAAGGTTTATTTGATGAAATACATAAAAAACCCATCCCGCAATTCCCTGAAACAATTGGAGTGGTTACTTCTGAAACAGGAGCAGCAATTCAAGACATTCGTAATGTAATTTCGAGAAGATATCCCTGCAAAATATATCTCTATCCTGCAACAGTACAAGGTGATAAAGCTCCGGAAGAAATAATAGAGGCAATCCGTTTTTTTAACATTCATAAACCTGTTGATATCCTTATTGTCGGTCGAGGTGGTGGTTCCCAGGAAGACCTTTTTTGTTTCAATGATGAACAGCTTGCCAGGGTAATTTTTGAATCTGAAATTCCCGTAATCTCAGCAGTTGGACATGAAATTGATTTTACGATCGCAGACTTCGTAGCTGATTTACGGGCACCTACTCCTTCTGCAGCGGCTGAACTTGCTGTACCTGATAGCTCGGAACTTTTAAAATATATTCAAGCTTTAGAAAATAAGATAAGACTTAACACTATTAATTACATTTCCAATCAAAAACTGAATTTACAGCAATTGGACCAAAGTCTTCAATATTATCATCCTCAAAACATTATACAAAATTTCCAGCAGCGAATAGATGAGGCTTCATTAAGAATGAATCACAGCTTGCAAAGTTATCTTATTTCTCATAGGAATAAACTCTTAGTTTTAAGTAATCAGCTTAAAGAATTATCTCCTTATGATGCACTGAAAAGAGGTTACAGTATATCCAGACAAAAGAAAAAAATCCTGAATTCTATTAAGAAAATTAATACAGGTGAGAATCTGGAAATCTTATTATCAGACGGTAGCCTGGACTGTAAGGTTGAAAGCATAAAAGAGAATGAAACCTTCTAATAACAGAAAATTCTTTTTTACTTTTTTACTTTTTACTTATATATTTTTTCTTTCTTATTCTCATCTTTTTTCAGAAATCCGTGCTCTCTGGGTTCCAAGCTGGGAACTAACAACTCCCGAAAAAATCGATCAATTAGTAGAAGACGCCATCAATAACAAAATAAATCAGATCCTACCAGAAGTAAGATACCGGGGAGATGCATTATACATTCCAAATCGTGAAGATAGTACTTTCAAAAACCCTGAAAAAAGAAGTTATATACTTACTGATTCCACCAATTTCGATCCTCTGGATTATCTTTTAGAAAAAACAAAAGACACAAAAATCGAAATTCATACATGGATGACGATATTTGTTGTCACACCTTATGATCTTGATAAACTTTCTCCTGAACATGTTTATTTTACTCACCCGGAATGGATAACAAGTAATTTCCAGAAAAAGAAAATGAAACCTGATTCCTATGAAGGTGCTTATCTTGATCCTGGTATTCCCGAAGTACACAATTATCTTCTCAATATTATCCTGGATATAATAAAAAATTATGATATTGCAGGTGTTCATTTCGATTACATTCGTTATCCTGATACGAATTTCGGATACAATGAAATTGCTGTGACCAATTACAAGCTCGATACAGTTTATGAAGATATTGAGAACTGGCAGAAATGGAGAGAAGATCAGGTTACATGCTTTTTAAAAAAAGCATATATCTCGATAAAAAATGTTTCTCCTGAAACAACTGTAAGTGCTGCTGTTTTTCCCAATTTGGAAAACGCATGTTTTAAATATTCACAAAACTGGTTAAAATGGCTTCAACAAGGATATCTAGATAAAGTATATTTAATGGCTTATTCAACTTCAAATGATGATTTCGAAAATGTTTTAAATACAATTTCTGATTTCAAAATGAATAAAGAAATAGTTGTGGGTATAAGAGCATGGAGTAAGGATAACACATACCCTGTAGATAAAATTAATGACAAAATCAAGTTCATTAAAAAGAAAAAATTTATTGGCTTTTCACTCTTCAGTTACACAGGAATAATAAATAATGGATATTGGGGAAAGTTAAAATTTAAATAGAAATAACCCTGCTCAAGGAATTGGAATATGCGAATAGATCAACTTCTTAATAAACTATGTCTAATTAAAACTCGTAGTATTGCCAAGAAAGCCTGTGACAAAAACCTGGTTAAGATCAATGATAAGATAGCCAAATCCAGTTCGAAAGTTAATGAAGGTGATATTGTAGAATTTCAAATATTCGGACATTTTAATAAAGTTATGATTCTTGAGATCCCCAAAGGAAATGTTTCCAAAAACAATGCTCCTGATTTTTATAAGGTCTTAGAAAAAAGAAATATGAAAATAGAATAAAAAAGGCGTCCAAACGGACGCCTTATCTCCTGAAACAGTTATCGGTAATTATTTGTCGTACTTTTCAACCTCTATTTCAAGTTCATCAAAAGCCTGAGAAGCTTTAAACTGGTTGTAAAGAGCTTCTTCATTCCTGATCTTATTAAGTGTATTTTTATTGATTGCATCTTTAGGAACACTAACTCTCACAAATGTCTGGAAGCGATTTTCCTCAGTAATAATTGTTTCCTGTTTAGTAACTAATACGTTTTCAAATTTAGCATTAGAAACTTCTTTAACTACCTTACTGGTTAAAGCAAGAACCTGAGGATCATTGACACCTGCTTCTTCCTCATAATTCTTCACCATACCCTTGACATAAATTTCAACATACTGGGCAGCCTGCAGCATGGCATTGGCATGAGCTGCATCATAAGATGTTGTTTGGGAAACTTTTGTTGCCATTCCATAGACTTGAACATAATCAGGACTGTCCTGAATTTGCCACCAATCGGGATAATAAACTTTTTTAATCCCGCTTGGACCACTTTTCCCACACGCAGCAAGTAAAAATAAAATAGCTACTATCACCGCAATAACTTTGAATCTTTTCATATTCCCTCCTTTATTGAATACTTCTTTCGTCTAACACGACATCAATATTATTTATCGGAATTATTTCATGGATTTCATTAATTTTAAAAACGTGCCAGCAATTTCCTTTAATATCTTCAGGAACTTCAAAACTTGCGAGAAGTCTATTCATCCCATAAATTTGCACAACTGCATTGCTTCTAGAAAGACTTTTACTTTTCTTTTTAGTTCTATTTGTATAATCATAAACCGAATAGTAGTACTCACCAATAGCTGGTTTATATATGGTTATCGTTTCCGGTCCATAACGTTTAGTATCATCTCTGTCCAGGAAATTTTTCCCAGCGATAAGAATTTTATTTCTATACCAGATGTGAAAATTTCCACCTTCAGGATTTGGACCACTGAGATGTGCATCAAGGTCTTTGGGTATACTTCCCCAGGTTAAAATAATTCTGAATTCTTTAATTTCCGGAGACATGGCACAAATTACTTCCCTGGGTGTTTCATCAGCTCCCATCCTGGTGTTAATCGTTGTTCCAATAAAACCTTCTTTTGAAAAACCCAATGTATATTCTCCAATTTCAACATCAAAAAGAAAAATTCCTTTTTCATCTGTTGTAAAAATCCTGCTTTCCCTCATATAATCTGTTATTGAGATGTTAACATCAGAAAGGGCTTCTCCATCTACAGCATTTACAACTTTTCCCACAATCAAGCGTGATTTGGGATAGAATTTCAGTTCTTCATTAATTTCATCGGTAGAAACATCCAGATCAAAAACTTTACAGGTAAGCCCCTCTTGAGAAGGAACCTTTATCTGCCTGACCAGATTTCTACCTTTATAAATTTTTATTACAGGTTTTGAACGGGCAATAAGAGTCGGATCCTGAGCAAGATCATCATCTGTAAATTTGTCTTTGATCCAAAAAGTAAAATAACCGTCTTCAGAATTAATTATAAAGGATTGCTTTGCCTCCATTGTTCGACCTTCGCCTATTGAGATCAATTTTCCTTCCAGAGCTTCCTGTGAACCGGCGCCATTGACAAAACCAAATTCGCTGCCAATAGTCCCACTGATAAAGCCATTACATTCTCCTTCAAACTCATCCCATAGAAGGTCAATCTTATATTCAATTGCAGAAAGCATAAGACATGAAACTAAAAATATAGTCATAAAAATTATTTTCATATCATCCTCTCTACAAGAAATTTTATTTCAAATGATAACAGTCAAGAAAAATGTTTTGTTGTACACTTCTTAAATTATTGGAATCTGTTAAGCCGCCCCAGCTAATCAATCACGGTATACACCATGGCTGGCAGGGCAGGCTAAGTACACTAATCCCCGATTCAATCGGGGACACTAAGGCAAATAAGAATCAGAGTTTAAAACATCTTTATATAAAAAATACTTTGCGAAGGTCAAGAAACTTTGTATAAATAAACCTCCGCAAAGTTGGTAGGAGTACCGTGATATGTAATAACAAATTTTGTTCCAAATCAATTCAGAAGACAATAATGGGTTAGATTTTATACTTTAATCGCCTTAAACTTAAATAGTTACATAAAAAAAATAATTTTATTCTGGAATGATTTTACAAGTCCTGAGAATGTGCATCTGTGCCCAATATGACACAAATAAATGCCATTTTTGTCACTGAGTTCGGTTGTCCTTAATGAAAAAAAACACCTTTTTCAAGATGGTCAGAAATATCAGAATTTCAAATAGAAAATAGAACACGGATGACACGGATCATACAGATTCTCACGGATTTATTGTAATTTGTTATGTATTTTTCAGTTTGGAGCAGCGTATATTCCTATGAGATGTACAAATCGGTTTCGGTTATAGGAATTTGAAATTTGGAATTTATAGAACACGGATGACACGGATCATACAGATTCTCACGGATTTATTGTAATTTGTTATGTATTTTTCAGTTTGGAGCAGCGTATATTCCTATGAGATGTACAAATCG
>JAUXFF010000097.1 GCA_030620155.1 Candidatus Cloacimonadota bacterium | reverse complement strand
TTGGAATTTATAGAACACGGATGATACCCCGTTAAATACAGCTTCGCTGTTCCTGCTTCGCAGGATTTCACGGGGTAAACGGATAGGACGGAAAATCACGGATTTTTATAATTTAGGTAAGTGTTTTTCAATTTTGTGAAGTGTATTTTTTTAATTAGAAGAGAAAATAGTTTCGGTTATTGGAATTTGTAATTTGTAATTTATAGAACACGGATGATACAGATTAGACGGATGTTCACTGATTTTTTGTAATTTGATATTTTGGTTTTGGAATTTATTTGTAATTTGATATTTGAAATTTGTAATTTATTTGTTATTTGCCTGCCCCGTAAGGAACGCAGTGACTGTACGGAGGATATTTGGAATTTATAGAACACCAGCCTTCTCCGGTACCTGCCGGATACGGCTTGGCAGACGGATTTCATAGGCTGGGTGAAAACTAAAATTTCGCTGAATTTTCGTATTCAAAGTAGTCTCTCAAACCAGGAGCTTTCAATGGAAGCAGAATATCTATTCTCTTCTCACGCTACTTATTGGAAGGTTACTATTTTCACATAACGTCTTCAATCAGGAGGTAACCGGATGAAAAAGTTATTACTGCTAAATTTCTTTTATTTCTTCTAATTCCTTAGCATTATTTTCATGTTAAGGTGATTCAGGGTAAGTATCATAAATGTAATCAAAAGGATCAGTATAAGGATAATCTTTATAATGATAATCTTTTGCTTCTTTTACTTTTACATTTGAAAGTCCGTCAAAGGTAAATCTAATATGACAAGCAAATTTATAAAAATGGTGATATTTCATAGCCCAATAATCTTCAATTTCAAGCAAACATGCACGGAATAACAGGCTTTTATATCTATAATTTATGCCTATATTGTAATTGTGTGCATCAAATTCAAAATTCATACTGAAGTTTTTGGATGTCCTTACATCTAATCCCCCGAAATTCCCCGTTGCAAATCTAACAATGCTTCCTTTACCGTGGAATTTACGCCATCCTATTCCTAAATGAAAAACAAGCTCTAGCTTCTTCATCCACGACAAGTTTGTAAGAATTAAAGCAGATTTACTGGCAACTATATAGGGCGAATTTTTGGTATAGTCATTTCTGTCCGGTAAGTTTTCTACAAAGATATTTTCCTCTTTGAAATTATACTCGGTGAAAAGATTTTCCATGCCAAATACCAAAGCTGGTATCTCAATTTTCTCTCGTAACAATCGGAGTTTAAAATGACCATAATAAATTTCTTCACTACAGGCAACAAATCCAATTTCAGCAAAATTAAATAATCCTATGTCCAATGTGCCTGCCTGATTATAATGTACTTCATCATCATGATAACCATCATAATCATTTACAAAATAGCTGGTATAGGATATTTCCAGCATACCACTCGGTAAAATATAAGCTGTTGGAATATTGATATTTCCCTGAGCAGTATATGGGACAGCTGATAAAGCTGAAAGTATAAACAAACAAAACAGAACTAAAAAAACTTTTTTCATCATTACCTCCTAAAAAAATCATTTTTACTCATACATAATTGACAAATTAAAAGTCAAGATTTTTTTTGAATTATGAATATAAAAAATAATCTTATATTAGGCAAAACTGGCGAAAATTTTGCCGTCGATTACCTGATTTCTAAAAACTATAAAATTATTAACCGCAATTTCCATTCTCAATACGGCGAAATAGACATCATCGCGTTAAAACAAGACTGTTTAGTTTTTATTGAAGTTAAGACCAGGAGTTCCTCTGTTGAATCTGCCTTATCCAGTGTGTCTCGATCTAAACAGAAAAAACTCTTTAAAACTGCACAGTCCTTCATTTTGTTACACCAGGAATTCGAAGACTATTTTACTCGTTTTGATGTAATTGCTGTAATACCTTACAAAGAATCAAATCATTTTCACTTAGAACATCTTGAAGAAGCCTTTACACCTTTATATTAATATTAAAGATCAAAAAAAATACTCTTAAAAAAGATACTGATTCGCTGTTAATTATTTTTATAAATCACCTACAACAATAAAAATTATTTACGATATTTAAATCAACCTTTTTTTTAAAAAAAATCCCTTTAACTCGAATATTTATTAATTTGTGATAATAATAAAAAAAATTTATTCCAATAAAGTTTCGTCAAAATCCTTGTCTAAATACAAATCCCAATCTGGTAAAGTAACCTCTGTATCATCGTCTTCACTATAGATAAGTCTATAACTCCCGGTGGCTAATAAATCAATAAAAATATATGTAAGGTAATTTTTTGAACGGTATTTCCAAATCTCATAATCTTTGGTTATATATTTAGTATAAAATCCTGTTCTCAGTTTTAATATTTCATCAGGAGGTCCATATTTAATATAAATCCTCCCCCTATCAGTGCTCCAGCCATCATCAAAATGAGAAAATTTAGAATTAGTATAAGTTATTCTATTTCTTATTTCATGTAAAAATTCATTCTCACTGGTGGAAGGATCAGGATCATTTGCAGTCCAAAACCGGTTAATAAAATTTTCTTTCCCTTTTTCAGCAAGGGTTTTCCATATATTAGTCTGAGAAGATTGCAAGAAATATTTAATAAGTTTGATTTCATTTTCTATATCTGGGAAAAGTCTTATAGATACATCCTTATTGATTCTGATACTGAAATAATCCTTTTTAATTTCCTTATACCCGGAAAATGTATCTTCTATTTCCAACAAAATTTCATAATAGCCCGGTTCAAAATTTTGAATACTGATTTTTTTTATTCTATTTATTTTATCTTCCTGTTCAATAATCCCTGATTGAAATTGTTCCAGGATTTCTCCTTTTTTTTGTATGGTAATGGTCTCAATGAGGTTACTTTTATTCTGGCTATCTGTAAAAAAATTCTGAATCTCATAATACAAACCGATAAAAATTTCTTCAGGTAAGGAATAGATATGGTCAGTATTCACAGAAAAAAGGTAATTGTTTCGATGAAATTTTTCTAAATAGGAGGTCGTATCTTTTTTCACATCAGTAGAAAGTTCTAAATCACTAACCAGAGCTTCAGGTTTCAAAGTCTCAAAATGATATTTCCATTCTTTATCTTTCCCTGCCAACAAATCCTTAAAATTAATTTTTACAAAAAAACCTGACAGGGAAAGAGTTAGAATAATCTTATCTAAAAATATCTCATTAGAAAGTGTTTTTTCTTCATTAGTAAGTATAATTTTATTAGTAAATTCCTGATTATAAACTTCAGTATCATCTTTAATTAAAGTAACATTGACCTGTAATAAAGCTGTATAACCATATTCACTTCTCTCAAATTTCAATCCGTTGTAAGGGACCTGATAATTAATCTCCAAAATGGTATTGAATGTATCATCAAAAAAACGATTATCATCAACTATTACATTTAATATTGCATTCATATTTACTATCAAGCAGAGGAACCCAATTATAAATACTGTTTTCATAATATACCTACAAATTAAAATTTAATTTCACTCTTGGTGTTCCAAAAAGAATTTCATCAAAAATTTTGATTACTTCATCATCAGGAAATATTTTTATATTTCGAGAATGGATATTAATCGTCCTGAATTTGTTAGTTTCAATTGAAATATGAACACCAAAATTTCCAGGATATTTTTTAAAAACAGAAACCAGACTATTGGCAAATTCTGCTGTACTATTTTCCTCTTTTATTTTGAAGTAGATTTCCCCGGAAAGATTTTCACTTAACTCATCAAAAGTTAAAATTTTAACTGGTTTTATTCTCAATAAATTTTCTTTCCCATCATTATATGTTGATTTCTTACCAATGATAAAGTATTCTTTACCTTCTTGTATTTTTTTAAAAAATGTCTCATAATCTTTAGTAAAAAGAGTTAACTCAAATTTTCCGGACAGGTCTTCTAAAATTATTATAGCATAAGAATTTCCATTTCTATCTACTTTTTTTATAATTTCAGAAATAACTCCGGCTATTGCTATATTACTCGGAATCTTTTCAGGTTTATAAGCAGCATCTTTCGAATTGATATTAACCAATAATTTTAGAATCGATTCATATTGATTTAAGGGATGACCTGACCAATAGAAGCCTAGTATTTTCTTTTCCTGATTTAATTTATTATTAAACGACCATTCGGGAATCTTAGGGAGTTCCGG
Source organism: Candidatus Cloacimonadota bacterium (assembly GCA_030620155.1). Lineage (GTDB taxonomy): Bacteria > Cloacimonadota > Cloacimonadia > Cloacimonadales > TCS61 > JAUXFF01. Next base: position 5,630 of record JAUXFF010000097.1, on the reverse strand, counting down.
TAAATAATCCTTTCCCTCTTCATCATGAAATTTATCAAAAAGCATTATCTGTCCACGTTTTTTTTCTGTTTGAACTTTTGATGAATATTCCAATGCACTTTCAATTGCTTGATAATTCTGAGCACGATTACCATCTAGATCATCCATAGCTCCTGCAGAGATCAAACTTTCCAAAACTGATTTATTCACACACATACTTTCAACCCGAGAGCATAATTCAAAAATATTTTTAAAATGTTCACCTTTACAACGTTCTTCCAAAATGGAATTTATTGCAGCTCCTCCAACATTTTTTATGGCTTTTAATCCGAAAAGTATTTTATTTCCCTGAACAACAAACTCTTTTTCACTTTTATTTATATCCGGAGCAACAATTTCAATTCCCATTTTTTTACACTCATCCATAAAATATGGAATTTTTGTTGGATTATCTTCCAGGGAAAGCAGGGCAGCCATAAATTCCACAGGATAATGTGCTTTTAAATATGCTGTTTGGAAGGCAACATTAGCATAAGCTGCAGCATGACTTTTATTAAAAGCATAATTCGCAAATTCCAACCAGTCTTTCCATATCCTTTCAATAATCTGGGAACCCACACCATTTTTTGTGGCACCTTCTACAAACTTTGTTTTCATTTTTTCCATTGCAGCAAGCTTTTTCTTTCCAATAGCTTTTCTTAAAGTATCAGCTTCAGCTCCGGAAAGACCACCCATATCACGAGCTATCTGCATTACCTGCTCCTGATAAACTGTAACTCCATATGTTTCCTTAAGAGTATTTTCTACCAACGGATGAATATATTTGATTTTTTCTTTGCCGTATTTCCTGTTTATGAAGGTTTCTATGAATTGCATCGGTCCAGGTCTATAAAGCGCAACCATTGCTATGAGATCTTCAAATTTGTTTGGCTTGAGGTCCATAAGACATTTTTTCATACCACCAGATTCAAATTGAAATATCCCGTCTGTCTGTCCTCTGGCTAATAACTCATAACTATCTTTATCATTTAAACCTATATTCTCTATATCAATTGTAATATCCTGGGATTGTTTTACAAGATCAATTGTTTTTTGAATCAGGGTTAAAGTTTTCAGACCTAAAAAGTCCATTTTTAATATTTTCAGGTCTTCCAGCCATTTTCCTTCATATTGCACCAGAACTGATGTTTCTCCCCCTTTTTGGGCACTTGTGGCCAGGGGCACATAATCACTTAAACTCCCGGGTCCAATAACAACACCAGCAGCATGAATCCCAATATGACGAATCAGTCCTTCCAAAACCTCAGAATAAGTTAAAATAGATTTATTGATATCATTCTCAGCCATTTTAGCAGCAAATTCTTTGGATTGTTTCAATGCCTTTTTTAAAGTGATTTTTGGAGTTGAAGGAATTAATTTAGTTATTTCATTTGCCGTAGAAGCAGGAAGATCAAGAACCCGGGCAACATCCTTTATTACAGATTTAGCTCCCAGAGTACCAAATGTTATAATTTGTGCTACGCTTTTACGACCATATTTTTCAATCACATAATCAATTATTTTACTTCTACCTTCAGCACAAAAATCTATATCAATATCAGGCATTCCGATTCTGTCCGGATTAAGGAACCGCTCAAAAAATAATCCATATTTCAAAGGTTCGATCCGGGTTATACCCAGTAAATATGAAACAATACTTCCAACTGCAGAACCACGACCGGGACCAACAGGAACGTTCATTTCACGAGCTGTATCAATAAAATCTTTAACAATTAAGAAATAGCCGTCATACTTCATTTTGTTTATTACAGAGAGTTCGTAATCAATTCTTTCTTTTATTTGTTCATCAGCGTCAGGATACTTAATTTTTGCTGCTTCATAACAAAGATGTTTTAGATAATCGTTCTTACTATCATATTCATCGGGTATATCAATCTCAGGAAATAAAAGAGTTTTATAATCCAATTCAAGGTCAATTTCTTCTGCAATCTTAACTGTATTTTCATAAGCTTCGGGAAGGTCGGGAAATAATTCTCGCATTTCTTCTTCAGATTTAAAATAAAGTTGATCAGTATTGTACTTCATACGATTTGTATCGGATAATGATCTACCGGTTTGTATACAAAGTAAAACATCATGAGCTTCAGCATCTTCCATATTTATATAATGGCAATCATTTGTAACTACTGTTGGGGTATCTGTTTCTTTGGCAAGTTGGATAAGAAGAGGTTTAACGGTAAGTTCCTCTTCCAGATTGTGGTCTTGCAATTCAATATAGAATCTATCAGGAAAAACTTCCTTATAGAAAGAAACAACTTCTTTTGCTTTTTTAATATTGCCATTCAATAATAATGCGGGAATTTCTCCTTTTAAGCAGGCAGAAAGGCAGATCAATCCTTCAGAATATTCTTTTAAAAGCGATTTATTGATCCTTGGTTTGTAATAAAATCCTTTTAAGAAGGCTATTGTAGATAATTTCATTAAGTTTTTATAGCCTGTAAGATTTTTCGCCAGAAGAACAAGATGATGTCGAATATCTTTTTTGGAATCAGGAGCTTCAAAATCACTGTTGATAATATATGTTTCCATTCCTATGATCGGTTTTATCCCTTTTCTCCTGGCTGTTTTGTAAAAATCAATTGCTCCGAACATATTACCGTGGTCTGTCATTGCAACTGCTGGCATATTATAATTCTTAGCCATAGAAATTATTTTATCTACGCGACATGCCCCATCTAGTAAACTGTATTGTGTATGATTATGCAGGTGTACAAATGTCATTAAGTACTTCCTCTAAAAATATATTATATTCCTAAATTCTGTGTTTGATAAAATTTCAAAAATCTGTAGTGTCAAGACAAAAAACTAATAATATTCATAAGAATTTCTTTCCCCTTTATCTACATAAAGTTAGAAGAATTATTTGATAAAATATCTTCTTTGGTTCCATTATTTTCACTCCTTTCTTTATCCCCGATAATGCAGTAGAAATTTTTAAATAGCAGCATTCTTTTATGTGTGAGTGAATTACAAAATTGTTTCTGAATATCTTTATGATATGCAGATCCCGAATGCTTTCGGGACTAACCCATCACCCTATAAAATTATACCACTCTTTATTAAACATCTATTGCATTATCTGGGTTTAATAATTTTGATGAAAAAAAAATTTATGGAAAAAGATTATTGACTAAAAAATTTACTTCTTAAAAATTAAAAATAAATATTCCAGGGTTTAAAAAATGAATTTATCATTTGATATTTTAACAACTATCAACATTCTATCAGGAACGATATTTAAATAAAATGAGCTTAATTCTTACAAATGGAGGTTTTTATGAAGAATTTTTTTTTGAGGTTAATTATTATTTCAATACTAATTTTAGGAGTATTATCCCTGATGGCTTCTGCAAATAAACCAAACTGGCCTTTCCCTATTCCCTGCCGTATAAAAAACAGCACTAATCCTGATCTTTTTATTATGACTCTCGGTGATGTGCAAACTAAATTAGCCCAGGGAATTTTTTATCCTCAGCAGGATTTAATTATCTTAAATGATGGTTCTGAAATCCACAACTATTATAAAGATACTTTAAGAATAAAATATTTCAAACCTATCGATAAAACTCACTTTCCATTACCTCCATCCGGATGGTGTTCATGGTATTTCTATTACCAGGAAATTTCTGCAGACGATATCAAGGAAAATGCCAGGTGGCTGGCTGAAAATCTGAAAGAATATGGTGCTTTCTATTGCCAGATCGATGACGGATGGCAGGGAACCGGTTATGGTCTTGGTGAGAACAGGGATTGGACAACCATAAACAAGCGTTTCCCGGAAGGAATGAAAGAGTTGGCAACCTATATCCGCAACCTGGGTCTATCCCCAGGTATCTGGTTAGCGCCCCATGGTCAAAGCAACAAAGATGTTGTTGACAAATGGAATGTTTTCCTATTGAAAGAAGACGGTACTTCAGCTTCCAACACATGGGAAGGTTCATATTTACTGGATCCTACAGCACCTGATGCTGATAAATATTTCCGGGATATGTTCAGCATAATGGCTGATAAATGGGGCTATGATTACTTCAAAATCGACGGTCAACCCATTGTTGTTAAAGAATATAAAAATAAGCAATCCTTTATGAATAATCCTGACAAAGATCCAATCGAGTCTTATCGTCATACTTTAGATATAATTCGGGAAACAATTGGGCAGGAACGGTATTTATTAGGTTGCTGGGGTATCCCGCTTGATGGCATTGGAATTATGCATGGCTCACGAACCGGTGGTGATATCGTGCTGGATTGGGATAATGGCTTCATGACTGCTGTTAATGCTACTTTGCTATATTACTATCTGCATAATATAGCCTGGTATAATGATCCAGACGTTATGTGTTTGCGTTCTCCTTTAACCCTGGATATGGCTCGAGCCTGGGCAACCTTGCAGGGTCTTACGGGTCAGGCTCTGATGGATAGCGATAAATTAGTTGATCTATCTCCTGAGCGTGTTGAAATAATGAAACGGATTTATCCTGCAGTTGATATTCGTCCTCTCGACCTGTTCAAAGCAAAAAGGGATAAGAAAATATGGGATTTGAAAATAGATCATCTCGATAGAAATTATGATGTGGTTGGATGTTTTAATTATAAAACAGATAAGACAGATGTTTTGTATCTTAATTGGGAAGAACTGGGATTGCCTACAAATGCTAAAGTTCACATTTTTGATTTCTGGGATGAAGAATATTTAGGTTGCTGGGAAAAAGGATATTTTGTACACTTCGCACCAGCCAGTTGTAAAGTACTCACTCTGATGACTGCTGAAGAACACCCTCAATTGATCTCCACTAACAGGCATATTACTCAAGGCTGGGTGGATTTGAATAAATGCATATACGATAAAAAATCCAAAACCTATTCAGGGGAAAGCCGGATAATCGGAAATGATGCTTATGAATTACGATTTGCATTTCCAAGGAAAGGAAAAACTTATCGCATAAAATCAGTTGAAGTTGAAAACCTGGAACCGCTCATAACAAACTATCAAGGTTGGGCAAGTGTGCTGTTTACAAGTCCGAAATCAGGAAAAGTTAGTTGGAAGGTTATCTTTGAACAAGCTGAGCCATATAATTATCCAATCAGTACTCCATATACAATAAATGCCGAACCATTTGGCTTTACAGGACTGAAATTATCCTGGTATCCGAATTATACTTTAACTGCTGGTTATAATATCTACTTCAATAATGAACTTCTGGGAATGACTCCAATCAGCCAGGTTATTGTACGAAATCTTGATTTTACAGGAAAGGATTCTATTGAAGTCGCTGCAGTGTGGTACGATGGAACTGAAAGTAAGAAGAAATCTTCCGTTCAAATTAATATCGATCAAATCTATCCTGATGAAGTGTTCTTATCGGATATAGAACCAAGTTCCGCTAGTGCCGGTTGGGGTGGCTCGCCAAAAATGGATAAATCTATAGATAACACTCCTCTAATTATCGGTGAAAAAACTTATTCCAAAGGAATCGGTACTCATGCTGTTTCTGATATTGAATATTCCTTAAAAGGATATTATAAAACACGTATTGCAGAAGTGGGAATGGATGTTTACTCAATAAAATATAAATATGGTTCGGTGATAT
>JAUXFF010000021.1 GCA_030620155.1 Candidatus Cloacimonadota bacterium | reverse complement strand
GTTACCTGGGATGGAACAAACGATTCAGGTAAACCTGTCAGTGCAGGGATATATCTCTATCAATTGAAAGTCGGAGCCGAATTATCTGAAGCAAAAAAAATGATCCTCCTACGCTAAAGCTACGGCGGATAAATCCTGATGAAGTAGGCTTTGCCTCTTCACCCATGTTGAATATAAAAAGAATTCAACTGGGCAAGCAGGACAGGTCCTGTTAAAATAAAAGAAGGTTCTAAATTGAATTATATTAAACTTATCGAAACAAGAATAAAAGAAGCAATGGCAAAAGGTGAATTCGATAACCTGTCCGGTAGGGGAAAACCTTTTGATAAAACCGATCAATTTATTTTTCATAAAAGAAAGAGATTACCCTTTTCTTTTCTTAAAAATAAGGGTTTTCTACCGGAAGAAATAAAGCTTAAAAAAGAAATCGATTCTTTAAAAGAAAAAATAAAAAATTGTAAAAATAAAAAAAACAAGACTGAATTACAAAAAGAATTAAGTCAGGAATTATTAAAATATGATCTGATCATTGAAAGCTATAACCGAAAGAGAAAAACCTTCTTAACAAACATTTTCGATGTTTTGAAAAGAAAATGACTAAAAAAAAATAAAAAATGGAGGTTATTATCAAAACGATATTATTCTTTTCAATTATATTCATCATCGTTTTTTCAGGTTGTTCTATAGACGAAACTTCCGGAGTGATTCAAACAGAGGACCTTCCCATCACTCTATCACTGGCTCCGGCATTTGAACAGGGATTTAATGTAACCAGGGTTTCAGTTACAATCACAAGAGATGGATTTATTGACAGTATGAACCTGACTATTGAGGATTCAACAGCATACGGAACTTTTTATGACCTGCAGGTTGGTATTTATGAAATTTTCGTGGAAGTTTATGATGGAGACACATTAATAGCAACAGGTTATGGAATAGGAGAAGTTGTAGCTGGTGAAACTACAATAGTATATATTATCCTGGAATTGTGCGAATTTACCGGTAATCTGGAGATCATTGTCGAATGGGGTGATCTTATTCCTCCTGTCCCGGAAAAGATACTCTTTATAGGCAATAGTATAACCTATTGGAACGGTGGAGTCGACACTCACCTGGAAAACCTGGCTCTCTCTGCTGATTCATTACAGAACATCGAATGCTCGAATGTAACTTTCGGTGGATATACTCTGGAAAATCACTATAATAATCCAACCACAATTGAAGAAATCCAGCAGGAAAACTGGGATATTGTAGTCCTGCAGGAAATGACTTCAAGGCCGGTTAATGATCCTGAACTGTTCTATGAATATGCTACTTTGCTGGACAGCATTATAACAGAAACAGGTGCTCAGACCGTGTTCTTCTTCAGTTGGCCATTTCAGGATAGTTTTGAAGAAATGATAGAAGCTCAGGCGGCTGCTTTCAATTACATCGGAGCCCAACTTGATGCTCCTGTTATTCCTGTGGCACGCGCCTGGCAGCTTTCTATTCAGGAAGACCCTCTTCTAAACCTTTATGACAATGACGGTAATCATCCCAATCACCATGGAACATATCTGGCAGCTTGTGTTTTCTATGCTTATTTCTGGAACCAGAGTCCAGTGGAAATTCCCTATGTAAGTGACGACAGTATTACTGAGGAAGAACAACTCTTCCTGCAGGATATTGCCTGGGATACATACGAACTCTACAACCCATAAACTTTAGTATTAATCTATAATTCAAGCCCTATTTTGACGTCAAAAATGAAACGAATTTTGATCTTAGGCTCCAGTGGTTCCGGAAAATCAAAATTCTCCAGGAAATTGGGAGCATTGCTGAATATTGAAATCATACATCTGGACTCTTATTTCTGGAAACCAAACTGGGAAATGCTTTCTAAGGAAGAATGGAACTCAATTCTCGAAAAACTATTGAAAAAAAACAACTGGATTATGGATGGAAATTACCTGAGAACTTTGGATTTACGATTACAATATGCGGACACAGCAATATTCCTGGATTTTAACAGATATTTCTGCATGATAAGATGTATAAGCAGATTTTTCAAACATAGTGGTAAAAACAGACCTGATATGTGTGTAGGCTGCAACGAAAAATTCGACTGGGAATTCGCCAGATGGATATGGAATTATCCGAGGGATATTAAACCCAGAGTTTTTGATTTACTTAATAAATATTCTGATAAAGTAGATATTCAAATTTTGAGGAGTAAAAAACAGATAGATAGATTTCTCAATGATATAAAAAAATAGTACTATTATTATTCTATCTCTTCACCAATATTCTCCCATTTCACTGAGCAAGTGACTCGAAGCAGTTATATTTAATATTAAGTAAAAACCTCAATGAATTCGAATTTATTCCCGTCGAACAAACCTTTATCGCTCATTTTTATTTCCGGGATCACCAGGAGAGCCAGAAAAGAAAGCATCATAAAGGGTGCTTTCAGTTTTGAACCAAGTTTTTTTGCTAACAAGTCTATCTCTTCATATTTCAAGGCTATTTCCAGATAATCCAGATCACAGATTATTCCTGCTATAGGTAAAGGTAAAATCGTGGGTTCTACATCATCAACAACACAAATTCCGCCTTTATGTTCAATTATTGTATTAACCGCTGAAGTAATTGATCCATCATCAACACCAACAGTAATAATATTATGAGAATCATGAGCCACTGAGGAAGCGATAGCACCTCTTCTCAAACCGAAACCTTTAACAAAACCAACTGCTGGTTTTGTATCCTGGTACCTGTTAACAACAGCAATCTTCAGTAAATCCATTGCCGGGTCAGTAACAGCAAATCCACCTGAAATCACAGGAGGGACCACGACTTTCCCGGTTAATATTTCACCATCTTTTACATGGATTACATTGATATCTGAATCTTTAGCCCTGATAAAAAAATCATCAATGCTCTTTTTACCTGTTTTAAAATTATTTACTATCTCAGATTTGGTCTTTTGCAGTAAAGTTTTACCATTTTCAGCCACGAGTTTACCTTTTATAAATGTCTGTAAAATGTTCAGGTCTTCAAAATTATCTATGACCAGGAAATCAGCATCATCTCCAATCCGCAACAATCCTACGTCGAGTCCATAATGATTAACTGGGTTAAAAGAAGCGATGCGGAGAACTTTCATAATATCGAGACCATATTTCAGAGCTTTTTTTACAAGAACATTGATATTACCTATTACCAGGTCATCTGGATGCTGATCATCACAAGCAAACATACATTGATCATAATGTTTTTCCGCAATAGGGATCAGAGTATCAAAATCTTTACAGGCAGAACTTTCCCGAATGATTATTTTCATTCCAAGTTCAAGCTTCTCTAAAGCTTCACCGAGTTCTGTACATTCATGATCAGTTGAAATCCCTGCATTCACATATTTTTTTAGATCATCCCCTCTAAGACCGGGAGCATGCCCATCAATTTTTTTTGAATATTTTCTCGCAAGAGCGATTTTCTTAAGTACGAGAGGATCGTCATTAATAACTCCGGGGAAATTCATTAATTCACCCAGGTGTGAAATCTTATCCATTCTGAGCAATTGTTCAACTTCTTCAGCACCAAGAATTGCTCCACTGGTTTCGAATGGTGTAGCAGGCACACAGGAAGGAGCACCAAAAAAAAAATTCAAAGGTGATTGTTCTGCATTTTCAATCATATACTTTACACCATCAATACCGAGCACATTAGCTATTTCATGAGGATCCGCAACAACTCCAACAGTACCGTGAGTAACAGCAATTCGAGCAAATTCCGCAGGAGTGAGCATAGTACTTTCAATATGGAAATGCGAATCTACAAAACCCGGAATAATGTAATTTTTCACATGGATATCATCTTCAATAATATCAACAATTTTTCCGTTAGAGAAAATAATTGTACCCGGATAAATTCTATCCTGCAAAACATCAACAATATTACCTGAGATTTTTTGAATACTCACACGCAAACTCCAATTTATTTTTTAACCATGAAAGTGAAAATTTAGTAAAAATTATAATTGTCAAATATAATTTCCATTCTAGTTAAATACATAGTCTCAAAGTATAAAAAAATTAGAGCAGCGTATGTACCTCGACCCACAGTATGGCACGTCATACAACATGGTGTGATCGCCATGGCATGCTTAAAAGGTCGCGGGAGATTGCTGAAAAACCAAGGTTTGCCAGCAATCTTGTTATCAAATGCAGAACGATATATGTCACCCTGCTTGCCAAGCTGACTTGTCTGGGCGTATCCGGCAGCTGCCGGAGAAGACTGAAGCTGGACGAAGGCTGGAACTTGTGTCACCCTGAGCTTGTGTCATCCTGAGCGGAGTCGAAGGACGAAGGGTGAAGGACGAAGAACTCACCATGATAATTTCATTTAAATCAAAGTTATACATAACCTACTAGTCAATTGTGCTTTGTCAACAGCCTGTTCTCGACCTGGCAGGTCGAGTTACGACATAACCAGAAACAATTAATCACCTCATAACTTGACATAATATAAATCAAAAAAATGATTTGCTTTATGGAGGATTAATGTTTAAATATCAACGCAAAATTTTCGGTTTCTTATGTGATATTTATGGTCATCTGAATAACAACAATTATTTAAATTTATATGAAGAAGCCCGTGCAGATGCTTTAGAAAAAATGGGGTTCTCTATAAAAAAGCTTTTAGAAATGAACATTCATATTTATTTAACTCATATTGATTTAGATTTTATAAAAGGTGTTGATTTAGAAGATATGATTACGATAAAATCTACTATTTTTGAAATGAGCCGTTTATCTACTACTTGGAAACAGAAAATTTTTAACAGTGAAAATGAACTATGTAATGTCGCAATTGTTAAGGGTGTATTTGTAAAGAATGGAAGACCTGCCAGAATTTCAAAGGAATTATTTCAAGAATTCAGAAAATATTCAAGTGATAAATAAATCACGAAAGTTCTAATTAGTGTGTTCATAATGTAGAAAATTTGGATGTCACACTGAGTATTTTTGTAAAATTAAATTTCAGAACAATCATAATAACAAGACAGTTGCCAGACCGAGGAAAGAGGCAAATCCCCCAATATCTGTAAGCATTGTAATTATTACGCTGGAAGCGAGAGCCGGATCTATTTTCAGCATTCTCATAATAATCGGTATTAATGATCCTACCAATCCCGCTATAAACATATTACACACCATTGCAGAACCCAAAACCACACCCAGCATTATGTCTCCTTTTAAAAGGTATGCTATCAGCATGGCACAGCTTCCAATGATAATACCATTAATTAGTCCAACAGAAATTTCTTTATAAATCGCCCTGTAAGTATTTCGAATGGTCAATTCTCCTAAGGCAATACCTCTGGTTATAACTGTCAATGTTTGGATGCCTGAATTTCCACCTAAGCCTGCGACAATGGGCATTAATACTGCCAGGAATGATAATCTGGCTATGGTTTGCTCAAAAATTCCCACAACACTCGAAACCAGAAGTGCAGTGAATAAATTTAAGGTTAACCATGGTAGCCTTTTCCTGACTGAGCTGAAAGGACTGGTAAAGACTCTATCTTCACTTTCCAGACCAACCATTTTGTAAGCATCTTCGGATGCTTCTTCATCAATAACATCGATAATGTCATCAACTGTGATACGTCCCAGCAGATGGTTCTCCTCATCAACAACCGGCAGAGTATAGATGTCGTATTTTCTGAAGATATTGGCAACCTGTTCCTGGTCCAAATCAACACGGACTGAGATAACATCTTTATCCATTATATCTTCAGCCATACGTTCCGGTCTTGCTAAGAGAAGTTTTGTGAGATCTAAAATACCGATCAGTTTATTCTCATCATCAATCACAAACACATAATGAATATTCTCTACTTCTTCGTAATTTCCTCTGATATACTCGATGAGTTCATCTCGCTTTTTTGATTTGTAAACTGCAATGATCTCTGTCTGCATTAAACCACCTGCAGATTCTTCATCGTAGCGTAAAAGTTGTTTAATTGTACGTGATTCTTCTTCGTCTATTTTTTCCAGTACTTCTTTGGAGACCTCTTCTTCCAGTTCACTGATGATGTCAGTTGCCTCGTCGGTTTCCATTTCATCAATGATCTTAACGAGTTGGTTTTGTTGTATATTTTCAAGTATTTCTTCTCTTACTTCGTCATAAAGGTCAGGGAGTACATCAGAAGCGATTTCATGATTTAGAAGTTTGAAAGTGAGTGTTTGATATTCGTCAGGTAATTCATTAATGATCTGTGCGGTATCTGCGGGATGAAGTTTATTTACTTTTTCTTTTAATTGCTCCAGCCGGTTATTTTCCAGGTAATCTAATATCTGATCATAAGTCATTTTCAACATAATAAATCTCCATTTTTTTATAGAAAATATTAAATAATAAAGGAATTATATTTGTCAACCGTGGAATTTTTATTTTTTCTAAAATTTATATAGAACGGAATTATTTTATTATTTAATTTACAATAAATTGGATAAAAAAAACTATACTGGTTCAAGTTTGTAATTTAACCATCAATATATTATAACTTTTGCCGAATTTTTCGTAAGGTTCTGTGAATTGTTTCTATAAATTTTATATTTCAAAACAAAACAGGCCATCCTTTAAGACAGCCTGTAATTTTATTTAATATCAATTAATTGAATATTATTTTGCTATATCCTCAGTTTTTATTTTTCCCTTCTTCTTTTCGTCTGACGTGCTTTTAACAAATTCAATTATAGCCATAGGAGCGCAGTCTCCTTTTCGATACCCGTTTTTTAAAACTCTAGTATATCCGCCATTTCTATCAATAAATGTTGGTGCCAGTTCATCAAAAACTTTTTTTACCAGATCCCGATTTTTAAGTATCTTATAAGTAAGTCTTCTATGGTGTACAGTTCCTTTTTTCCCGTAAGTTATGACTCTTTCCGCCATGCTTCTGATTTCCTTGGCTTTAGCTTCAGTTGTATTAATTCTACCATGTTCCACCAATGATGAAACCAGGTTTTTTAACATTAATACTCGGTGATCTCTTTCTCTACCTAATTTTCTTCCCCTTATTTTATGACGCATAATCCTAATCCTTCTTTTTGGTAGTCACTTTATTTTTTGCATTTTCAATTTGTTTATAAATATTTTCAATATTCATACCGAGTGACAGTTCATACTTCTCAAGTAATGTATTGATTTCTTCCAGAGATTTTTTACCAAAGTTACGGTATTTAAGCATTTCGTTTTCTGTTTTTTCTACAAGCTCACCGATAGAATCAATTTTAGCTGCGGAAAGACAATTACTACATCTCACGGAAAGTTCCAATTCATTTACATTAGTAGCTAAAATTTTCTCCATTCTCTCCAATTCAGGATCCATTTCAACTTCTTCGATATATTCCGGTTCCGTTTCAAAAAGGACAATTGTATCGTAAAGGTCTCTTAGAATTTTAGCACTGAGATATAAAGCATCTTTGGGGTCTATACTGCCATTAGTATTAACTTCCATTATCAATTTATCATAATCGATTTTCTCACCAACTCTCTGATCGGCAACAACGAAATTAACTTTTGTAACAGGAGAGTATATGGAATCAACAGGAATCACACCAACAGGTTTATCTTCCATGTTATGCTCATCTGCGGATACATATCCTCTTCCAATACCGACCCACAACTCCATTCTGAAATCGATATCTTCAGTTAATTCCAATAACACCATGTCTTTATTAATGATATCAACTTCATTGGTTTCTTGAATATCTGCAGCTGTAATTATACCCTTACCTTTATATTCCAGTATCAATTTTTCTTCATTTATGGAATCGGATTTAAAAACCAGCTTTTTTATTCTGAGAATCAAGTCTATAAAATCTGAATCTGAACCCGGGATAGGTGCAAATTCATGATGTAACCCTTCTATTTTCACGAACCTGACAGCAACTCCTTGAATAGATGAAAGTAAAACTCGTCTTAATGTATTACCTATTGTAGTCGCAAAACCGGGTTCTAATGGTCCAATCCCAAACTTTCCGTAGGTTGGACTGTAACTTTTTTCATCTACCTGGACTTTTTGGGGAAATTGTAAAGGTTCAAGGAACTTCATATTTTTCTCCTAATTACTATTTGGAATAATATTCAACAATAAGACGTTCATCAATATCCAACTGTATTTGTTCACGAGTTGGAATGCTAAGTATTTTTCCTTTAAAATTATCTTTATCAACCTCAAACCATTCGTAATTCTCAACCTCAGTAGCAGCTTCCATAGCTTCTTGAATCAATGGCATTTGTCTGCTTCCTTCTTTGATTAATATTTCATCATCAGGTTTAATTAAAAAGGATGGGATATTTACTTTGTGCTCGTTAACTAAAATGTGTCCATGACGAACAATCTGTCTGGCAGATTTACGGGAAGGTGCAAATCCCATACGATAAACAATATTATCTAAACGGCGTTCCAGAAATTGAAGTAAATTCTCACCTGTAACTCCAGACTTTTTAGCAGACATCTTAAAATATTTTCTAAATTGACTTTCTAATACTCCATAAATCCTACGTACTTTTTGTTTTTCCCTTAAGTGAATTCCATAATCACTTAATCTTTTCTTAAATCCTTTAGCGGTTCCATGTTCACCTGGGATAAATGGTCGTTTTTCAAAAGCACATTTATCCGAATTACAACGAGCACCCTTTAAGAAGAGTTTTGTTCCCTCTCTTCTACACAATTTACAAGATGATCCAGTATATCTTGCCATATCTTTATCCTTTAAATTCTCCTTACTTTTCTAGGTCTACAGCCATTATGGGGAATTGGCGTAACATCTTTAATCATGGTTATTTTAAGCCCGTTAGCATCTAATGACCTTATAGCAGATTCTCTACCTCCACCAGGTCCTTTTACTATAACCTGAACTTTATTAATTCCCATTTCCAGTGCGGTTTTTGCCACTTCTTCCGCAGCTAATTGTGCTGCAAAAGGAGTACTTTTTTTCGATCCTTTATAACCAATTTTTCCACCGCTGGACCAGGTCAAAGTATTTCCTGCCTTATCTGCCAGGGACACAATAGTATTATTAAAACTCGAATGAATATTAGCTATTCCTTCGTTAAAAGATAAACGGACTCTTTTTTTCTTAGTTCTTCTTCCTGTTGTTTTTTTAGCCACGTTTTCCCCCTTATTTTTTCTTGCCTATCATTGAACCCTTACGACGACCGCGTCTGGTTCTGGCATTTGTATGTGTACGCTGACCTCTTACCGGCATACCTTTTTTATGTCTTAATCCGCGATAGCATCCAATTTCCATTAATCTTTTGATGTCCATTGCAATCTGAGTTCTCAATTCACCTTCAACAATATACTCATCCTGAATGACTTCTCTTATACTTTTTTCTTCTTTAACTGAAAGCTCGCTTACTTTTTTATTCTCATCTATACCCACCTTACTTAAAATCTCATGGGAAGAAGATTTTCCAATACCATAAATATAGGTAAGACCAATAATAATCCTTTTGTTTTTAGGTAATTCAATCCCTGCTATATGAGCCAAGTTTAATCCTCCTCTTAATAAAATTAACCTTGTCGTTGTTTATGTCTGGGGTTAGTAGAGCATATTACTCTTATAACACCTTTACGTTTAATAATTTTACAATCTTTACATATCTTTTTAACTGAAGCTCTAACCTTCATTATTTACTCCTACTTATAACGATATATTATTCTTCCCCTGTTTAAATCATAAGGGGACAATTCGACTTTAACCTTATCTCCTGGCAGAATTCTTATATAATGCATCCTCATTTTACCTGAACTATGAGCCAGAATCACATGTCCATTCTCCAATTCTACTTTAAATGAAGTATTAGGTAAAGCTTCTTTAACTATACCCTCCACTTCTATTACTCCTTCTTTAGCCATTATAAACCTTCTCTCAGCAAACGCTTAAAATCTCTGCTTTTTGGGGAGTGATCAATATCGTGTGCTCAAAATGAGCAGATAATGTATTATCCGCCACATAAAATTCCCAACCAACTTCTTTCACGCGGTTGGTTCCGATATTAATCATTGGTTCAATCGCTATTGTCATGCCTTCTTTTAATCTCGGACCCCTTCCTTTTATTCCTATGTTAGGAACTATCGGTTCCTCATGCAATTCCCTGCCAACTCCGTGACCGGTCAAATTATCTGCTACAAAATAACCCTTCTTTGCCGCAAATGACCCGATTACATAAGAAACATCTCCGACTCTTGCACCATCCCTGGCCTGACTGATTCCCCTATCAAGAGCTTCTAAAGTTACATCTAAAAGATTTCTGGCTTTTTGAGATACTTTACCAACAGTGTATGTTCGTGCAGCATCACCATAGAAACCGTTTTTATAGACTCCCACATCTATCCCAATAATATCCCCATCTTTTAATATTTTTTTAGAAGAAGGAATCCCGTGAACGATGCAGGAATTTATGGAAGCACATATAGCTGCAGGGAAAGGCAATAATCCAGGTACAACATAACCCTTGAAAGCAGGTTCTCCCCCCTCAGTTTTAATAATTTCCTCTGCAAACTCATTCAACTCCTGAGTGCTAATACCAGGAGATATCATTGTTTCCAGTTCTTTAAGCAGCAAGGCAACAATGCGATTACTTTCTCGCATTTTTTTTATTTCATTTGAATTTTTTATATAGATCATGCTGCTTTTATCACTCTATTCATATAAATAAAGAGTTAACCTCTTCTACTTCTGAGTTTACCCTTTTTCATGAATCCTTCATAATGGCGCATAACCAGATGAGATTCAATCTGTTGAAGTGTATCTAAGGCAACTCCGACAATGATTATAAGACCGGTTCCTCCAAAGTAGAAGGGAAGGTTTGCCCATTTCGACATAAATTCAGGCATAACTGCAATAAATGCAAAAAATGCAGCACCTGGCAAGGTTATACGAACTAATACATTATTAATATATTCTGAGGTTTTCTTTCCTGGTTTTCTGCCGGGAATAAAACCTCCGTACTTTTTCATATTTTCAGCCATTTCAACCGGGTTAAGAACCATCGCAGTATAAAAATAAGCGAAGAAAATAATAAGACCTACATAAATTACTGTATATAAGAATGCTCCGGGTGATAATAATAGAACCAAAGAATTCATGAAATCACTATCTTTAAAAAATGTAGCAATTGTTCTGGGAAACATAATTATTGCTTGAGCAAAGATTATTGGAATAACACCAGCAGTATTTACCTTCAAGGGGATATGAGTGCTTTGCCCTCCATATACTTTTCTACCGATTATTCTCTTGGCATATTGAACGGGTATTTTTCTCACTGCTTCAGTTATTAAAACCACAGCACCTGTAACTATAACCATAACGATCAGAACACCAACAGCCATAAAGACCTGCATTGCACCAACCTGAACCATCCTGAACATATTATAGAAACCTTGTGGATATCTGGCGATAATTCCTGCAAAAATTATTAAGGATATACCATTACCAATCCCGTGTTCTGTGATTTGTTCACCCAACCACATTATGAACATCACACCTGTTACCATGGTTAGAACACTTGTAAATATGAAAAGAAATCCAGGATTAGGAACTGCTCCCTCCACTCCTGATTGTAAAAATATACTGATCCCGATAGCATTAAACGAGGAAATAATTACAGTTCCATATCTTGTATATTGAGTAATTTTCTTTTGCCCCTCTGCACCTTCTTTCTTTAATCTTTCAAAAAAAGGAAGTACACCACCTAAAAGCTGTATTACAATAGAAGTCGTGATATATGGCATAATCCCCAATGCAAAAACAGATGCTCTACCGAGATTTCCCCCTACAAATAGATCAAACATACCAAACAGGTTTCCGCCAGTTCCACTTGCACCTCCTAAAAATTCCTTTAAAACTTGTGCATTAACTCCCGGAATAGGTATAAAACTACCCAGCCTGTAAATTATTAATATCACTGCTGTGAAAAGTATTTTTTTCTTGAGATCAGGAATCTTGAAAATATTACTAATGCTCTGTAACACTTTAAATTACCTCCACGCTACCACCAAATTTTTCTATGATTTCTTTAGCAGTTTTAGAGAAAGCATTTGCTTTAACTGTTATTTTCTTATTGAAATCCTCAACATTTTTAGCTAGAATTTTTACAGGTGCTTTTTCATTGGCTCTTGCTTTTCTAATTAAATTCAATTTCTCGAATTTAGCTATATCAAATTTAATATCGTCAACTTCTTGTAATTTCCCTAAATTTATAATTCTAAAATGTTTTTTGAATATATTTGTAAAACCTCTTTTAGGTACTCGTCTTTGAAGAGGCATCTGACCACCTTCGAACCAGGCAGGAATTTTTCCTCCGGAACGAGATTTTTGCCCTTTATGTCCTTTCCCCGAAGTTTTACCAAACCCGGAACCATGACCTTTTCCCAATCTTTTCTTATTTTTCTTTATTTTAGGTCGTTCAATATTATGCAGATCCATCTATATACTCCTCAATAAACTATTCTTTAACAGGTTTTTGTGTTTTTGGTTTTCCCGTTTTCGCAGTTGCTTTCTTACTTGTTTCTGTTTTTTTAGTTTTAGGTGCTGCTTTTTTTGTTTTCTGTGTTGTTTTCGGTTTAGTAGATTTCTCTTCTGTGACAGATTTACTTTCTTTTACCGAAGATTTTTTCATTTCTACAACGGTTTTTTCACTCTTTGGCTTTGCTGTTTCTTTTACTGTTTTTTTTGTTGCCTCTTTTTTTTCTGTTCTAGCAGGCATCTTCTTCGTTTTTGAAGTTGCAGAGGTTTTCACTGGTTTCGTTTCCGGTTTCTTAACAACTTTTTTAATTTTGATTTTAGGCTTTTCTTCTTTTACTTGAGCCTTTTTTTCTTCAGTTTTTATTGCTTTTTTAATAACTTTTTCTTTTATTTCCTCAATTTTAACAAGGTGACTTACTTTTCTTATCATTCCGCGAATTACGGGATTATCATCATGTATCCTGGACCTGCTGATTTTACCGAGACCCAGAGCAACGATGGTTCTTTTCTGATCTTTTTTTCTCCCGATTGTGCTTCTGATTTGAGTCACTTTAAGTTTCATTTTGTTCTCCCAGACCTGTAAGTTCTTTTATTGTTTTATTTCGAAGCAAAGCAATCTCGGAAATAGTTCTTAATTCTTTAAGACCATTCACAGTTGCTTTCACAACATTTGCAGGGGTATTTGAACCCAGGGATTTAGTAAGGATATTTTCAATTCCTGCTGCTTCTAAAATTGCACGTGCAGGTCCTCCTGCAATGATACCTGTACCTTCAGAGGCTGGTCGTAGCATAATTTTACTGGCGCCAAAACGACCCACTATTTCGTGTGGAATGGTACCTTTAACTATTGGAACAGTAAACATATTGTGACCGGCTCTTTCCTTTGCTTTTCTAATTGCATCGACAATTTCATTTGCTTTACCAATACCGATACCGACTCTACCTTGTTTGTTGCCAACAACCACAGTGGCGTTAAAACTAAAATTCCTACCGCCCTTAACAACCTTTGCTACACGATTAGTATTCACTATTTTTTCAATAGCAAATTGAGGTTCGTTTGTTTGTGAATTTCTAGTTGTAGGTCTCAATTCTTCCTCCCTTAAAATTTCAAGCCGGCTTTACGGGCTCCATCAGCAAATGCTTTTACACGACCATGATACAAATATCCGCTTCTATCGAAACACACTTGAGAAATACCTTTTTTTAAAGCTTTCTCACCTAATTTCAATCCAATTTCAAAACTCTGCTCAGTTTTCTTCTTTGTTTTATCTAACTTAACATCTTTAGATATTGTAGACAAGGAAACCAAAGTTTTGCCGATTTCATCATTAATAATCTGGCCACTGATATTTTTTAAGCTTCGAAATACAACTAATCTCGGTCTTTCTGCAGAACCAGACATTTTTTTTCTAATACTCTTTTTTCTTCTTGCACGAGCCAAATTTTTCTCATATGTATTTGATTTTTTTTTCATCATATCCTCTTAATATTACGCAGTTCCAGCTTTCGAAACAATTTTCACATATTCACCTTCCCAACGAATTCCTTTCCCTTTAATATTAGGAGCAGGTGGTCTACATGCTCGAATTTCTGCTGCAAATTTTCCCACATCCTCTTTACTGATACCGAAAACCTTAATCACAACCTGTACACCAAGTGGACCTTGTTCTCTTCTTGGAATAGTTTTAGCTTCAACTGTAAGGTCTTCTGGAATTTCAAGCATAATCTCATGGGAAAAACCGACATTTAGTCTTATCCACTGTCCAGTTACTTCTGCTGAAAAACCGGTACCAATTACATTCAATGTTCTTGAAAAACCTTCTGAAACCCCTTGGACCATATTACGTAATAGTGCTCTTGTGAGACCATGAAATGATTTCTGTTGTTTTGAATCATCCTTTCTGGATACAATAAGTTCTCCATTTTTCTCCTGGGTTGAAATCCCTGATCTCATAACATATTCCAGAGTGCCTTTCCCTCCGGATACAGTCACTTTTTGTTTATTTATTTTAACTTTCACACCTTCTAACAGCTTGATTGGAGTTTTCCCAATTCTAGACATCTGTTCCTCCCATTACCAAATTTTACAAATGTATTCTCCACCAACTTTTTTTTCACGCGCATCCCTATCAACCAAAACACCCAGATTCGTGGATAAAATTGCACAGCCTGTGTTATTATAAACAGAGGGGATATTTCCTGAATTCACATAGATTCGAAGACCCGGTCTACTAACTCTTTCAATACCTCTAAGTACAGGTTTGCCTTCATTAGTATATCTAAGATTTAAAAAAACTTGTTTTCTATAAATTTTCTTCCCGGTATCCCTGTCAATAAGTTCATAGCTGTTTATATAATTCTCTTCAGTAAGAATTTTAACAATCGCCTCAGTAACATTACTATGATTTAATGAAACCGTTCTATGATTTGCAAGATATGCATTTCTAATTTTTGTGATTGCATCAGCAATTGGATCTGTAATACTCATTTCTTCTCCTTCCTACCAGCTTGCCTTTGTTATGCCAGGAATTTCTCCATTGGCTGCTAATTTTCTAAAACAAAGACGACAAATCCCAAAATCACGCATATATGCTCTTGAGCGCCCACATAATTTACAACGGCTGTACTTTCTAACAGGAAATTTTGGTGTTCTCTTTTGCTTCTCAACCCATGATTTCTTAGCCAAAATGACTCCTTTTCTACACTTTCTTAAATGGCATACCTAGAGAAGAGAGAAGCATTCTTCCTTCCTCATCGGTTTCTGCACTGGTTATTATAGAAATATTTAATCCTCTTATCGCATCAATTTTATCATATTCAATTTCAGGGAAAACAGTTTGTTCTTTAATTCCAAGTGAATAATTTCCACGACCATCAAAAGATTTTGGTGACACTCCCCTAAAATCCCGAATTCTTGGTATAACTATGTTTATAAGTCTATCTAAAAATTCATACATAATCTCACCACGGAGTGTAACCATGCATCCAATCGGCATTCCTTGTCTTAATTTAAAGTTAGAAATAGATTTTTTAGCTCTTGTAATTACCGGTTTTCTTCCAGTGATTTGAGTTAAATCTCTAATAGCATTATCGAGTATAGCTTTATTTTGAGTTGCTGCTCCGACACCAATATTAATCGATATTTTTTCAAGCTTGGGGGGGCAATTGATATTTTTATAATCAAAATGCTTCATTAATCCGGGAATTGACTCTTTTTTGTATTTTTCTTTCAGGCGATTCATCTCCAGCTCCTTTAAATTTTGTCACCTGTTTTCTTACATACCCGCATTCTGCTATCCCCGACTTTTCGGAAAACAGCCCGAGTAACTTCTCCCAATTTTTCATTGAACAGTTTAACATTGGAAACATTTATTGGTGCTTCCTTTTCAATGATGCCACCCTGTGGATTTTGCTGGGAGGGGCGAGTATGTTTTTTTATAAAATTAACTCTTTCTACTATAACGGAATGATCCTTGGGGAAAGCTTTTAAAACTTTACCCTTCACTCCTTCATATTTCCCTGTGATAACAACTACTGTATCACCTTTTATTATTTTCATTTTATTTCTTGGTTTTTTCTTTTTATTTAACATAATTTCTCCTAGAGAACTTCCGGCGCTAATGAGACTATTTTCATATAATGATGTTCTCTCAGTTCTCGGGCTACCGGTCCAAAAATACGGGTTGCTATTGGTTCACCTCTTTCATCGATTATTACTGCTGCATTATCCTCGAAACGTACATAGGTTCCATCTTTCCTGCCAACCTCTTTATGCGTACGTATTACCACAGCTTTAGTAACAGTTCCCTTTTTGATTTTACTATTTGGTACTGCAGATTTTATAGAAACAATGATCACATCTCCCAAACTGGCATATCTCCTGCCGGAGCCACCAGGAACTTTAATACACATTGCCTTTTTTGCACCGGAATTATCTGCAACATTTAATATTGTCTGAGCTTGAATCATTTCAGACTCCTTACTTACTTCTTTCAATAATTTTGCTTAGATTCCATCTCTTCTGTTTACTAATTGGCCTACTTTCCTGAATTAATACAATATCACCGACCTTACAGTCATTCTTTTCATCATGAGCCTTGAATCTTTTATGTTTTCTTACAATTTTTTTATAAAGTGGGTGTCTATATTGTCGTTCAACCTTAACAACAATGGTTTTATCCATTTTATCACTAACAACAACACCTCTTTTGGTAACTTTTCTCCCTTTACCGTCTGTCATATTTTCCTCTTAATTTTGAGTGCCGCTTTTTTCTCTTTCAGTTAACAAAGTTTTAATTTTTGCAATGTCCTTTCTTACAATTTTTATACGTAAAGGATTTTCCAACCGATTTAATCCTTTCTGAAATCTTAAATTGAATAATTCTTCCATAGAATCATCAATTTTCTGTTTAAGCTCTTCATCTGTGAATTCGCGGAGTTCTTTTACTTTCATTTCACCAATCCTTCTCTTACAATCATCCTGGTTTTAATAGGCAATTTATGACTTGCCAGTCTTGCTGCTTCTTTAGCTGTATCAATATCAACACCTTCAAATTCAAACATTATTCTACCGGGTTTTACAACAGCTACCCAATATTCCGGAGCACCTTTTCCCTTACCCATACGCGTTTCAGCGGGTTTCTTGGTTACAGGTTTATCAGGGAAAATCCTTATCCACAATTTTCCGGATCTTTTCATAGTCCGAGATATAGCTATACGGGCAGATTCAATCTGGCGGCTGTTTATCCAAGCAGCATCAAGAGCTATAATAGCATAGTCACCAAAATTAAGTAAACTTCCCCTGTAGGCTAAACCTCTTCTTCTTCCTTTCTGTTGTTTCCTATATTTAATTTTCTTTGGAGCTAACATTTATCTTTCCTCTTATTTAAGAATATCACCTTTATATACCCATATTTTTATTCCAATTATTCCATATGTGGTTGTTACTTCCGTAAGTGCATAGTCTATGTCTGCTCTCAGTGTGTGAAGTGGAGTTCTGCCTTCCTGATAACGTTCAGTTCTGGCCATTTCAGCTCCACCTAATCTTCCGGAACACTGAACTTTAATTCCCTGGGCACCATTTCTCATCGCATTTCTTATTGCGAATTTCATGGATCTTCTGAAAGAAACCCTTTGCTTAAGTTGCCTTCCAATCTCAGCACCTATCAGTTGTGCATCCAACCAGGGATTTTTAATTTCCTGAACATTAACAAAAACACTCATATCAGTACTTTTATTCTTATTCACAAGCACAGTCAGTTCATTTCTTATCTTCTCAATCTCGGCACCTTTTCTCCCAATAACCTGACCCGGTCTTGCAGTGTTAATATCTATAGTAATGGTTTTCGTTTTACGTGAAATCTCAATCCTAGAAACCATCGAGTCTGCAAGTCGGCTTTTTATATATTTTTTAATCTTCAAATCTTCATGAAAATTATTAATAAACTCATCTTTAGTGGCAAACCAAACTGAGCCACATTTTTTGTTAATTCCTATTCTATAACCTACCGGATTAACCTTTTGTCCCAAAGTTCCTCCTATGTTTTGTCCATGATTTCTAAAGTTATGTGACAAGTTCGCCTTCTGATAATTGTAGCCCTGCCATGAGCACGAGGTCTGTGTCTTTTCATAATCGGTCCATCATCGGCATAAACTTTACTCACAAACATATTATCAATGTCAGCCTTACCTTCTTTCACTGTTGCGTTTGCTATTGCTGAATTAAGAAGTTTTACCACATAGGTGGCGACTCTCTTCTTTGAAAAAATCAATATTTCCTGAGCTTCCGGCACAGATTTACCGCGGATTAAATCCAATATCAATCTTGCCTTCCGTGCTGAGCCCCTCAAATTTCGAACTCTAGCTACTGCTTCCATTAGTTCAGCTCCCTTTCTAATAAATTTAACTATCTTTTCTTTGTTTTATCTTTATGACCACGATATGTACGTGTCGGAGAAAATTCCCCTAATTTATGACCAACCATATTTTCCGTAACATACACGGGTACAAATTTACGCCCATTATGAACGGCAAAAGTATGCTCAACAAATTTTGGTAAAACCGTAGATCTTCTTGACCAGGTTTTAATAACCTGCTTCTTGTTTGCAGCATTCAAGGCATCAACTTTTTTTTCTAAATGTTTATCTACAAAAGGTCCTTTTTTTATCGAACGAGCCATAGCGATACTAATCCTTTTTTATTTCTTTGATTTAATAATATATTTATCAGAATATTTATGTTTTTTTCGGGTCTTTCCGCCTTTTGCCAATACTCCCCATGGTGATACAGGATGACCTCCACCTGAAGTCTTTGCTTCTCCACCACCCATTGGATGATCTACCGGATTCATGGCAACGCCTCTAACAGTCGGTCTAAATCCCAACCATCGTCTGCGACCAGCCTTTCCATATACTATAGAGCTATGCTCTGTATTACCGATCTGACCTAATGTAGCATAACATTCCTTTCTTAAGAAATGTACATCATTAGAAGGCATTTTAACATGAACATAGCCGCCTTCTTTAGCAATAAGCTGACCATAAGTTCCTGCACTACGAGCTAACTGCCCACCCCTACCTGGTTTAAACTCAATGTTATGTACTAATGAACCTAAAGGTATCTTTTCAAGAGGAAGGGCATTCCCTATTTTTATTTCTGCATTTTCACCGGATTTAACAATATCACCAACTTTTAAGTCAAGTGGAGCAAGAATGTATCTCTTTTCACCATCCGAATAATGTAACAAAGCTATGCGAGCACTTCTATTCGGATCATATTCAATAGCTGCAACTTTAGCTGGAATATCATGTTTATTTCTTCTAAAATCAATTATCCGGTAGTGCCTTTTGTGTCCTCCACCTCTATGTCTGCAAGTAATTCGACCCTGATTATTTCTCCCTGCTTTCTTATGAAGTGGTTTAATTAAAGATTTTTCAGGATTCTTCTTGGTGATTTCTTCAAAAGTAAATCCAGTTTTAAATCTCATTGTTGGAGTAATAGGTTTATATTTTTTGATTCCCATTTATTCAGCTCCCTTTACTAAGCTTCAAAATCCGCTATAGTATCTCCATCTTTCAGTTTTATGTAAGCCTTTTTCCAATCTGCTCGTTTACCCGAATATCTGCCTAATCTTTTTACTTTGCCTCGTTGTTTTATTGTATTGACATCAAGAACTACAACATGAAACAATTCTTCAACAACTTTTTGAATTTCAACTTTATTGGCATTTATATTAACTTTGAAAGTATAGATGTTATTTGTATTCTTAAGTGCTGTAGTTTTTTCAGTTACAATAGGTGTTAACAATATATCTCTCTGATGTTTTATCACGCAAATACCTCCTTCATTCTCTGCAAAGCATCCTCAGTGATCATAAGAAAATTACAATTAAGTATTTCATAGGCATAAATGCTATCTGCTTTATCGGTTTTAACATACGGTAAATTACTGAAGGATTTAATAATTGCTTTATTATTGCCATCAATTAACAAAAGTTTCTTACTCTTTTCCGGTGCTATTTTATCCAATAACTCCCTGGCTGTTTTTGTATTTGGTTTATCAAATTTGAGTGATTCAAGAATCACGACTTGCTTTTCATTAGCTTTCTGTGTAAGTGCCAGCTTTAATGCGAGTCTTTTCTTTTTCTTTGGAATATGTTTAGTCCAATTTTTGGGTTTTGGACCAAAAGCTCTTCCTCCACCTACACGAATAGGAGTTCGAAGATTACCCGGACGGGCATTACCTGTCCCTTTTTGTCTAAACAACTTTCTCCCGCTACCATGAGCCTCACTTCGAGTTAATACAGAAGATGTTCCCTGTCTTTGATTAGAAAGATACATTTTGATAACTTCATACAATAAAACATCAGGTTTTTTCGATTCAACTGCAAAAAGGGATTTCGGTAAGGTAACTTTACCAATTTCCTCACCTTTTACGGAATATTTATTTATTTTCAACATTTATTACTCCCACTAAAGTTCCTTTCTAAGTAAAACCAAACCGTTTCTATGACCGGGAACCGCACCTTTTACCAATACAATATTCTTATCAACATCTATTTTTACTACTTTCATGTTCTTTTCAGTAACTCTATCTAGTCCCATATGACCTGGAAGCTTTTTCCCTTTAACAACACGAGAAGGTGTAGCGCATTGTCCAATAGATCCAGGTCCCCTAAAAGATTCATGAACACCATGAGACGTTTGGAAACCGTGAAATCCGTGTCTTTTGATTACTCCTGCAAATCCTTTTCCTTTTGAAGTGCCGGTAATTTTAAGCATTTCATTTTCAGTAAACATGCTAACATCAAAAATTTCACCTTCTTCAATATCCTTATAGACCTTTAGTCTGAATTCCCTTAAATATTTATAAGTTGGACTATTATGCTTTTTGAAATGACCGATTGACGGTTTACTTGCTTTTTTCTCATCAATTTCTTCAAAGCTAAGCTGAACTGAATCATAACCATGCTTTTCTTTTGTTTTTCGATGAATTACTCTACAAGGACCAGCCTGGATAACTGTTACAGGTATAACTTTCCCATTTTGGTCAAAAACCTGGGTCATTCCCACTTTTTTCCCTATCAATCCTATCATCTCAAACTCCTATTAGGTCTTAATCTCTACATGTATCCCTGCAGGCAAACTCAGCTTCTTTAAGGCTCCAGTGGTCTGGGGAGTAGGATTTTCTATATCTATTAACCTTTTATGAACCAACATTTCATACTGTTCTTGAGCTTTTTTATTTACATGAGGAGATTTTAAAACTGTATAAAAAGATCTTTCTGTAGGAAGAGGTATCGGACCGATAATTTTTGCACCTGTATTGCGAGTATTTTTAATGATTTCTGCTACTGATTTATCCAATAACCGAAAATCAAATGCTTTCAATTTTATTCTTATTCTGTTTTCACTAACTTTTTTTGCCACTATATACTCCCACCTATTCAATAATTTCGCTTACGACACCAGCGCCAATAGTTCTTCCACCTTCCCTGATTGCAAAGCGAAGTCCTTTTTCCATAGCTATTGGTGTGATCAGCTCGGCTGAAATAGTT
>JAUXFF010000243.1 GCA_030620155.1 Candidatus Cloacimonadota bacterium | reverse complement strand
TATCTCAGCTCCTGGTGGTGGTGGGGAAGTTGGGATATTAAGTACGGTACCCAACAATGAATATGACTTATCGGCTGGAACTTCAATGGCCTGCCCATTGGTGGCAGGTTGCTTAGGTTTATTAAAATCCTATCATCCCGA
Source organism: Candidatus Cloacimonadota bacterium (assembly GCA_030620155.1). GTDB lineage: Bacteria > Cloacimonadota > Cloacimonadia > Cloacimonadales > TCS61 > JAUXFF01. The sequence continues at coordinate 1,428 of JAUXFF010000243.1, read as the reverse complement.
ATGGACAAATGAGCAGTTGATCACCCAGGTGCTTGGAACTGCTGATAATATTAATTCAATTAATCCCGATTTTCAGTATATGCTAGGAACAGGAAGGGTAAATGCATATCACATGTTAATTAATGAAAATGTTTCCATGCTACAGGAATTCAAATTGGCATTGACAGATGGTTACCAGGAAGATGAAAATGAAAACGGCATCAATGAACCGGGTGAAGAGGTGATTATGAATTTTGAAATCCACAATTTTGTTCCTTATGTCGGAGAAGACAATATAACTGTTTTATTGCAGTGTACTGATCCGGAAATAGAGATTTTGGATGGAACTGCAACTGTTAATATTCCTCCAGAAGGAGATTTTATAATTGAAGACCAGTTACTAATCAAAGTAGGAGAAAATGCTCATTCCCACTTTGTCGATTTCTCCTTACATTTCCAATCCAATACACCTGTGGTTTATGGACAGGATATGGATTACCAGTTGCTGGTTGCCCCATCTGGCATCTTTATATTCGAAGGCGAATATGAAAAAAGGGATTATAGTGGTACCTATATCAAATCATTCCTTGATCGTCTGGGATATGAAGTTACCTATTCAAATATATACCCTGTAACATTGCGGGGTTTTGAAGCTGTATTCACTTCTCACGGGAATCGTGGTGAGAATTGGAATTTTGGAACAAAAATTACCGAAGAACATACACTTTTATTCCAGGATTATTTAGAAGATGGTGGTAATTTGTATGTAGAATATAGTAGAATGTTTGCAAGAATGGCATGGGAAGGATATAGTAATTATGACCAGTTAAAACAATTATTCGGAGTATTGAGTCACTCTTCACCGGCTTCTCAAAATCCTATTGACTCATTATTTGGAGTTGAAGGCAGTCCGTTTGAAGGAATCACATTTACCGAATCGAAGCAGTTAAATAACTGGAGAATCGAAAGACCTACCCCTTTACCCGGAGCTGTCATTCCCTTTAATGAATACGGTTATGGTAATGGTAATGTATCAATCATGAAGGCTTCTACCTTCGGACATAAAACCTTCTACTTCACCTATGCTCTTGCTGAATTAATAGATAACAGCGGTATGAACTCCCGGTATAATGTCCTGTTAAAGATGATGGAATTTTTCGGATATGAATTACCTGAAGGCTATGTGTTGTCAAATTTCACCTCCGATAAAACCTTCGGGCCTACACCTCTGGAGGTTCAATTTTCCGATATTTCATTATCTGACAGCAGTTACCAGCTAAATTCATGGAAATGGGATTTTAATAGTGATGGGATCATTGATTCATATCTACAGAATCCTGAATATTCCTTTTCCGGTGAAGATACATATGATGTTACCCTGATCGTTTCTAACGGAATGAACTCTGATACTTTAGTGATGGAAGAATACATCAGAATAATTCATGGTTA
>JAUXFF010000144.1 GCA_030620155.1 Candidatus Cloacimonadota bacterium | reverse complement strand
ATGAACTCCGGTAGAACAAATTTAACAATTAGGTGATCTTCATTCTGAAAGAGAACCTCAAAAGGTTTTCCATACAAATATATAGAACTAAACAAAACCAATAATATTAATATTGTTTTAAACATTCATGTCCTCAATTTATTTTTATTCAAGAAATATATTTTGACTAAGTCTGTCAAATAATTGTATATATAATTTATATCAACTTAATTTTGGATATTTGTTAAAATTAATTTTAGCATTTCCAGCGTAGCTTTTTTTCTAATCATATCTCTATCACCGGTAAAGTTGTAAGCATTATGAATAATTTTATCAGTTATAGAAATTGCTATAAAAACAGTTCCTACAGGTTTATCTTCCGACCCACCGGTTGGTCCTGCTATCCCAGTTACTGCTCCGGCATAATCAGAGTTAAATAAATCTCTTACTCCTTTAACCATTTCAACTGCAGTTTCTTTACTTACTGCTCCATATTTTTTCAAGGTTAAGGATTTCACTTTCAAAAGTTTTATTTTTGCTTTATTGGAATAACTCACAATTCCACCAAGGAAATAATTTGATGAGCCGGAATAAGAAGTAATAATTTCCTGTATCATACCTCCAGTACAGGATTCAGCAAAGGAAATGGTTTTATTAATATTTATCAGTATATTGTGAAGTTTCCTGGAGGTCTTCTTTAATCCCTTCTCAATCTCAATTTCAGGTTTGAGTTGTTTAGTCTCCCATTTTTTAACCTTCCCATGCAAAACACCTTTATCAGAGCGTTTTATTTCTTTATCTCGTGTATCATAAGTATCTTCTGACTGTGAAACTTTAGGAGGATCACTTTCTATGATCTTGATATGATGCTCTTTAAATCGAACTGTGTCACCAACTTTTAATTCAGTCCTCTGTTCTGTAGTAACCTGCTCATTGACCGATACCAGACCAGCCTTGATTACCTGCCTGATTTGGGCATAATCATCTAAAAGACTTGCAGCTTTTAGTATTTGGAATAAATAGATCGTATCATCCCCTGGAATCCAGAATTTCATAACACGACCTGTTTAATAATTTTTAGCAAAAATAACACGTTTATTACTTTCCTTTCCACAATAAATACACTTACCCTTCTCAATTTCAGCATCAAGAGGTATACATCGGATCGTTACTTTCAGATCTTCCTTGATCTTTTCTTCACATTCCTTATTACCACACCAGTGACTTTTCACAAAACCACCATGGATCTCAGGATTTTCCTTATTTTCAGGAGTAAAGAATCTATAGAACTCTTCCTTTTCATCGATTCTCAGAGTATTGTGTTCCCGGAAAGTCAAAGCCTTCTTATAAACATTACTCTGTATCTCATCCAAAATTGAATTAACAGTTTTTATAAATTCATCTACTTTAATACTAATTTTATCTCTGGGTTCCTTGTCTCTTCTTCCCATAAATACGGAATTGGAATCCACATCCCTGGGTCCTATTTCCAGACGGATCGGGATACCTTTCTTTATCCAGTACCACACTTTCTCTCCGCCTCTAAGCTCACGGTCATCAAACTCGATCCGTACTCTACAATCATTATATCTAAGGTCTTTAATCTTGTTTTTGAATTTATCTATAAACCCCATTACTTTTGAACGTTCTTCATCACTTCTGTATATGGGAATAACAGCAATATGAGCCGGAGCAATTTTAGGTGGAAGAACCAGTCCATTATCATCACTATGAGCCATTATCACTGCACCTATCAATCTGGTTGAAACTCCCCATGAAGTAGTCCATGCATATTCTTCCTTTCCTTCTTTGTTTTGGAATTTTATATTTGAAGCTTTCGCAAAATTTTGTCCGAGGAAGTGTGAAGTTCCTGACTGTAATGCTTTTTTATCCTGCACCATTGCTTCTATACAATAGGTATGCAGAGCTCCGGGAAATCTTTCCGATTCGGTCTTTTCTCCTTTAATTACCGGAATAGCCAGGAAATCTTCTGCAAATTTAGCATAAACATCCAGCATCTTGAAAGTCTCTTCCATGGCATCTTCCCTGGTTTCATGAACCGTGTGCCCTTCCTGCCATAAAAATTCGGTTGTTCTCAAGAATAAACGTGTCCTTAATTCCCAGCGAACAACATTGCACCATTGATTTATAAGAAGCGGAAGATCTCTATATGAATTTATCCACTTGCTGAATGAAGCTCCAATAATGGTTTCACTGGTTGGACGTATGATCAATTCTTCAGTTAACTTTCCTTCCGGTTTCAATCCTCCTTTTCCATCATCTGCCAGACGGGAATGAGTCACAACTGCACATTCTTTGGCAAATCCTTCTATATGTTCAGCTTCTTTTTCAAAGAAACTTTTAGGAATAAAAAGAGGAAAATATGCATTCACATGACCAGTATCTTTGAACATCTCATCCAGGTTTTTCCGGATATTTTCCCAGATAGTATATCCCCAGGGTTTGATAACCATACATCCGCGGACATCGCTATTCTCAGCCAGGTCGGCAGCTTTGATAACCTGTTGATACCAGGCTGGATAATTTTCTTCTCTTGTAGGACTTATAGCTGTTTTAATTTGTTTAGCCATTAATTTAACTCCATTGATTTTAAAAATTTAATCTAAAGTTTTCTTAATAACTTCTTTGTCAAATCAAAAAAACCAATTTTTTAACAATCTTGACATTTAATAAAACAATTATGAAGTAGGAATAAAGGTAAAATAAATGGATAAGTATGATGTTATTGTAGTTGGAGCAGGTCATGCAGGGATAGAAGCTGCCCTTGCTTCAGCGAGGATGGGTGCTAAAACATTAATTTTCGTTATTAAGATAGAAACTATTGGTAGAATGAGCTGTAATCCATCCATGGGAGGCCCTGCTAAAGGACATCTGGCTCGTGAAATCGATGCTTTAGGTGGAGAAATAGGAAGAGCAGCTGATCTGACCGGGATTCAATTCAGGATGCTGAATAAAAAAAAAGGACCCGCAGTATGGGCTCCCAGGTCTCAAAACGACAGAACCCTGTACTCGATTCAAATGCATGAAACCCTGGAATCTCAAACTGGATTGGAGATCAAAGAATCAATTATTGATGAAATTTTACTATCAAAAGATAGAAAAAAAGTAACCGGTGTAAAATCAAATTTAGGTGAAAAATATTTTGCGCCCAAAGTTATACTTGCAAATGGAACTTTTCTGAGAGGTAAAGTACATGTTGGGAAGGTTAATTATAGTTCGGGAAGAGCAGGAGAACCTGCAGCGGAAAAACTGTCGGATTCATTAATCAAAGCAGGACTACATCTGGAAAGATTCAAGACAGGAACTCCTCCCAGAATTGATCTAAGAACAGTAAATTATAGTAAAGTGGACGAACAACCGGGTGATGAAAATCCGCAGGGATTCTCATTCTACAGGGATATTAAGTTGAATAACACTGTAAGTTGTTATCTTACCTTCACCAATCGAAAAACTCACGAAATCATCAAATCAAACTTAAATAAATCCTCTCTTTACGGAGGTTATATCAGCGGAGTCGGTCCCAGGTACTGTCCTTCTATTGAAGATAAGGTCGTAAAATTCAGTAAGAAAGAACGGCACCAGGTTTTTATTGAACCTGAGGGGAAAAATACCTTTGAAGGATATGTCAACGGTGTTTCCAACAGTCTGCCGCCAGATGTTCAAAAGAAGATGATTGCCACTATCCCGGGACTTGAAAAAGCTGCAATTATCCGTTATGGTTATGCTATCGAGTACGATTACATCGTACCTGACGAGATCAAAGCTACCATGGAAACCAAAAAAATAAAAGGACTTTATCTCACAGGGCAGATCAACGGAACTTCAGGATATGAAGAAGCTGCTGCCCAGGGAATTTCCGCAGGTATCAATGCAGTACTTTCATTAGATAAAAAAGATCCAGTTTACTTTGACCGTTCCGAATCATACTTGGGTGTTCTGATCGATGACCTAGTAACAAAAGGAACTAATGAACCTTACCGTCTATTTACATCCAGGGCAGAATACCGTTTACATCTCAGACAGGATAATGCTGACGAAAGAATGATGCCTACAGGTTATAAACTGGGTCTCGTGGAAGATACTCGCTGGCAGAAGTTCAAAAAAATGAAAGAGGTTCACAACAGAGAGATGGAATTCCTGAAACGAACTACATGTAAAATCTCTAAGGATTTAAAAGAACCGACCAAATATATCAATCTCCTTAAACGACCAGAGATATCATTTGATGACCTAACAAAATACGGTTATAAAATCCCTGATGATGTTACAGAAGACATTAAAAACCGGCTCAGTCTGGAAGTAAAATATGAAGGTTATTTGAAAAGACAACTTGCAGAAATCGAAAACTTTGAAAAATTAGAACATACAAATATTCCTGAAAATATTGATTATATGAAGATCGAATCAATTGCTTATGAAGCTCGTGAAAAACTGAATAAGATCCAACCAACATCTCTCGGGCAGGCATCAAGAATTTCAGGTGTTAATCATACGGATATTTCTTCCTTGATGATATATTTGAAAAAAAATAAATTGCTCAAGAAAGGATAGCTATGTATAAATTATTATTACTTTTATTAATAATCTCAATCGGTTTTGGATGTGCTTCTCAAAAACCCCTCTATAAAGAAACGATTTTTCATAAAATGGAATATATTCAAGTTCCTTTGTGGGTTTATAATCTACCTGCACAAAAAGATTATGTTATAGGTATTTCAACTAAAAGTTTTGATGAAGAAGCCATGAGAGATGCTGCCAGACAAATGGCTGCTGTTATGAAAAGCAGGAATACCGGTTCATACACTATTGAAAAATTTGCTATAACAACCACAACTGATATTATTAAGGATGGAAAATCAGTATTCAAATTGAATGTAGGTTCTCCTGAGGAAGCAGAAAGAATTTACAACTCCCTTCACCTTGTTGATGAAGCCTATCTTTATGACTTTTATCTCGGTTTATTTTCCGAAAGCCAGACTGAGATTACAGAATCCTACAAAGAGAAACGAATATTCAATTTCCCGGACTGGTATACAAAAGACCAGATTATTGATGAAGGAAATATCATTATAAGTTATGTTAGTGACAGATCGTACAACCTGGTTGCTGCCTGGGAAAAGACTGCTGAAAAAGCAAGATTCGAGCTGGCAAAATACCTGGAAAAAGATATTCAGGGTGCCCTGATAAGTGAAGATGAGGACATTGATAAACGAATTGCAATTGAATCAACAATGAAGCTTGTGAATATGCAAATCAAACGCAGCTTCATCGTTACAGAAATTTATGATTCATTGATTGGATATAAAGTATATTTAGAAATGGAGATGAAAAAATAAACCTATGAAAGTTATCGCAGTAATCCCAGCTCGTTACGATTCTACACGTTTCCCGGGTAAAGCTCTGGCTAAACTTGGTGATAAATACTTGATTCAGCACGTGTATGAACAAGCAGTAAGCAGCGGAGTGTTTAATGACGTTATTGTAGCAACTGACGATCAACGGATTTTTGAAACAGTAAAAGAATTCAAAGGAAATGTGAAACTAACCGGCAAAGATCATCAAAGTGGAACCGATAGAGTAGCTGAAGTGTGTGAAAATCTGGACTTTGATGTTGTTGTGAATATCCAGGGAGATGAACCTTTCATCTACAGGGAACCTCTCGAAAAATTAGTTTCTGCTTTTACTAATCCTGAAGTTCAGGTTGCTTCTTTAATGCATAAATTGGATAGAGATATTAATAATCCTAACAATGTTAAAGTTGTGGTTGATAAAAATTCTTTCGCTCTTTATTTTTCCCGCTCAATTATTCCCTTTGATCAGAAAAAATCAAAAGATACCCTGTATTTCAAACATATTGGAGTTTATGCTTTCAGGAAAGAAACTTTATTACGATTTATTAATTTTCCTGTGAGTAAACTGGAAAAAACTGAAAGTCTTGAGCAGTTACGTCTCCTGGAAAATGGGATTAAAATTAAAATGCTTGAAACTGATTATGAAGGTATCGGGATAGATACGCCCGATGATCTGAAACAAGCAGAAGAATGGTTGAGAAATAAATTGTAAGAAATAGAAGCAATAAAGGGCAGAAGTTAATCTGCCCTTGTTATATCATTTCAGCATTAGCATTTTCTTCACTGCTTTTGATTTGCCGTTAACATACAATTTATAGAAGTAAATTCCGGAACTAACTGCCCGTCCATTCGAGTCTTTACTATCCCAGATCAACTTATGTATTCCTCTTTCGAATTTACTATCTGTCAAAGTTTTTACCTTTTGTCCTTTGATGTTATAAATTGAAATTATCACCTTACTATCTTCAGGAATTGAGAATGATATTGTTGTATTAGGGTTAAAAGGATTCGGAAAATTATTATGAAGTTTGATATTTTCGATAATTGGGGAATATACACTACCTTTATTCGTATTATGTAGCAGTAAGCCCATAAATTCATTCTCTAATTGTTTTGCATGCTCTAAACTAATAATTACATACTCCTCATTATTGAACATTAAATTT
>JAUXFF010000116.1 GCA_030620155.1 Candidatus Cloacimonadota bacterium | reverse complement strand
GTGGATTAGAACCTATGGTTCCCTCGAGAACGAGCGAACCAACATAATGCGAGGTTGGTTCAATCGTCTCGATTGAACCAGATGTTTTCTAGAGATCGTCTCGATCTCAAAAGCAAAGTGTGTTTCCACATCGGGACGATGTGGATTAGAACCTATGGTTCCCTCAGGGATGGAACATCCGGCACCTGACGGACGAGCGAACCAACAAGTCTTTTCTAATAGAAATTATTCATATAACTTGACATCGAATCCCATATAGAAATTTTATTACTTCATAGAGTGCAGCTTGATGGTGCAGGAGTAAAAGGGAATCCCGTGAAAATCGGGAGCGGTCTCCGCCACTGTAAACAGCATATTTAAGGGTAGTTAAGTCACTGATAAATCGGGAAGGCTTAAATTTTAAAAAACCTGCTGTAAGCCAGGAAACCTGCCATTAAGTTTTTTACAAAAAATCTTCGAGAGAGAGATATTTGTAAAAAACATAATAATCCTCTTGTTTCATCTAAAGCTGTGTATTTAATTTTACAAGAGGAGAGTTATGAGTTTAAAAAACCGATTTTTATCAGATCAAAACTTAAATTTTATTCCCCTATTAATATTTTCAATCTATTTATTACCTGTAATTTCCTGTTCCACTCAAAAACAAAGCCCTGAAGGACCAAGATTCGTCATCACTTCACCTGAAGTAGCAGAAATTATCGCAGACATCCAGGGATTAGATAACATAGTAGGTGTTACTATAGAATGTGATTATCCTCCAGAATTACAAAACAAACCAAAAGTCGGCACATTCGGTAAAGTTGATATTGAAAAGGTTATAGAACTCGAGCCCACTATAATTTTTACGGCAGGTCTGGAACAGGAAAACCTTGCCTTTGAGTTTCAAAAACTAAGTATTCAAACCGCTCCCATTTATCCAAAATCAATAAAAGAGATGATAGCTTCAATTAAAGCAATAGGGATAATAATCGAAGAAGAAGAAAGGGCAAATTTGTTAGCGGATAGTTTAGCAGCTATTTTCGACACATTTCAAAAATTTGAAACAGATAAAAAACCATCAGTTTATGTGGAAATCTATGGCAGCCCGATTATGAGTGTGTCGGATAGATCTTTTATAGGTGAGATCGTCGAAATTGCCGGTGGGGATAACATCTTTTCTGAACTGCCCAGGGATTACAGTCGCATAAAATCTGAAGATGTAATTACAAAAAATCCTGAAATTATTATTTTAACCTATCCGGGAATAAAAGCATCTAATATTAAAGAAAGAATGGGTTGGGAAATTATTTCAGCTTGTAAAAATAATCGAATATACACAACAGAAGATATTAATCCTGATTTGATTTTAAGAGCTTCACCTCGTGTTGTTCAAGGTGTAAAACAATTACGAAAAGTTTTCTATGAATAAAAAAATATTTTTCAGAGTTTTAATCGGGATAATTTCTATTTTTGTAATATATTTTTATCTTATCTATAACACGTCTTCCACTCATATTATTTTAACCGTGAGATTACCTAGATTGATGTTATCATTCCTCACAGGTTTTATTTTGGCTGGAGTGGGTTTTACATTCCAAATAATGCTCAACAATCCACTTGCTGAACCTTATATTCTGGGAATTTCTTCCGGAGCTGCTTTCGGGAGTATTTTAGCAGCAGTTTCAGGACTCTATCTGCTTATGCCTGTAATGGGTTTTATTGGAGCTATTCTAACCATGGTGCTGGTGTGGTATCTTTCTCATATTGGTGGTTTCTTCAATAAAACCAAGTTATTACTATCCGGTATAATTGCTGGTATGTTTTTTTCAGCTTTGATCTCCCTGATTATGTATTTAAACCAGCAGGATATTGGAAATATTATAAACGTGCTTATGGGAAATCTGGGGCATATTTTCAGTAAAAGTGAATGGAAGATATTTCTTTTTGTTTTTGGGTCTTCACTTGTATTAATGATTTATTTATTCTCTCTGTCAAACCAGTTACAAATTTTAACTACCGGTGATCTGGTTGCATCAAGTCTGGGAATAAATGTAAGAAAATTACGCAGAAAAATATTTATTATAAGCTCTCTACTTACCGGGATTACAGTGGCTTATGCAGGTATAATCGGCTTTATCGGATTGGTTGTTCCACATATAATTAGAATGGTCTTAGTAGGGAACAAAAAATTCTCACTCATTATTGCAGCTTTTGGTGGTGCTTTGCTTCTGATAATCTGTGATTTCCTGGCTATGCATATTGCTGTTATCGAAATACCGGTCGGAGTTATTACTGCCTTTATCGGCTGTCCGTTCTTTATTTATATTATGGCAAAAACGAAATAGTTTCTGTTTGTAAAGTAACACGACAAAACTCTAAATAAATGATTTTTTTTGTTCTTTATAAGTTCATATAGTGGGATGATAAAAAGGAGAAAAAAATTTAAATAATATAAAATCACCTCAAACTCTAAATCATATAGTGATTTTGATATCTTTTATTTCTTTAAATCTCTGTAGATGCTCTTTAACTTCTTCCACAATATTATCTCTATGTGTGTCAAAAGAAGGAATATCAATATCTATAGTAGCAACTCCGTTTTCAAAACCAACATATTTCACCATCTTGAGAGTTACAATATCTTCTCCAACTTTCGGATAGATAACTTTCTTCAATTCCTCAATAATTAGTTCCTTATTAAATTTCTTCTTCTCAACAAGGTTATGTTTGATTTCATAATCATATATTGCTTTTCTAAGTGTATCTACAGCCAGAACCGAACAATGCATTTTTACAGGAGGTAAGCCATCCAGCGCCTCCGCTGCTTCTTTCCAGGTAATTTTATTTGCTTGCTCTAATGTCTTTCCTTTTGCCATATCAGTGATTATCGAAGCAGTAGCAATGTTCGAAGCACAACCATAAGATTGAAATTTGATATCTTCAATAACTAAAGTTTCAGGTTTCACCTTTAAATAGATAGAAACCTGGTCACCACAGGCAGGACTCCCCTCTGTAGCCATAGCATCAGGATTTTCAATCTTACCGACATTGTGAGGTTTCATAAAATGATCTAATACTTTTTGAGAATACTGCATTTTTACTCCTTATTATATAATGGACTTCTTGATCTTAATTCTTTGACTATTTCAGCAAGTTTTTTAACCGTATAATCAATTTCTTTCTTTGTATTATATCTACTTAATGTGAATTTCATGGAACCATGAGACTGTTCATGATTTCGCCCAAGAGCCATGAGCACATAATTGGGCTTAAGTCCCTGGGAAGCACATGCACTACCTGTTGCAACTGAAATTCCAGAAAGGTCAAGCATCATCATTATCGCTTCTCCTTCGATATAATCAAAAGAAATATTCAAGTTGTGCGGAGCTCTTTTCTCTTCCTGGGAACCATTTAGTAAAGTGTATGGAATCTTCTCTTCAATTTCTTTCAACAAATAATCCCTGAGCTCTTTGATTTTCTTATTGTATTCATTAAAATGATTGAAGATGAGCTCAACTGCCTTAGCAAAACCTGCAATAGAAGCAATACTGACACCACCAGTCTCAAGAGTATCTATCCGGCTTACTCCATGCTTTACGGGTCCAAGAATAATACCTTTTCTCTGGTATAATGCACCCACGCCCTGGGGACCGTGGATTTTGTGTGCACTGATCGACATTAGATCTATTCCCAATTCTTTAACATTTATGGGAAGCCTTGCATAAGCTTCACAGGCATCAACATGCATAACAATTTTATGATCTGCTGAATCAAGAATTTGTCTTATCTCTTTTATCGGCTGCACCGTTCCTACAACATGATTTGCTAATGTGGTCATGAACATGATCGTGTCGGAACGGATAGAACTCTTTAATTCATCAAGATCGATAAAACCTTCTTTATCTGCATTGATATAAGTGACCCTGAAACCACTTTGCTCAAAGAAAGCAGCATTAGCAAGCAGGTCAGGATAATCAATAACAGACAGTATGACATGAGTTCCTTTTCCGGCATTTGCTGAAAGATATCCTTTGATGGCAATATTGTTAGCTGAAGTTCCTCCGGTTGTGAAATGAATTTCAGAGGAATCTGCTCCCATAGAATCTGCTATAATTTTTTTAAATTTCTCCAGATCAGAAGATATCCTGGAACCACCGGATACAAAACTCCTGGGGAAATAAAAATTCTCTTTGAAATAGGGCATCATCGAATCAAGAACTTCCGGGGCTGGTTGTGAAGTTAGACAATTGTCAAAATAAATCTGCTTCATTTTTTCTCCTGTAATCTTGAGATTATCTGTTCTAATTTTATTGAATCCAGATAATCCTCAATAAAATTTTTTATATCATCCCAGAGCTCATAGAAACCACAGGGAAAACCGGTACAATACTCGGAATGAGCATTAATTCCATAACAGAATTTATTGGAAAAGTCATCATCTAAAGCATGCATAATATCCTTTAATGAGACTTCAGAGATTGGTTTATTCAATAAATAACCACCCCTGGAACCATGAATGCTTTTTATAATTTCTTTTTTCTTGAGCTTTCGAAATAGTTGTTCGATATATTTTATTGGAAGGTTCTGTTTCCGGCAGATTTCCGACATGGATACCGGCTTGCCATCAGAGCTCAAAACCAGCTCTGAGAGTGCCCTTACTGCATATCCTGTTTTAGTGGTAATCTGCATTTTAATCCTTCATGGGAGATAACATAGTAATTTAGTAGGAATTGGCAAGTTTTTTATGAAATATTTTAATTTTTTAGGAAAATAATGATTGAATTAATAAATATTGTTTCAGGTTATTACGATAAAAAAGTAATTCGTAATCTTTCTGCGAATTTCAAAATAGGAGAATTTTGTGCTCTGTTAGGTCCTAATGGAGCAGGAAAATCCACTCTTCTGAAAACCATATGCGGATTTTTAGATCTATCTCAGGGAGAAATTAATATTAAAGGATTATCGATTAAAAAATGGAAACAAAAAGAACTGGCAAAAATTCTCTCTCTTATTCCCCAGGATTTTCAGCTTCAGTTTGACTATACAGTTGAAGACCTGGTTCTGATGGGAAGATTTCCATACCTGAACTACTGGAGAAATTATTCCCAAAAAGATAAAAATATTGTTGATAAAACATTAACTCAATTGGATTTGGATAAATTTAAGAATAAACTCTTCTCCCAGTTAAGTGGTGGTGAAAGGCAGAGAGTTTCGATTGCCAGAGCATTAGTCCAGCAAACAGAAGTGATCCTGATGGATGAAGCTTTTTCCCACCTGGATATAAATCATCAAATAGAGATCATGGAATTACTTTCCAGGATAAATAAAAACCAGAATAAATTGATAATCCTGATTTCCCATAATATTAACCTGGCATCAGAATATTGCGACAGGATCGTAATGATGAAACAAGGCCGTATTCTTGCAGATGGGAAACCTGAAGAAATTGTTACAAAAAAGAATATTCATAAATTGTATGAAGCCAACCTGGAAATTATCCGGAACCCGGTTTCCGGTAAACCTAATCTTGTTTATCCCGGTAAAAAATGTTAAATAAACTCTATCTTTTATTAATTTTGAATTTATTGGTGAGTTATCTCTATTCCTTTGATATTAACGGAAGAGTACAGAATAATGAGAAGATTCCAATTGGAGATGTGATAATAACAACTCCATATAGAGCTTTTTTTTCTGACAAAAATGGATATTTTAATCTCAATAATATTTCTGAAAAGGATACAGTTTTATTTCATAAAATAGGATATGAAGATAAAAAAATAAAAGCTGAAGATGTACCCGGAAATGTAGTATTAGAAAAACAAACAATCCTTATTCCAGGCATCAAAGTCTCTGAAGAATACGATAACTCCACTATTTTTAACAAATCCGAAAAAATAGTGATCGAAATAGACCAGACAAATTCAAGCTTTGAAAATATATCGGATGTTTTGGAAAATAGAGCGGATTTAAACATTAAGGGTTCAAAATTATCAGGTGAGACTGCTTATATTTCAATTTTAGGTCATAATACAAAACATACTTTGATTTTGCTGGACGGAATTCCATTGAATATGAACGGACAGAATTTTGATATTTCTTCTATACCTGTTTCAATTATAGAAAGAATTGAGATCGTTAAAAATAACGCTGCTTCTTTAATAGGTGCAGGCTCTATAGGTGGTGCTGTAAATATTATAACCAAACAACAGATTCCGGAAAAGAATCTCAGTAAAAACCACAAATTTAGTGTTATATCATCGATTTCAAATTCATTCGGGTCTTTTGGATACAATAAGTTCCTTCTGGAAAATTCAATTGTTCATCCTCATTTTTTAACTTTTATTTCTGTTTCGAAAAGTTATGCAAAGAATGATTATGAATACTTGTATGCTTTAACTGATTCAACTCAAACGAAAACAAGAGAGAATAATAAAAATTCCTCCTGGGATGCTGGTTTTTCGATTTCATCCGATAGTTTTCTGGAGTCGAGATATTCATTATTATACAATGACTTTTATAAGGAATTACCCGGACCGATTAATTCGATAAATATGAATGATGAAGCTTTTATGGAAGGAAATATAATACGCCATCATGTAAACCTGAAAAAATTCTTCACTTCTTTTCAAATAAGTACTGATTTATTCTATTTTGATGAATATACCCGTTTCGAAAACACTGAATCAACTTTACCTGTTTACAATACTATTGCAGAAACATATTTTACAAAAAAAGGATTAAAAATATCCTGTATATATGAAAAAAAGAAAAGGATTAAATCTACTCTTGGTCTGGATGCTTTAAAAGAAGAATTTGAATATAAGGATAAGAATTCACAAGCTAATTCGATAAAGCCTGTAACAAAAACAAATATTGATGGTTTTACAAATATTAATTTGAAACAAGACCTTTTTCCTTTTGAATTTCAACAGAATTTTTCTCTCAGGTATGATTCTCCCACTTATTCAGATTCAGTTGATTTTGAGGATTTTCTAAGTTGGGGAATTGATGGATGTATTGAATATGAAAACTGGTATAAGATCAGATGTGGAGGAGGTATGGCAAATTCTTATTCCCTTCCTTCTTTTTATGATCTGTATTGGAAAGGGGATTCTCAAACAATTGGAAATCCGGAATTGGAACCTGAAATTTCTCTGGGATGGAATGTATTTGCTCATATTTCCTATCTTGAAAATTTTTTGAAAGTTAGTTATCATTACAATAAAATCGAAGATTTGATCTTCTGGTTTCGTTCAGTCAATTCCTGGAAACCGGATAATATTGCAGATGCGGAAATATCTAATTTTGAAATGGAAACTGAGATTAAATTTTTAAAATATTTTAAAACAGGATTTTTCTGGTTGAGAACAAGTGCATTAGATAAAACTAAAAATGAGGATGGTTCTCCAGCCAATACTTATGATCATTTTTTAACCTACACTCCTTTCAGTAAAACAGTAATTTTTACTTCTCTGGAGTATAAAAATCTCAATTTAAAAATATCTTACACCAGGTTGGGCAAACAGAGGACCAGTAGATACAACGATTATAAGATGTTGTCAGCTTATGGGCTTGCTGATGGAAATTTATCGTATTTATTTAAAAAAAATAAATGGGAAGCACAGGTTTATCTTAAAGCCAATAATATTTTTGATAAAGAATATGAAATATACCTGCTTACACCAAGACCGGGATTTAATTGGTATACAGGTATTAAGTTTCAATATACAATATAATGAGTTCAGTAGAATTAAAGAAAATTTATAAAACCGTTGAAACGGTTGGTGGTTGCCACCCTCATATTAACCACCAACTTAAGTTGGTGGTTAATGAGACCGAAAAACTCTCAATAACCGTTTTAACGGTTTACAATTACTACAAAACAGTTTATAGAATAGGATTATGAATAAGAAAACAACCATATTTCGGGCTGGAGGTTGTCAGGATGGTTTTTGTGACTTTAACCTATTGTTATCAAATAATTTAGAAATTTTGCAGAACTCAATATACAAAATAAAAAGAGGATTTGAAAAAATGAGAAAATTATTTTTCATGTTATTATTAGTAGTAATTTCTATTCTGGAAGCTGATATCTATGTGATTAATTCTATCAGCCAGACTTTATCACAATTAGATTTGGAAACCCAATCAGCTAATAACGATT